>CAZRWX010000167.1:2978-7895 GCA_964603925.1 uncultured Bifidobacteriales bacterium | reverse complement strand
TGGAATTGGTCGAAATGACAAAATTGGGGCATCTGTAGTACCTGAGTAGTTACGAGTATTTTTAAAATCCGCATTATAATGAAATCTAAAATAGCCATCTTCCTGCCTGCCATTTTGTTAATAATTGCCGCGGTGCTGTTTACAGTACAGCCTGTAAAGTTCCACTATAGCGAAAAAGTTATTTTCCAACTGCAAGAACACCCCAACGATAGTAACGCCACCCTTGCAGACACGCACCACTGTTCAAGCGTTACATAATTTTTCAAAAAAAAATAACCAAACTGCGTTGTAATGTTTCACTTTATGATTGTGGTGTAATACTTCATATGATTGCCATACTCACTTTCACCAATCCAGGGAAAGTTACAATGACCAAATCTTCACAATCAGAATGGAAAATAGGTGTGGGCCTGCGAGTGGCCCATTATGCTGAAATCTTCGAAAAATGGCCAGAAGTCGATTTTTTTGAGATAATCTCCGAGAACTATTTGGAACTTCAGGGTACTCCCAGGAAAAATCTGGAAAAGGCCATGAACCGGTATCCTCTGGTAATGCATGGGGTATCAATGAATCTTGGTTCGGTGGACCCTCTGGACTGGCAATATCTTAAAAAGTTAAAAATCCTTTCTCGTCATACAAACGCTCCCTATGTTACAGACCATCTTTGCTGGACGGGCGTTAACGGGGTTAATTACCACGATCTGCTGCCTATGCCTTATACAGAGAAAAATGCCAGGCATTTTGCTGACCGAATTAAGGTGGTTCAGGATTACTTAAACGTGCCTTTTGGTATAGAGAACCTTTCCAGTTATGTAACATTTAAATCCTCAGAAATGAATGAGTGGGAATTCTTAAACCGGGTTATAGAATTATCCGGCTGCCACTATATGCTTGATATAAACAATATTTATGTATCCTCCATTAACGCCGGGTTTAATCCCGATGAATATGTTAAAACCATAAAGTGGGATCGCGTACTGCAATGTCATATTGCGGGGCATACTGTTAAAGAGGATGGTTCCCTTATAGATACTCATGATCATCCTGTTTGCGGGGATGTTTGGAATCTATATGCCAGGGCCTGGGAGTTGAGCGGTGGTTTTGACACGCTACTGGAGTGGGATGCTAATTTTATGAGCTTTAAGGACACTCATCAGGAGGCTCTTAAAGCCCGCAAATATCAACAAAACAATCTATCTACTGTACTTGACAGTGCTTCTGTGGAAGCTATCGCAGCATGAGTGCTTCATTAGAACAAAAAGCGACCTTGCTTCACTATACGGTTTCGCCAAGGCAGGCGCTTTGCGTTCAAATAAACCGATGGAGCGTGTTCACATGAGGTGGAATGCTCATCGGACATTATCCAGTTTTCAGGAAGCATTTGGCAGGGGTTTAACAGCGCCATTTGTTTTCAGCACAGGAGAATTCCAGTATAATTATGACCAGTATCCGGTATCTATTGTATCAGATATAAATAAAACTTCAAGGAAGTCCTCCCTGGAGGGCATGAGCGTATATAATCAACAGTACTGGTTTCGGTTGTTAACTAATATGCAAGAGTCCTTCCCTTTGCTGGACAAATTCCTGGGAACATGGACTCTAAATCAACTGGTCACAAATTATTTAAATGATTATCCGTCCAGGAATACAACATTGGATAATCTTGGTAGTGATTTGCATTTGTATATAAGGCTTGGCAAATGGATTGAGTATCTTTATCCCAAACAGGAAATCCCGGATAAACATCTACGGCTTCTGGCTCAGGCCGCTAAGCTGGATTTGATTTTCAGCGGGTTCCTTTTTCAGGAGGATATAGTTGAGGTCGAGTCTGGGCCTTTATTTGAGCCTGAACTTAAGCCGGCCGTAATGCTTTTCCGCGAGGATTGGGCCCTGTTGGAAACGCGTAATAACATTAAAGCTTTCAGTGGAAAGTATCAGGATATATCTGAAGGTACATCACGATGGGTATTGTATAAATTCCAAGGCATGGTCCATTTTGAAAAGGTGAGCGTATCTGCTTTTGTACTCTTAAAATACATTCGAGCTGGCGGTAGCCTTAATAATGGGCTGGAATTGGCTCAGTGTAACCTGAATATTGATGTAATTAGCGAGATTGAAGCAAACGCCCAGCAGTGGTTTCACCACTGGGGGCAAAAAGGCTGGTTTAATTTACCAAACAAATAAAAAAAGGAGTTATCATGACAAGGAAATTATCAATTCTGAAAACCCTGGCTCTTACAGGTTTAGTAGCCGGGAGTACAGGCTTTACAGATTGTGACAAAAAAAGTGACACAACCACAGGACCTGCTACCGGTACATCGGCCAAGGTAACTGAGGCTGAATTCACTGCAGACTGTGCCGCTCTTAACGGCATGCTGGAGCAAATTGCTACCTGTAATGGCCATGCTACCTGCGCTGGTAAGAGCTTGTCAGAGGGTGTGGTTAAAACCCACGATTGCGCCGGTAAGAATGACTGTGCCGGCTTGAATTGTAAGGTTCCCGCAGCAGGTTAATTTTAAATGTAGATACGCTATAAATCGCGTATCTACATTTATGTAACATTGTATATTCCAAAAACGTCATGCCCGCCTGCGCGGGTCTCCGAAGCAGAATGCGAGAGCCGACCGCGGACGGCGGGAGAATGACATCTTGGGGTCGGGGGGCGTTGCCTACTCTGTGGACTACAGTGCAATGTTGGGGGGGCTTTGCTTAACATTGTCACTCCGGCCACCGAGCCGGAGCCCATCCTGACATTGTTAAACCAAAATGGCAATGTAGACTTCGGTGCGGTGGACGGGGTGACTGGTGGTATGTTTTAAAAATACCCCACACCGGTAAACATGACACTGTTGAGCATAGAGCCGTATTCGCTCTTCTTTTTATCACCAAAAGCGGCTTGAATTCCCAGTTTAAATTCCACGTTATCCGAAAGGCTATAACTGACTTCGGGTAATAACATGAAAGATGTGTCAGTAGTATTTATAATGGCGAACCCCGAGAACATGAGATGATTGTATAACTCTTTTGTAACGCCCAGCATTACATAATGCTGACCGAAACCGCTCATTTCACCCGCCATCATCTTAATAAAACCATCTGTGGAATAATCCTGATAATATGAGGAACCCGCGCCGTTATAATAGTATTCGGCCATCATGTAAATTCCGTTATCCAATGTATAGTTAACGCCGATGTCCGCCTGAAAGAATGCCGAATCTGTTTCCCAGTACTCCATGGGGTAATAAATGGGATTATTAAAAGCGGCTTCGGCTAATACGCCTACTTCGCCAATCTGACTTATGATATCTGCTCCCAGCAGCAGCTTTTCGGGCAGCCCCAGTAGTTCGCGATCCGCGTTCATATATTTAATAGCGCTGAATGAAATGTCATTGCCGGCATAATTAGCCTTAATTCGGCCTCCGACGCTGGAGTGGTAAAAGTCCCTACCCGGTGACAGGATTATGTCCAGTCCGCTTAATTCGCCAAGGGGTATTTCTGCTCTAAAAGCATTTAATCCCGTTTTGGGGGCATCAGCGTCCAGAGGGTCTTTAATATTCCAGATGTCTGTGGGGTTAAAGGCGTAGCCAGTGCCCCAGGCTATTGCTTGACGACCGAGTGATATATCAAGGTGTTTGAAATAAAGTTTGAGTACCGCGCGATCCATGGTAAATTCATCTGCTGGATAAAAACTGGAGTAGGGGAGGTGTTCCTCCAACTGGGCTATGGCGGGGTCTGCGAGCATGGCTTGCCCGGCTGAATCCAGACCGCTAGTAAGACCGGACATTAATCCCATGGTAATGCCCCCCAAAAGGGACCCTTTTTTGATGCTGTAGAAAGGGTCCAGCGGCTGCAGAGCAGAAGTAAACATCATATGAACGTCCATGCGGGCGCTTTTACCATGTTCCCAGCCGGCTTCCAGACGTAGCTTGGCCAGGTCGGTAAAGGTTTCGTTAGTGCTGATAACGGCGGCGGTTTTATTCTCCATATACCCGCCAATAGTCATACCTTCAGGGAGCTGGGCAAACGTTGCGGCGGCAATGGTAAGGATGCTGGTGATTAATTTCATAAATTATATCCTTTTGTGCAATGCCCCCCGTCCCCCTGTGGGGGTGAATAAAAATTAAAAATACGTATTGTAGTCCGTATCTGACACCCCCGCAGAGGGACGGGGAGCGTCGATATCCAGGATAGTTACCGTTTTAAATTCCGTTCTGTAAACATGTCCTTCTTTAATTGTACATCAAATTCAATTTTGTTTATTTTCATTATGGTTTTAGAACCTTTTTGAATATTGCGCATTTCAATTGTCTTTGAGGTCCAGTAACCGTTTATCTTTTCTATATCGCCGATAATCATGTGCTTCCATTCTTTACCATCCTCATCATAATATATGCCTTTCAGCATCATAAAGTTTTCCTTATCCACCCAGGTAATAATTTTAGAGTAGGTTTTATCCTTACTCCTGGCCTTTAAGAATATGGTATAGCACTCGCGTTTATTAATTTGTTCATCTCTGCCCAGGGCGCCGGCATAGTCCTTTCGTATATCTTTAGCAGACATATCCTCGTAGGAAAAGTCCGACCCGTTTACGGATTGTTTTTTCTGATGGCTGGCCAACTTGCGTACGCGATTGGTACGCGGCGAAAAACTCCAGATATCATCCCCGTCGTTAAGCATGAGTATCTTCATACCCTGGATACGCGATGGGGTTAGATACTCTACCAGGCCTTTGTCGTTTTTATCCATGCTGTAGCTTATAAAAGTTGAAGTGCGCTTATCACCAGAAGCGTCAATCACAATCTGCTCAGCCTCCATACGGCTGGAGCTGGCGCTGTCATTGGCCTCCATTTTGTCCAGGATCTCATCCACAGTTATAGCGTGGGTGGTTGTTATGAACGCCGCGAGGGCGATTAGGAT
>CAZRWX010000167.1:0-2878 GCA_964603925.1 uncultured Bifidobacteriales bacterium | reverse complement strand
TAAATACCTTTTCAAAAACCGTAATAAGCGCCGGCAGTACGTATACAGAACTTAAAAAACACGCACCCACACCAAGGGCCAGCACCTGGCCCATGCTGGCTGTGCCCCTGTGGGTGGCAAGACCCATGGAACCAAAGCTGATTATGGTAGTAAGTGTGGTAAGTAATACGGCCCTGCCGGTGAATTTAAGGACAATGGGAATGGACCCCCGGCCCTCTATGCGGTAACGGTGCAGTATGTGAACGCCGTCGTCAATGCCTATGCCTATAATAAGGGGCAGGGCCATAAAGTTCTGGATGTTAAACTTGATTTCGAAAAACGCCATGAGGCCCAGCATCCATATTGTGCCTATGGCTAAAGGGATGGCGGCCAGAATAGGGAATACAAAAGAAAAGAAGTCAGCAAAAAGTAACAGCAGGATGGTACAGGCGCCGATAATTAACGCTACGCGGCCCTTCTCCTTCATTAAGTCTATGAATAACATCATAATAATAGGGGAGCCTGTAATTTTTTCTGATATTTCTGATGTCATACTGTTAAACTTTCGCAGGGTTGTCTCTTCCCAGATACTGGATTTAGGGAATACGGTAACAAGAAGCTCATCATTAAGTGGGTTAACATAACGCTCTTTTATGGTGCGGGGCAGGGTGTTAAGGGTAACAAAACTTGTGTCTGTCATCGCAGATAGTTTTTGTTTTAAAGCTTTGCCTGTGGCTGCCTGAAACTTACCCAGGGCGGACGCTCTCCCCGGGTGAGTGGCCACAAGGTTTGCCAGCTGTAATATGCTACTTCCGCTGTCACTTTTACCTACTATCTGATCGCATTTGCGCACCACCTTATTACCTTCGCCGCTGGACATTACCGAAAGTTCCCCGATCTCGGCAAAGTTATTGTGAAGGCGTTTAAGTTCGCGCTGTATGTCGGCTATATCCTCGGTGGATATATTATCATCCACCTGCATGGTGTCCACTTTTTTCCGGAAGCTGCTAATCTTAGGGATGTTGGCTAATTGATCTTCATGAGTGGGGATAAATTCTGTAATACCGTCAACGCTGCCAATTATGCCTGTACGGTTGCCAAGTTTTTTCAGCTGTTCAATTTTTGACCTGCAGTCCTCCAGGTTTTTTACTTTCATTAAAGCATAGTCTGGTGATATTTCAAATTTGTCCAGTATCTTATCCTGCGCTATAACTGATGGTATGCCAATGGGCTCCAGCTCCATCATGTCATATTCAAAACTGATAGTTTTGGCCGCTTGAAGAGACAAATAGACCAAACCGGCGCTGATGATAAGGAATAAGAATGCCACTATGGGATTTGCCATAATTTTACCCGAAGTTCTCAGAAACCTGAAATCCAGAAGGTACCCTATTAACTTGAAAGGCGGCAGCCGAAAAATCCAGTAAATAACAGATAGTTTGAACTTCCAAATTTTTATAATGATGCCGAGTCTTAACTTTCTCATTAAACCGCCAATAACCGAATATCCCTTGTTGTCCCACACAATGAGGGCAGGCAGCAAAATCATCATGGCCATAAGTACAACGAGGATACCGGTACCTATGGCGATGCCCATCTCTGTGAGGGCTTCAAAACCCGAAAAACCCATGGTGAAAAATACAGCAGCGGTGGTAAGGCCTCCCGTAATAACGCCCGCACCAACACTCTGGTACATATACATAATGGCGTCTTTAAGTGATAAACCCGACTCCCTGCCGTCTTTGTATCCCGATAGTATGTGAATGCCGAAATCGATACCCAGGCCTATGAGTATAAGGCCGAAAACAGCTGACATAATGTTAAGATAGTGCAGGATAAGGGCCAGTATGCCTGTAGTCCATATTATAGCGAGAATAAGGACGAAAACGGAGAAGAATGGGTTTTTCCAGGAGCGGTATGACCCAATAAGTAATATCAGTATCAGGATAAGGGCTATAAGACTGGGCATGCCGAAATCCTTTTTCGCGGCTTCGGTCTCGTCTATCTGGATAAGCATCCAGCCTGACCCGCCAATTGTTATATCAGGGAAGATTTTACCCACAAGTTTCATGGTGTCCAGCACCTGGTAGCCAAGGTACATGGCGTCATCAAAGTCATCCATGCTGACAGTGGGTTGTACCATTATAAGAAGTAAAGTATTATCGGGAGAAAGGAAATAATCCGGTCCTGAAGAAAATTCGCTCACTGCCGTTAATACAGCAGCACTGTCACCGGTCTGCATATAAGTACCGATGCTTTTAATAAGCTTGTACACTCCCTCAAGGCCTTGAACCGTCTCGGCTTCTCCGTCCAGAGTGGCCATGTTTTCAGAATCTTCTATATACTCTTTCTCAAAATTGTCGTTAATATTTTTTATGAGCCCCGGCAGTTTCAGGGAGGAAAACATATCCATGAAGCTGTCCAGGTCCTTGGGCTTTTGCAGCATAAGGCCGTGACTGGCAAAAAAGTCTTTATCTATTTTGTAGTCTATGCGTTTAACTAATTCTATTGTATCGTAAGGTACCCCAGGAGCCGGGCCATCGCTGAACATCACCTGCATTTTTTGTTTAAAGGTAAGCCCTTCAGAGGGTCTTATATTCTTTATGGACTTAAGCTTTTGTACCAGGGCTTCAGCGCAACGTTTCATTTCGGCAACATCGCCTTTGGGGCTCTCTACTGCTATCATAACACTGGAAGCACTCTCATAAGCTTTGATGATCTCCTGAAATTCCTTTATCTGAGGAATATCCTGAGGCATCATGGCAGAGAATTGAGTTTTCATGCCCAGCCGGCCGGCAGCCGCTATCAGGATAAGGGTGATAAAGACGCAGGTCAGTATTACCTTGCCCGGGTGGGTGGTAACCAGGCTGGCTAGAAAATTGAATAATTTTTTTCTCAT
>CAZRWX010000166.1:5383-7956 GCA_964603925.1 uncultured Bifidobacteriales bacterium | reverse complement strand
CCCTGGACCAGGCCATAATCGGCGCCATGCAGGAACAGGCCAGGAGTAAGGCGTTTAGCTTTTAAAAACTTGTAAGGCCAATTCTTTAATTGGCCCAACAAGTCAAGGGACGATTACCAATAATTAAAAAGGAAATAAAATGAAAACTATTACTCTACGCACAATTGCCTTTCTTCTTCTCTCTCTTTCTTCAATTTTTGCCGATGGCTTTATCGTAGTTCCGGGGCCCATCCTCCCAAGGCGGCCAGTGCCCAGACCCGCTCCTGCAAGGGACCCGTTCCCCCTGGAGGTAAAGTATCACCATGTAGATGTGGATATTGAGGGTATGGCAGCAGTAACGGCTATTGATCAGGAATTCCACAATCCCACTTCCCGCAACCTGGAGGGTTATTATATCTTCCCCATACCCAAAGGTGCGGTTATTAAAAATTTCAGCATGTACATCAATGGCAAGGAGACCCACGCCGAAATGCTGGATGCCAAAAATGCCCGGAAAATCTACGAAGATATTGTACGGCGGATGATAGACCCGGCACTTTTAGAGTACTACCAGCAGGGGCTGTTCAAGGCGCGTATATTTCCCATTGAACCTGGCTCCACCAAAAGAGTTAAAATATCTTACAGTCAGATTTTAACAAAGAATAATGGTACTGTGGAATATGTGTACCCCTTGAATACAGAAAAGTTCAGTGCTAAACCTCTTAATGATGTGCGCATTCTGGTAAACGTCAAGGCTACGGGTGTTATCAAAAACCTGTACAGTACCACTCATGAAGCGCACATAGTGCGCAAAGGTCAGCACAGGGCGGTGGTATCCTGGGAGGACGGTAATGTAAAACCAGATAAGGACTTTAACCTTTACTACAAAACTGATAAATCCCAACTGGGACTTTCTCTTTTAACCAGTAACCCATCTGGTATCCTGAGCCCTTGCTTCGGCTGCCAGCTGGTAAACCAGCAGGCGCTCAGCATGAGCGGGATCAGGGCAGGCTTAGATGAAGGAAGGCAGATGGGATATTTTCTGATGAATATTTCACCTGATGATTTATCGATACAGAATCAGGTACAGGAAAAGGATATTGTGTTTGTACTTGATGTATCGGGTAGTATGGCCGGTAAAAAAATGGAACAGGCTAAAAAAGCCCTGTCTTTCTGTGTGGAAAATATTAATAAGGGTGACCGTTTTGATATAATACGCTTTGCCACGGAAGCAGAAGCTCTGTTCGGCAGTCTTACTAAAGTCAATAAGGGCAGCCGTGCCCGTGCCCGGAAATTTATTAATGATTTGCGTGCTGTTGGTGGTACCAATATTGAGGAGGCACTGGAGCTGGCCCTTAAGCAAAGGGGCGAGGATGGCAGACCCTACACGGTACTATTTATTACCGATGGCAAACCTACAATTGGTCAAACAGGTGAAAAACCTTTGCTGGATATTGTTAAGAACGGTGAAAATGGCGGAACCCGCATATTTACCTTTGGTATTGGCAATGATATTAATACTCATCTGCTGGATAAAATTACTAATGAAACCCGCGCTTACCGTACCTATATAACACCCGATGAGGATATAGAGGTTAAAATATCTGATATTTTTACCAAGGTGCAGTCTCCTGTGTTTACTGACCTGGAGCTTACTGTAAGCGGCGGTGTTCGTATCTCCAAAATGTACCCCCGCAAACTTCCCGATTTATTCAAAGGCTCATCTATCACAGTGCTGGGGCGATACACTGGCAGCGGCAGGGCGGATATTGTTGTTAAAGGCAGAATGAAAGGCAAGGTAAGGGCAATGGAGTTTACGGGTAATTTTGTTAAGACAGGTGAAAAAAATGAATTTATCCCCCCATTATGGGCGGCGCGCCGTATTGGTTATTTGCTGGATCAAATCCGCCTTAACGGTGAGGGCCGGGAGCTTGTGGATGAAGTTACACAACTGGCCCGGGAGCACGGCGTTATTACACCCTATACCAGCTATTTGATACTGGAAGATGAGGACGTCCAGGTCAGAGGCAGGCGTATGGCTCCTGAGGATCAAACTCTGCGCAATGTTGTACCGCTGTCATCGGCCTTTGATGAAGATGTCAGGGGTGAGTATGAGGTGCTGAAAAAATCCAAGTCAGGGGTCGGAAGTGTGCGTGCCAGCAGGGAGATACAGTCCCTGGGCAAAAGCCAGGCAGCCGAACAAGTGATGCAGGGCAAGGCCCGTCTTAATTACAGGGACAAAGCCGGCAGCGTAAAAAATATTGCCGCTCAGGTGCGCAATATCCGGGGTAGGGCGTTTTATAACACCGGAAGCGTATGGATAGATTCCCGTATACAGCTACTTAAGAACATTAACACCCGCCGCATCTGTTATGCCAGTGAAGAATACTTTGACCTGGTTAAAAAGGACCCTGATACGGTTCAGTTCCTGTTCCTTGGCCGAAACGTAAGGTTTGTGTATGGTGATAGTGTGATAGAGATATACGAGTAGTAGAACGCCCAATGTATTGTCGTCCTCGAAAACAAGGATGGGATCCTGGGATGAAGTGTTATTCATTGTCATTTCAGTCAGTTCCCCATTAAAATCGTCCTCG
>CAZRWX010000166.1:0-5283 GCA_964603925.1 uncultured Bifidobacteriales bacterium | reverse complement strand
GAGATGACATCCTGTTGGCCTCAAATCCAGGTAAATTCGATCTCGAGGACGAGGATGTGCAACATTACCAGGATGAAGTGTTATTCATTGTCATTTCAGTCAGTTCCCCATTAAAATCGTCCTCGTCCTCGTCCTTCGTCCTCGAAAACAAGGATGGGATCCTGGGATGTGAACCGGGAGAAATCTCCTTTGGATTTACACAATAGTTCTGCTTCTGGATATTCCATGGAGATCTCTCCCTTAACATGGTGAGAGAAACAGGTCGAGATGACATCCTGTTGGCCTCAAATCCAGGTAAATTCGATCTCGAGGACGAGGACGAGGACGAGGACGACGGCGGGTGGATGAGGACGACGGATGAATACTGCGGGTCAGTGGGAACCCATTAACTCCACCATAAAAGAGAATACAGAATAAAACCCTATACCCACTAAAATAGCATAGGCAATTTTTTCCAGCAGCTGCCTGGGAATGCGTGTGCCCAATGGCAGGCCTGCAAAAGCGCCAAGCAGGACAGCGGGGGAGAGAGCCAGGGCAGTAAGAGCGTAGGTGCCTGCCGCGCTGCCGAATGTGATACACAGAATAATAATGTCGATGGGGTTACACAGGCTAAACAGAGAAAAAAGAAACCCTCGGATTTTTTGAGCGGGCCATGTATGCGCAAAGGACCACAAAACAACAGGGGGTCCACCCATACCGCATAAACCCGAAAGCAGGCCGCTGGCACCAAAGGCGGTAATGGTCCAGCCGAAAGAAATATGCTCCCTGGGGTGTATTTTAAATAACAGCAGTGAGCCCACAACCAGGAGCAGTACACTTCCTACAACAAATTTAATTAACGCAATATTCAACCCCGCAACCTGCCAGAGAATAAACAGGCCGACAGGATAAAAAATCATCCTGTATCCAAAACCTTTAAAGGTGAGTGCCCATGGAATATGAGCATACAGGTGCCTGGTACCCAGCATGGCCTGTATAAACGCGCAGGTTCCCGAAATGGCAATAGCCCCGGGAAGCGGAACTCCAACCCAGATAAACAGGGGAGTGGCAAAAAGCGCCAGCCCAAATCCGATAGCGCTCTGAATAGCGCTGGCTGTGAACATGATAATGGCTATAAGAAACAGATGCGAAAAATTCATGGTATTACTTCTTATTCCTGCATTCTTCTGTTCATGACCCAATTCCAAACCAATAAAAATCTTTCTTCTTTTTACTCTTCACTAAAAACCCACATCTCATTTTCGATTGCGCCTGCTCGCCATAGCGCCGCTGTCTTTAACTACTATTCCAATATGTTCTATGGGGTTACTATTTATGATGACTGCCTTTTAATCTGATTTTAGAAAATGCCTGAATTCACTGAAAGATAGCCAAATTGGGCATTTAGCAGACTTAAATTTACGTACTTCAACAGCAATACTATTTTTAAATGGAATATGTTAACAGGAGACTTAGATGACGGAAAATAATACAGCAGCAAATACTCCCTTATGGCTGCAGATAGAGCAGCAAATACTTAACCTTTCAGACCTTTCTGAGGGTAACGTCGCCTCCACCATTAAGCAGGTAGCCGGGGTGCTGGACAATGCCGGTTGTCAGGTTTCTGATAACGGCGGCAACTGGTTGTTGCTTAAGGGTGCCATGGACGCTCGCCTTAAAGCGGGTAAGCCTATGCTCAAAGATTTTAATGAGGCCGTTGGTGCTCTTAAGCTGGAGGATGTGGGCGACACTTATAAGGCGGCCATGAATATTATGGGCGGGCTTGGTAAAGAATGGCCGGCTCTTTTAGCCTCAGAGCGCAGGGGTCATGTACAGGCTATAGTTGAGGAGACAAAACTCAATCTCCTTATCGCCAAAGCAAAGGAGCTCAGCCAGGAGTTCGGCAGCGACCAGGGTATCCGTTTTCTTATTACTCAGCAGGTAGCGCCTGAGTCTATCATTTCAGCACTGGGGATTACTCAGGACAAGCTCACAGAGGTTAATGCCGCTATTAAGGCAGAAAAGGCCGAAAAATTAAGGGTTTCAGAGCTTCTCAGCGCAGTAGCGGGCAAATCCAACGATGAAAGAATAAAGCATCTTCTTAACAGCAATGTGGCTGAGGCTCTTATTATAGAGCTGGGGGCTGTAGATCAAGCCGCCATAGAGGGTGTCAAAAAAGCCATGGAAGCTGAGTTAGCAGAAAAAAAGCGGCTGGAAGAAGAGGCCGCAGCCAAAAAGGCCGCTGATGCTGCCGGGCCTTCTTTGGACAATATCCCCGATGACGAAATGCTGGAGCATATTGAGGGTATCCGGGAAATTCTCGAATTTTCTGATCAGGAAGCCGAAATTCGTACCATGTGCGCTCAGAGCAATATTCCCATCTGTCTGGTGGATATAGCTGTCTCTGACCCCGATAAGCTCGATGAGCTGGAGAAAAAGGCCGGGGGGTGAGCCACACTTGGTAATCCTGTTTTGGGATGTTTGACCTTGCGCCCCACCTTTTGTGTACAGCCCTTTGGCGCATGCGCAATTAGGCTATTTTATGTACGTGCCGGCCAATTGATTGTAAACGCGGCGCCTAAATCACCGCAGAGACGCAGAGAGCACAGAGTGCCTGTGTCCTCCGTGCCTCTGCGGTGATTTACTTATAATCCCAATCTTTCATTTTGTTCCTTCGGGGCCTGCATTTCTACCAGTGTCTGGCGCAGCAGGAGCTCATATTCCTTTTCGATAACACCACCCACCAGGTTTTCCTGTTGCTGTGGATCGTTTACGATGTTATACAACCTGGTATCCTTCCAGTCTTCACTGACCCTAAAGCCGTGTTTAGATCGTATAACGGGGAATTTGGTATAGGGCAGCCACTGGCCCAGTTGGGCCTCAATAAAAAAATCTTTACCAGCCAGGCTGTTGGCCCCGTAAGTGTTGGGTTGCAGGAAATACTGGTAAAGAGGCTGGTTGGCATCACTTGCCGGGGCCCGGAAGTATGTGTGGGTACCATCTGTAAGATTAACACACTGACCGTACCAGCCATACAGGAGTGCGTGCCTGTTAAGGGTGGTATCATTTTCAAGAACGGGAATCAGGTTTTTACCCATGACACTTTGGGGGCATTTCATTTTAAAAAAATCCAAAACCGTGGGGGCAATGTCAATAGCCTGGGTTAGCTGATTGCGCCTCTGGCCAGCATGTTTGCTTCCAGGTAGATGTATCATTAAAGGTATATTGGCCATCTCATTCCACACGTGCCAGCGGTTTTTGCCGGTACAGTCATGCTCTCCCAGCATGTGTCCGTGGTCGGTTGTGAAAATAATCATGGTATCTTCCCAGCCGTTCTGTTCCTCAATTTCGTCCAGCAGTTTACCAAGCCATTTATCATTCATGGACAGGCTGGCGGCGTATTTTTTCTGAAGATGTTTTGTAGCTTCACTTTTGCCGTCTACCTTGTCATAGGCGCTCCAGTCGTAGTGGGGGCCTTTCCAGTCATCGTTGTATGATTCTAAAAATTCATCGGGGGCATCAAAGGGCTCATGAGGGTCAAAGGCCTCCACCCATAAAAAATAATTGCCCTGGCCCTTATTCTCCCTAACGAACTCTGTAGCACCCTGAAATGTGCGTGGAGAAGGGTACCCGGCATCATCCTTAAACATGGCTTTGGCTTTTTCATATCTTGCGGTCCACTGCCCCAGGTAATTCTCGGGTTTAGGAACTTGCTTCATGGAATAAGCGTAGGCATCGTTTTCCTGACCACGGTACAGGCGCCAGGAGTTAAATGGTGAGTGGTAGTTCTCACCGCCGGGATGGAAGTAATGATAGTGGTCTGTCTCCATATGACAATAAATTTTATTTTGCCGGAGTATATTGGGGAAGGCCTTGTCAAAAGGCTCCAGGCCCCCCCAGCCCCTTTCTAGAAAATTGAGCCTGCCGGTCATAAGATCACGCCGGGCGGGCATACAGGGGGCTGACCCTATCCAGTGGTTGTCAAAGATTACGCTTTTTTGGGCCAGCCGGTCTATGTTGGGTGTCTTCACCCAGTTATTGCCGTAGGCGTTTAAGTAGTGCCTGTTCAGGCTGTCCATTAATATCATTATTGTTTTCATAATTTCTCCTGTTTCACTCTGTTGCCATTTGATAATCTGGTTGTCCGGGTTCATGGACCCGACCAACCAGATTATCGGTTTAAGCCCATACGTTCAAACTGTTCATTACGAGGATAGGTTTCATTGCAGATACCCCATGGCAGCAGAGATCTTATCGGCAGCTTCTTTAACCAGCAGACCGTATTTCTCCACCTTGTTATCGGGTATAGTTAAAGGGTTGCCACCCATGGCCAGGGCCCCCAGGACGCCGCCCTCATGGTTATAAATAATGGCCGCCAGCCTGCGGATATTGGCTCTCATAAGCTGGTTATCATAAAAATATCCCTGTTGCGAAAAACCTGAAAGCCACACCTTACTGTTTCGTTTGAAATTTTTGGGGTCATAAAAGAGAATTTGTTTTTCTTTTTGAGCCGCCGCCGTGAGGCCTTGGTAAATAAAACAGCCCCAGGGGAAGGTGTCCAGACACTGAGCTATATTGCCAGGGGGCTGCATGGGAATGGAGGCCTCCTGGATTTCCCGGGCCAGGCATTGCAGGTGGCTGCCTGTCCAGTAAACGAGGATACACGTATTGCCTGTTTTATCTGAAAGGGGTTTAAGACAGGGGCCGCCATTTTTTAAGAGTGCCTCCAAAGGTGATGTATGACGGCCTGAACCCGCCATGCGTGGACCAAGGGAATATTTACCCGAAACAGGATCCTTTACCAAATATTGCCTTTGGCAGAGTACCTTAACCAGGCGTATGGTACTGGAGCGCGACAACCCCAGGACCTGGGATATTTCGTTAAACCCCAGAGGCGAAGGGGAGCCTGCCGCCATTTCCAGGATAGTGAGCCCTCTTTCCAGAGCGGGAGCTATGTTTAAATCCGGTAAGTTCATATAATATACCTAAGTACAATATATGACATATTATAAAACAATCAAGGGGGGAAATTGCCAAATTTAATATTTTGGTTAAATTTCAACCTGAGTAATTGGGTTCTAAATTAGATATAGGGTTATAAATGGGTATTTACATTAAATCTTCGGGATATCATAACAGACGTTCCATCCGTTTGCGAAAATATGATGATTCTCAGCCAGGGTATTATTTCGTCACAGTTTATGTGAATAATACATCATTATGCCGAACCATTTTCATGTTATTATAAATATTTTGTAACTACTCAGGTACCATAGATGCTCCAATTTTGTCATTTCGACCAGT
>CAZRWX010000165.1:0-7996 GCA_964603925.1 uncultured Bifidobacteriales bacterium | reverse complement strand
GGCCTCCACCGAACCCAGCGTAGACCAGCCGATATCAAAAATATCCCCGTTAAACACAAAGACATCTGAAAAGGATAAAGCATTCATCAAAGCATCACAATGACGCTCGTAGGCTGAATGCCCTGAGAATAAGTGTAAGTCTGATACTACATAGCCTGATTGCATAATAACCTGTCTCTTAAATAAGATTAAAAAAGAGCAAAAGGTGCGCCACTTATTTTAAGTAAAAATTGGCTATTACAGCCAGAAAGAACAAAATAATGCGCAAATATTTGCACAACTTGGGTATACTCCTGGCAAGAGAATGTACTTCGGACTTAATACGGGGAGGTGGTATTAACTATTGCCAGGCGCCCAGGATACCGCCGCAAATCAAGAAATAAGTAGCACGGTAGCCGGCATTAATAAGCCATACCTTAAAGGGTTTTTGCTCATAAATACTGTTAGATAATAACACCATGGAAATAATACCAACACCAATAAGCCCACCGGCATGAACACCCGGCCAAAAGCCCTTCATATTGGCCATAAACACGATGCATGCCAAAACCAGTATTTCTATAAAGGTGGTAAAAGCGCTGATAATAAGGCCCTTCGTGGCAGCGCTTTTGTCAATATTAGCAGGATCCAGACCCAGACCAGACATCCAGGCTTTGCCAAAAAAACCAGGAGCATACCACAGCCCGCCCAGACCAAAAGCAATAACAGTGGCAGCGGCTACGGCCAGATAATTGATATTTGCCAGGACTTCCAGACACCCCATAACAACCTCCTTTTAGAATTATTGGTTGAAAATAGAATTTTATGGCTTAATAAAGCCATATATCCAAATGCAGTTATTTTCTTCTTTTTTGAATGTCAGTATTTGCGTAGACCACTGATTTTGGGTCGAATATTTTAAAAAATCAGTATAGATTACTTATGATGGATAGGGGGCCAAATGCGGCAGACAGAATTGGCGGGTTGAGTGCTACAGGTTCGGCCTCCCGGCCGGGTCTGTTTTTGTCTGCCGCACCAGCTGTTACTTTAAAACCTAATTAACATTTACGGTTTCACCCGTTCTGTCTATGGCTTTATAAACTCATCCCGGCAAAACCAGTGGACCTATTTCTCATCTACAAGTTCAAAAGACCACACTCCGCCCTGTTTATAAATATGATACAGGCGCGCCCCATACATTTCCTGCCACCCTCTGGGATATATTTCATAAGGAGGTATTTGACTTGTACTGGGCAATAGGGCCACAATATGAGGTTCCCCCGACTTATCAACAGCAATGGACGACAAATAAGAAAACTGGTAAGCGTTCAATGAATCCGGCAGGGAAATCGTATCTAATTTAGCCCCGGAACAGGAGTTTAAATAATATAAAAAACTTACTTTTGAATCATATATAGCATACCCGTCTTTGTATTCTGATAGTTGCGGATTATCAATACCTAGCAGATGCTCACAACCATAATTATCTATGTCATAAGATGTAGACATCAGGTCTCCAGGCAGGAGTTCTATATTGTAGGAACGGATTAAGACCGCCGGGAGCGTGTCAATATCATATTGTGAGATACTATCTTCACTGAAAGTGTAAAAATACAAATGATTATTAAAACTTTTAAACCATGAACCATGGTAATCATCTCCATCCTTATCGCCCAAAACCTCCGAGATAATAGTGTCCTTTGTCACCCGGTACAAGTAATGCAGGTACTTGTTTGCCACTGGTGAATAATATTGGACAGGTAGATAATAGGTTTCATTTATATAAGTTGGCGAGGATGGCCATGATTGTGAGTATTCGAACTGTGAATCAATATCTGGCCTTATTAATATATTATTATCATTAATTTTGACACCGGCAAATTTGCTTCCCCAATAATCACCACTAATATCAGTTGTATAAAATGGTATATATACATCATTAGAGTCTACCAAAACATGGTAATTATAAAATTCATAAGTTCCATTACTTTTAATGGAAACCGAACGGACCTTCTGCCAACCGGAAGCCCCCCACAAATACACAATTAATTTACTGAGATCTGGAACTACAGCATACAATTCAGGGGATAAATTCCGCTGGCCTAAAAAGTATGCGTTTTGCCCGCTCGACATATTTTCAAAATTATAAGCACTCGGGGGAGAACCAGAAAGAGTGTAATGATAGGCAACTTCATTACGACTCATCTTTTCCCCGGCAACAGGGTCATCATGTTCTTTAACATATAACAAATGAACCTTAGCGAGAATATGGACATTGTTACCGGCATCAATTTCAATAGAAGGCCATGAAGCACTGAAAGCCTCCCCCGCTTTCACATTATAATCAAATTGCGGGATATCCTCCTCAAATATACAGGAAGAAATTAATAGCAGTAGAAATATTACAGTGCCCATTTTCACACTATTAAAATACATGGTTTGCAGTAATTGTGCATCCTTTTTAGATATCCTGTAAGACCGATTTTTGTAGATTAAGTGCAATAGTTCATGAGTAATCCCAAATGACACGCTTTTGTTGTATTCTCCCGGCTTTTTCAGTCTTTTTTTTGTGCGGCTGTCTCTATACTTCTCATAACTATAATACCGGCAGGGTGCTTAAAGGCGGGCAGTCAGCCGTTACCATTGGGTATGGTAAGCAAAAGCTATATGACCTGGACTGTTGGGATGTACCCGGCAATTTCCGCGATTCATGGGTAGAATTAGCCAGAAAGGACGGCACTATAAAATGCCGGAAAGTGACTAATCCTGATACTGTACCAGATACCTCCTATTATAGCGCTTCCTTGAACGAATCAACCACCACCTCGTGGAGCTATGGTTACAGTCTTGGCATCAGGGACAACTGGGGCCCATTTCCAGGCTTGGAGATGGGCCTTTTATTGGAGGTTCCCACCATGCCCATCAGCGCTAGCTTTTACCTGAGACTGGGTCTGCCGCCCGTCAAATGGCAGGGTCTTAAACACTCCGCCACCGTGGGCTATATTATGGGAGCCTGGGCCGATAACTCTTATTATGCTGGCTACGCTCTCTCCCACAGTGTTGGTAAGGGTCTGGCCTATGCCAGCTTTCGTACTACCCTTATGGCCACTCAAACTCCAGATATAGACTCTGAAAATACTGGCAATACCTTTAAATTCAGCCATAACCGCACATTGGTTCACCAGCTTACCACTGGCTTCATGTGGTTTATGCCGGTTCTAGCCATTTTCCCAGATTTTATAACACCTCAAGTAAACTTCATTTATCCCAATATACCTTTGACATTCAGCATGGACTCTTACGGCTATGACCATGGCGGCATATACACCAGATGGAATATCGGCTTTGGCTGGAGCTTCAATTGACAGGCAATTATTCGGCAGCCGCGTTCAGGTTCGCCATAACCGTGTCCTGTTGGCGTATCCTGGTTTGCTGTATAATACTTAGCCTACCGGCTGGTTCCAGAGAAGTAGACTTTAATTATTTTGACACAACCACAGACGCTAACCCCTATCCTGTGTTAAAGGACTCAATCATATCGCCCTCCCTGTCAGTTTCCCAAAGCTTTGATACGCCAGTTGACACCGTACTCCCAGACACCATCAAAATCAGGCACAGTCTCACACACATGATTTCCCCATTACCCGATACACAATCTGTTAAGGTTCAGGAGGGTTACAAACCTCTGGAACTGGAGAAGATAATTGTAAAAGACAAGGCCTCATTTATTCATAAAAGGAAGAAAATCAGCCGTCAGCGCCTGGACAGGCTGCAAATCCAGAATATACCCGCTGTTCAGGGTGACCCTATCAGGGCCATTAACACCCTGCCGGGTGTCACCACCCAGAGCGACGCCAGCGTTCGCCCTTTTGTGAGAGGCGGCAAAGCAGAGGAGACCCGCGTATTCTGGGATGACCTGCCTTTACTGCAGCCCTATCATTTTGCCGGCCTTTACTCTCTTTTTAATGTGGAGTCTATAGAAGACATCAACATCTACAGCGGCGCCTTCCCCGTTACAGGCAACAACGCCATGTCCGGGGCCATATTTTTAAAAAGCCGGCCGGCACCATTGGACAGCCTCAAGCTTTTTGCTGATATATCCTTTTTGCGGGGTAACTTCTATACCGGGGTTCCCATTATAAAAAATAAGCTGGGAGTATACTTCTCTTATCAGGCTTTCTGGTATGACTGGTTCTTTAACCGGACCCTGGATGTTATTGAATGGAACCTGGATGATGAAAATTTTACCAATTATAGGGATGACTTCCAGAAATATGTAGATCTACCCAACTTCAGGGACTTCCAATTCGGCTCCACATACAAAATTTCCCAAAACATACTTGCAAATTATGTAGGCCTTATATCCTATGATATTTTCTCTAACATGTGGACAAGGAACGCCTACTATGTACATGGCAACGAGGTAGCGCCTCAGTACTATGAACGCCATCTGTTTTTCAGCAATGAGGGCGCCGGCACCCGTTCCATCAGGAGTATTATAGATACCCTGGCCATTGTCGGGGTAGATAACGATATACATAACGTCAACTTTAAATGGGACCTGGCCGATCATTTGGTATGGATTAATTCAGCCGCTCTACAGAGCCAGAAGTGGCACGTGGAGTTTTTCGGCGGTGATGAATGGGAGGATAATTCAGAATCCCTTGCCGCCTTTGACGGCCGGCGAATCAGGAATTCCGATGGTTTCCGCTTCAAGCTTAACCGTGACCAGTATAATTTTAAAAGTGAACTGGGCTATTACGGTATCAAAAAGCACGGCATTACAGCGGGTGCCTCCTACGACTACCAGGAGGAGGTTTTTGATGCCGACATGTTCCGGGTTTTCTTTGAATTAATATATAACGGCAACACAGATCTTTTAAGCTCTCTTGGTCATTACGGCTCACAGGGTGTTCTCATCACAAAAAACACCCCCGGCTCAGATCCGAATATAGATTATGTGGGTCGTCTCATTGAGCAGATGAACTTTCAGCATACAGGCAAAGTGTACGGCAGCTTTTACTGCCTCTACGCCGAGGACAGCTGGTCACCCAACCCCAGGCAGCGTTTGACAGTGGGACTCAGGCTGGAATATGAGGAAAATTCAGGCGACTACTTCCCCAGCCCCAGGCTAAGCTATTTCCATAATATTAACAAGGCCAATGAAATTACTTTCGCCGCTGGTATTTATTCTCAGAATGACGTTCCCTTTTATATCAGGCAGTCCAATAACACGCTTAATTCAGAAAAATCCTTCCACGCCAATTTTGAGTGGACCCATCATTTTACCAAAAGCTACAGGCTGGAACTACAGAGTTACTACAAGTATTACTGGGACCTTGTCACCCCTGGTATGTATAACACCAGAGAGCTTATTTGGGGTGATGATGGCATTGGCTACCTGGACAGCGCAGCCTTTAGCCAGTTGAGCCACCAGGCCCAGGAAGATTTTATTGACCTTCATGGCCAGCGGGATTTACGCTATGCCAATACCGGCATAGGCAATGCCTTAGGCTTAGAACTTTCTTTCTTCTACGACCCGGTCCCGGTTTGGAACGGCTGGATTTCAGCCGAGGTTTCCATGTCCCAGCGCCGGGACAACAAGGGTGAGAAATGGTCAGATTTTATGCTGAATAAACTTTCCCTGGCCGACTCAAAAAACACGCAGGGAGAAGTTTGGTACGACTTCCGCTTCCACCGCCCCTGGATAATAAACTGGGTAAATTACTTTAAATTTCCCAGTAGCCCTTATGAATTCAGTATAAGGGCCCGGTACGCGGCCGGGCTCCCGTATACGAATTTTAATACCGGTTCTAACGAAAGCTCAGACACTCTCTTATACATCGGCCCTAAAAATGAGGAACGTTACATGAGCTATCAAAGGGTAGATATTCGTCTTACCAAATCATCCACTCTTTTTGGCCACCCCTATCAGTGGTACTTCGCAGTCTGGAACTTCTTCAACCGTCCCAACTTTATGCTGAGGGACAAAGAAACAGAACAGGCAAGATTTATTAACTTCAATATCCCCTTCCCGGTAATTTTTTACGGAATGAATTTCCGGTGGTAATAAATCATTTAATCGATACGGAGGTAATATGTAAAAACTTAGCTACCTCATTTTTCTAATATTTATTAATTGCTCCTTTTACAGAAGATACAGATGAAATCATTTGTAGTGAGCACTTAAAAATAGATTACATCTCTAACGAAATCGCCAGTGCGTTTTGTCCAGGTTCCAAACTGGAGCAAGTAGCAGCTGCTAATTAATCAGCAACTGTTCAGCATACTGGCTGTTTTGATTTTAAGCTAGGGTGTAAGTAAACGCTGACGCATTTCAGCGAAAGTTTTCATTTGCAGGGCTATATCTGCGGGTGTTGGATTATCCCGACCCAGGAGACGCGTAAACACATGCTTTTTGGTATCTACCATCTCCACCTCCACCCGGCTACCGTCTGAGTTGCGCATGCCTTTCCACATAAGAAGCGCGCTGACAGGGTCGGCGCTGCCGTCCTGCTTGGCCTTCCATACTTTCATGCGGGAACCAGGCGCAAGCGTAATGGTGTTCTCCAGCTGCTTGCGTACTTCTACAATAACCTCCATAAGCTGAGAGAGGGCCTCAGCCGGGCGGTTGGTGTACCAGTGGGCCTGCTCCAACTCTGTACCCTTACTTATATCATTGCCCAGAATGGGGCCGGCAATATTAATAAGGGTGAGTATTTTAGCTCCAGGAATAACAATGGCGTCTATCATGAAAATATTTTTAGGTGCGGGTAGGCCTTTAAAAGCACCTTTGGCTAGAAGATTTAAAATAAGGGCACCGCCGGTGGAGGACCCGGCCAGGCTGATGTTGGTGAACCCCGCGTCTGCCAGCTTTTTGTATTCATCAAAAATGGGCGCCCGCCAGTTTTCCCAGGTGCTGGCTTTAAAATCGTCATAACTGCGGCCGTGACCACCCAGCAGCACCTGGGAGACCAGGAACTGGCTGTCTGGTGGGGTACCAGGGACAATGTTCATACTGTCTGCATAATTGCGGAACTCCTGCCACTCATAGGTGGTCGCCGTAAACCCGTGGGCACATACAATAACGGGCATAAGCTTCATGGCCGCCTGATTGACCGCGGTCTCCCCTTTTATACTGTCGGAAATTAGAAAGTAGCCGGAATCTATAAGGGCAGTGTCTATGACAAAGTTACCGTCAAGCATGCTGTCGGTGATCTCCGGGTCTACCAGCTGACAACTGAAAAATACAGCCAGAAGAGAAATGATTAACAGCAGGGCGGAAAGTTTACATTTATGCTTCATTTGAACAACCCCGGGAAAATATTGACATTAATGCCCACTGAAAAGAATAAAGGATACAAAGTGGCGGCCGTATATATATTGTAGCCCATGTCCATATAAAAACTGCCGTACTTTAGCATGTTAAAATTTACACCAAATACAGGTGCCAGTATTACCGAGGTATTGTCCATATAGCTGAACATCTCGTGCTCTGTTTCAAACCAGTACTGGCCGTAGTTAAGCTTGATGTAAGGGTCTACGCGCTTTTGGGGACGAAAGTTAAAACTGAGCGCGCCGGTAAGATAGTGTTGGTTAAGAGCCTCTTTATTAAGTGCCGACCCCAGCCTGGTGGTAACATAATCAACCTTGACTTGAAGGCGCCGGCTAAGCAGCATATCGTGGGTATAACCCAGCTCAAAGCCGTTTTCGTAATAAAGCTGGTAGCCATTTTGGAACTTGAGGCCCAGTGAAAAATAGCCGGGGCCAGCAAGAGAAGCTGAAGCTAATGCCGTGATAAGGCCTATAATAAGTGATAAACTAGCACGTATTTTCATCTTAATAAAACCTGTTGTTATGCGTTAATGCCTGAATGTAATCAGTATGCCAAAATAAGGAAAGGAGATGTACTCCCGGCCCTCTATATAGTCGAAATCACCGGGATGAGACTTACCCTTGCGCGACCAACTATCAAATGGCTTGCGGTTTTGGTAATAGGCATCCCATTCATAAGCCG
>CAZRWX010000164.1:2406-8122 GCA_964603925.1 uncultured Bifidobacteriales bacterium | reverse complement strand
CAGCATATGCCGCCGGCTTTTACTAAATCCCTGGCGGAAAGCCTGGATCGTAAATCATCCATAAAAGTAGTAGAAGCCATGGGAGGCGAAACTGCCAAACCAGGTTATATGTACCTGGCCCAGGGCGGCCGCCATATGCTTGCCCAGAATAATGGCGGTGGAGGGTTCAAAATTAGTCTGGGTGACGGCCCGGAGGTAAATTCCTGCCGGCCTTCGGTGGATGTGCTTTTTGAGTCTCTTGCTGCGTGCAGTGGGGACGGTGCGATATTAGCTGTTATACTTACCGGCATGGGTTCTGATGGCATGAGGGGTGTAAGGGCGCTCAAACAACATAAATGTTTTTGTATCACTCAGTCTGCCGGCACCTGTACAATTTATGGTATGCCCAAAGCAGTTGATGATGCTGGTTTAAGTGATGAAACAGTAGATTTAGTAGATATTGCCCCAAGAATTTCGCATATGGTCGGGGGTATTTAAAATAATATTATGGATACTACCACTCAAGATCTAGCACAAATGGAAGTAATGCGAAAATATATCGCTGAACATTGTGGTATAATTATTAATAAGGAAAAAGATTATCTGCTGGAGGTAAGGCTGGCGGGGCTGCAGAGGGAGTTGGATTGTTCTACATTTAATGACCTTCGCTTACGGGCAATGGCAGACAAGTCCTTCAAGATCAGGGACAGAATTGTGGATTTGATGGCCACCAAAGAAACCCTGTGGTTCCGCGATGGTCATCCATATGAAATATTATCCAGTATACTCTTAAAAGAGTTTCTGGAGGAATACCGGCAGGGCAAAAGGTCAAAAATAAGGATATGGAGTGCGGCATGTTCTACAGGTCAGGAGCCATACTCTATCGCCATAGCGTGTCATGAGTTTTTTCGCCGGTTTCCAGTTCTTAACAAAAGTAAACTGGAGCTTATTGCCTCTGATATTGCCCCCACTGCCTTGTTTTTTGCTAAAAACGCCAGATATGATCAAATATCCATATCCAGGGGTATGCCGGAAGATAAGAGAGAAAAATATTTTGTCCAAACTGGTAAAATTTGGGTATTAAAAGATGAAATTAAAGAGATGGTGGAATTCCGAAAGCTTAACTTCCTGGATGATTTCACAAATATGGGGCATTTTGATATTATTTTCTGCCGGTATGTGATGATGTATTTTTCTGAGGATTTAAAAAGGAAGATAATATCCCGTCATGCCCGCATGCTTAAACCGGGCGGTTATTTAATAATAGGAGCAACAGAAAGCCTGCTTGGACACAGTGAAGAATTTAAATTATTAAAAAATGGCAAAGGCATGTATTATCAGGTATTATGAAACTGGCCGGTTTTTTGCAGAGGATTTAGTATGAAAGTTCTATCAGCAGATGATTCTGCCATAATCAGACGCATTATCAGGGGTGTAGTGGAGGCAATCGGTTATGAGCTGGTAGAGGCCCCCGACGGCCAGGCCGCCTGGGAGATGCTGGAGAAACATGGTAATGATATTAAACTCATCCTCCTGGACTGGAACATGCCCCGCATGGATGGTTACACGCTATTGACTAAAATCAAGTCTGACGTACGTTTTAAAGATATACCTGTGGCTATGGTTACTACAGAATCAGAGCGTAAAAACGCCATTAAGGCTATTCAGGCAGGTGCCAACAATTATATCACCAAGCCCTTTACTCAGGAGGATCTATCCACCAAAATTATGGAATGCCTGGGAATGGGCTTTTAAGACCTGGTCTATGAAAAATCCATATCCGGAAAATAAAAAACCTGGGAAGGAATTTGAGAAGACTTTAGAGAGCACTTTTTCTGCGGATTTATTCAGTCCGGAGGGCACCATTGAGGGTCTTGATAAGAGTCTCAGCTATTCAGAAACAACCTCCTCTCTGCTGGAGGAAACCCAAAGCGCGCTGCTTAAATATTCCGGCAGAGGTGATGAGAGCCTCCCTGACATTGATGAGCCCACCCTTGACGTTAAGTTGAAGAAGGCCTTTGCAAAAGGGGAAACTGTCGCGGCCGGGGAGAGGCGTTTTACAGAATATGAGCTTATCGGAGAGGGTACCAATGCCCGGGTTTTTTCTGTAAAAGACGAAAACTTTGACCGCTATGTGGCTTTTAAGGTTATCAAACAGTCAGGCGGCAGCAGCAAACATAAAATTCAGAAGTTTATTCACGAAGCCAGAGTAACAGCCAGTCTGGAGCACCCTAATATCCTGCCTGTCTACGATATTAATATCGCTGAGTCCGGGGACTGCTACATAAGCATGAAAAGGGTAGAGGGCCTTACTTTAGGCAATGCTATCCGTCGTACTCAGAAGGGGCAGGTACCCAAAGAAATCTCCACCCTTAACGATATGGTATCCATCATTATCAGTTTGTGCAATGCCCTGGCTTATTCCCATAGCCGTGGTATAATTCATCAGGACATTAAGCCCGATAATGTGATGATTGGTAAGTTTGGTGAAGTACTGGTGGTAGACTGGGGTACCAGTGTAGATGTTAAGGATTCTCAGGAAGAAAACCGGCGCCGGCTGGTGGGTACTCCCGCTTACATGAGCCCTGAGCAGGCACGGACGGAGACCGTTGATAACAGGTCAGATATTTACGCAGTGGGCGCGACCTTTTTTCATATGATATTTCTGCGTCACCCCCTGTGGGCCAAGGATATGGGGGTATTCTGGGAACGTAAACGCAAAGGGGAAATTGAACCCCCAACCCCAGAAGAGGCGGGCAAAATACCCAAGCAGCTTCTTGCCATCATTCTAAAATCCCTGTCGGCTGAGGTTGAATCCCGGTATCAGAATATTGAGGACCTGGCTGAGGATCTTAAAAACTATCAGGCAGGCCTGGCTGTAAGCGCGTATAAAGACACTTTATGGGATAAGCTTAAGAGGTGGTATGGTAAAAACGCCAAAATTTTGTGGGTGTCTGTGGCATTTACAGCTGCAATTTTATACTTCGCCGGTTTAATTTATGGCGAACGTCTTAAAGAGTTTTTTACCTGGCACCTGGTATACGAAAACGACTTCAGCAATGAGGGTGGTTCGCTGGAGAATGACTGGGAAACGGTTCAATATGTATGGGACAACACCAAAGTCCCCATTCCTAATAAACCCAATACTATCTGGCAGGTAAAGGGCGGGGCGCTTCACGGCAGGGATACCACTGGCATCATTCAGAACATCAACTTTAAGCGGCCTGTTTCTGATAATATCCGCGTGGAGTGGGACCGCACGGTTATAAAGGGCGCCCACAATCTTAATATGTATATAGGCGGAGACAATCGCTATAACGCTTACACTCTTCATGTTGGCGGGTTTGGCAACCCCTTATACCTGGCGCTTACAAAAGGGGAAAATTTTGAATTGCTGGATTTTGTAATACTGGACAAAAAACAAGATATAGGTGAAACTTATCATTATCGGGTGGACAAAGATAAAGGTTATATCCGTTTTTATATAAATGGGCAAAGGGTTATTAATTATCTGGATTATGATTATTACAGCGGCAGCGGGCACCAGCAGTTCGGCTTTGAGGTAATGGCCAGTGCCCATCATACCATCGATAACTTAAAAGTGTTTACCAAAGCCCTGCCTGAGCGCATCAGCCCCCTGGCTGTGGCCGATAAAGTTTTTGAGATGGGCAATTATATTAAAGCTTATAACGAGTATTACACTTTGCGCCTGGCCTACCAGGGTACAGATATTGCCGAAACCGCGCTTTTTAAAATGGGTATCTGCAAACTTAAAATGGCTGACAGCGTGGAAACTATTAAGGGGCTTCGCCATCTGTTGATGTTTGAAGGCCGGTATCCAAAAAGTAGCTTTATGCCCTACTCTCTTTATGAAAGGGCCAAAATTTTTAAAGGAAATGGGGAGCGATTTAAAGCCGAAGTCATTTTTACCAGGCTGGCGGAAAATTATAAAGGCCACGCTATTCTGCGCAATATCATGTACACTATTACCACCGAGCTCAATAAGCAGCTGAGTAGTGTGGAGGATACCCCTGAGGCCCGCCTGCCCTATATTACGGAGGGCCGGAAGACTATTCATCACTGGGGGCGTGTTCTGGGGATATCCATACGGGATAATTCTTATTTAATGAATAGTATAATTTCTCTAAAACGTTGGGGCCGCTATGAGGAAGTTCTCAAAAATTACTCTGAGCAGTCTCAGGTATGCGCTGAACTCCTCATTCAGCTCCAGCGTTATCCGGAGGTTTTAAGCCATTATCCAGGTGATAGAAGTCTCGTGGCTCAGGCCCTTTTTAATATGGGGCGTTATGAGGAAATTGCTGCCAGTTATAAGGATGACATTGACTGGTACTCCCGGGCGTTAGCCGGTATGGGCCGGTTTGAGGATGTTAAAACTAACCCCGAACTGGATATATTGTTTCTAAGACAGCAGCAGGACTTTGAGGCTATTTTAGAAAAGTATCCCGATAATATTTACCTAGTGCGGGACGCTCTGATTTTTCTGGGGAGGTTTGAATATCTGGAAGAAAAATTCAAAAACTTTCCTCATTTTATTGCCCTTGCGTACATAACCAACGGGCATATCCAGGCTGCCCGGTCCTTTTTTACCAACTCCTACACCGAGACTTATGATGCTTTAATCCTGCTGCAGGAGGGCAAGGCCGGGGAAATCCCAGCCCTTTATCCCCATGATCAATTTCAACAAGTTGAAGCTTATACTCAGACCGGTGAGTTTGAAAAAATATTAAGCAGCTTCAAAATTAATCACGGCGCCATGGCACAGGCATTCTTAGCTGTTGGCCAGCCCGAAGAGGTTATTAAAAATTATGCCCATATTTTTAGCTTATACCTGGAAGCTATGCGGTCCACAGGCAGGGGGGCAGAACTATTAAATCAATTCCCATATTTGGAATCAGTTAAAATTGACGAACTTATGGATAATGGTGAATTTGAACGGGTGGTAGCAGACTATGGGTATCAAAAGGCATACAGTGGTCTTGCCCTGTTAAAATTGGGCCGTTACCAGGATGTCCTTAAAAACAACCGGCAAAACCGCTACTACTGTGTTTCTGCTTTATTATGTATGGGCCAATGGCGTGAGGCCCTGAAAAAATACCCCGGATATATAACGGGCGCGGAACTCTCCAAGGCCATGGGACTTCTGGAGCATTCCATTAACAATAAGCCGGGGCCCTTTGCCTGGGAAATAAATACCCGGCATAATATGTTTACGGACAGCAAGCTTATATTTCCTGTTCATATAATGCCGCCATTTTTAAAAGCCCTGCGGGGGGAGGCCGCCAGTTTAAGAGCCGCCTATCAGGATGTACTGGACAGTTTGCAGTTTGTGTATTCCCAATCTCTGTGGCATGATGCCGCTTATATCAGCGGCCTGCTTTCCCGGGAGGACTTTGAAGCCCAGCCCCTCAGGAATAAGGTCAATGCCCGCTTTATGCTCGCTCACGCCATGCGTTTGGACTATATGGGCCAGGCTTTGGAGGCAGTTAAATATTATCGCGAATTCCAAAACTTGAAATTTTATCAAACAGGTTATGACGCTGTTCGGGATAGCTTTATTAAATGGCGTATCAAAGTATTATCCAAGGCTGTTGCAGATAAAGGTTAAATAAAATCAGCAACTGGTAACGGTATAACAAACTTGTCCGGAATTTAGGTAAAAGCCCTCCATATATACGGGAGCTTTGCCCGATACCGGTTATAACGCCCGATGAGCATT
>CAZRWX010000164.1:0-2306 GCA_964603925.1 uncultured Bifidobacteriales bacterium | reverse complement strand
AGGTGAGACATGCTCCATCGGCTTGTTAGAATAGAGCTTCGAATCTATTCTAACAAAATGTTATCTATAAGCCTGACATCCCCATAAAATACCGCTGCGGCTAATACTGCCGGCCGGGTTACTGTTGTGACTGGCTGAAGACCTGTCTGGGATACAACTTCTATATAATCAATAGAGTCAGGGCCGGACTGTTGGATAGTGATACGGGCTGTGTTGATTAGAACTTTGGCATCTTGTTCACCTGCCAGGAATTGTTCCCTGGCCATTGTAAGGGCTTTATATATAACCGGGGCGGCATCCAGATGAGCGGGGGTAAGCCGTTTGTTACGGGAGCTCATAGCCAGCCCGGAGCGCTCTCTTACAGTGGGCATAATAACCAGCTCCAGACCCAGGTTAAAGTCCCCGGCCATGGTTTTAAGTATATGGGCCTGTTGAAAATCTTTTTGACCGAAGTAGGCAAACTGCGGCTGCACAATATTTAAGAGTTTGAGAACCACGGTGCATACACCACGGAAGTGCCCCGGGCGGGAGGCCCCGCAAAGGTAAAGGCCCAGGCCCTCCACATCGCAGTATGAGGTAAAACCCGGGGGGTACATATCATTATGCTCCGGTACCAGTGCAGCGCTGACACCCAGGCCGCGGCATATATCCAGGTCCTGCTCCAGGGGCCGGGGGTAATTGGCAAAATCCCCATTATCGTTAAACTGCTTCTGGTTTACAAAGATAGAAACTACTGAATGTGTATTGGCCTTGACACACTCCTCTATAAGTGCCATGTGGCCCTTGTGCAGAGCGCCCATGGTGGGTGTAAAGCCCACTATGGCCTGGGGACTAAGGCTCTGACGCCATTTGTTGAATTCTTTGATAGAGCGCAGTATGTGCATGGAGCACCTACCCGTGCATGGGCGAAAAATAAGTAACACCCCGGGGCGCTTTGCAGATATGCTCAAGAAGAAGTTGAAGGTCGTCGGGGTTCCTTACAAAATCTATGTCGTTGGTGTTTACTATCATTAACGGGGAATCGGCATAATGCATAAAATATGAGTTGTAGCACTCATTAAGGGCCTCAATGTATTTTGGATCTACATTACGCTCATAGGCGCGGTCCCTCATTCTAATGCGGTCCAGGAGGATGTCTGTATTAGCTTGCAGATAAATGATGTAATCGGGTTTGGTGAGTTCCCGCTCTACCAGGGCGCTTAGCTTAGAATAAAGGGCCATTTCGTTCTCGTCCAGGTTAAGGCTGGCAAAAATTTTGTCCTTGTTGAACATATAGTCGCTTATACGCACAGGGGAGAAAAGATCCTGCTGATGAAAGGTCTCCAGGATTTGGCGATAGCGGGATAAGAGAAAGAAAATCTGGGTTTGAAAGGCAAACTTCTTCCTGTCCCGATAAAACTCCGAAAGGAAGGGGTTTGTCTCAAACTCCTCAAAAAGAGGCTGGCAGGCCATATGCTCGGACAAATATTTGACCAGGGTTGATTTGCCTACGCCAATTACACCCTCAACGGCTAAATACCTTATACTCTTAGGCAGGTTCATAATTTAAAACCCCGGCGGGCGCAAACTGGGATATGGCTTGCAGACCATTGCTTTTGATGTTGTCATTTAACAGAGCGCTTACTGTTTTGTTAAAGTCAGGTACAATATAATCGGGAGCAATATCTGCCAGTGGTACCAGTACAAACTGCCGCAGGTGCATTTGGGAGTGAGGTATAGCCAGGCCCGGCTCTTTAATAACCCGGCACCCATAGCAGATAATGTCGATGTCAATCTCCCTGGAACCCCAGCGCTGGCGGTGAATGCGACCCAGGGACTTTTCTGTGTGTTTACAAAAAGTAAGGAGATCGCCAGGCGTAATACTGGTGACTAAAGTTACACATACATTGAGATAGTGCTCCTGGGGGGCGGGACCAATGGGAGGCGTGCTGTAGATATTGGATATTTTAAGGGGAGAACGGGACACAGAGGAAAGCGTGGAAATGGCAGCCTGGATATAGCCCAGCCTGTCACCAAGGTTAGATCCCAGTGATAATAATACTGTCTCCTGTAAGTTTTTCACAATTTCCAATATAAAAAAGGCTTAATGAATACCTAATGGGGTAATTGCTAAGAAAATACCTTTATTTGCTTGATGGACTGAGTAAAATAAAATATGTTTGTCGTGTCGTTTTCAATCGATCGGCCTCCCCTTTTTAATTTGGTAATAAAATGAGGTAAAAGGGGCTTTTCAGTTAATCATCACATACAATCCTATTTTTCACAGCAGAGTCATAGCTCTATTTGTCAGGAAATTTTTCAAGGGG
>CAZRWX010000163.1:3967-8156 GCA_964603925.1 uncultured Bifidobacteriales bacterium | reverse complement strand
TAATTAGGCTAAATCAGACTTCGAAAGGCCGTTCCCCTTTATTGGTTCAAATTGTAGCATTGCGTGCCATATTGCCAAATAAGTAATTTTAAAATCAGAATTATCATTTCCCTCCTTCCATAAAATTCTTTATCTTGTTGCTGATACCTTAACACGGGGTTGTGCGTTTTATGGACTTTAAGATACCCACAGGTTTCGCAGCTTTTGACCAGGCTCTACAGGGCGGTCTTACCCGCGGGCGTCTCATCCTTTTTGCCGTAGACCATAATGATCCTGCAGCAGAGTCCCTGGGTCTGGATATAGCCCGGATTACGGGCCTGCGGCACAATCATTCTGTTCTTTTTTTTAACTCCAGCATATCAGCCAGAGACACTACCACACGGATATTCGCCGCAGAGAGTGGTGTGCCCCATAACAAGCTCAGTAATATTAAAGGAGCAGTTGACAAAAAGCACGGTAACTTAAACCTTGAACAGTTCAAGAATTTAAAAGCCGTTCTCCAGGGTTACGAACAGTCCAGGCTCCGTGTAAATACCGATGTAAAAGATTTATCAGAAGTTGAAAGGGGAATCAGCGCCCATTGCGCAAATATCGACCCTTTGGATCTGGTCATTATCAACCCTCTGGCCACAGTGGCGGGGGTCCGGGAGCTTGCCCAATCTACACACAGCCTTAAGGCCATGGCTCGTAATCACAACACTGTAATTATCGCCATTTGGCACGTCCCATCCACCCTTATCCAAAACCCCGGCGAAATTTCCAGCGATAACAAAATAATCGAGGCGGCTGATGAGGTATATATATGGCAGGCGCGTCATCGTATTCTGCGTCTTTTCAGCGTACTTCCCATTAAGGCTCCCGAGTATGTAATGAATACAGGCACAGCCTTACATGCCGAATGCCCCACAGCCTGATACTCCGGGCACCTTAAATAAAAATTTATCATCATAAGCTGCTTCAATAAGCACGTAATGGGGTGTAATTTTAATAGACAGATTTTATAATTCACAATAATAATGCCTAACGCTAAAATTCATTATCTTTTTACCCTGTTTCGGGTCAATATATCCCTGGCAATTGCCTTTTCAGCTTTTGCGGCCTTTGTTATAGCACCTGGTCCCTTTAACTACTCTGGTATACTGGTCACCCTGGGGGCCTTTGCCCTGGCCTGCGGTTCTTCTGGCTTAAATCAGGTTCAGGAGGCCGCCCGGGACAGCCTTATGGCAAGGACAAAAACACGCCCCCTGCCCTCAGGGGCGCTTTCAAAAAAAGGCGCTGTCTTTTACTCTCTTCTGTCTGTGTTTGCGGGCGTTATCTTCCTTAGCCTCTCCCGGCAGTCTTTGGTACTGATGATGCTGGCCTTCCTTATTATCTTTTTATATAATGGTATGTATACATACCTTAAACCCCATACGCCATTTGCTATCTTCCCGGGAGCGCTCGCGGGCGCTCTGCCCCCGGTTATGGGCTGGGCGGCAGCCCCGGCAAACATGTTGGACTCCCGTATAATATATATAGCTTTGTTTTTTTTCCTCTGGCAAATGCCCCATTTCTGGCTGCTTTTATGGAGACATGAGGAAGACTACAAACGCGCGGGTTTCGCCGCCTTAAGCAGGTACTTTGATTACGCCCAGACCAAAAGGATATTTATCTGCTGGATATCGGCCGCCCTGTTAGCAGGGGCATTTTTAGCCGTAATATCTAAAGTGGATATATTCCTGGTCCCTCCTCTGGCTATACTGGGTTTATCATCTGTAGTTCTCACTATACATCTTGGCCTTACAGATGATCTAAAATCCATTACCGGGCTGTTATTTAAAGTATTAAACGCTTATGCCCTGTGGGTGTTACTGAGCCTGGTATACACAGCGGTGACTTAATTGGTATCTGCGCCTCTGTGGTGAATTATTATTACAATTTTAGACAGGATACTAATTATGCCAGGATCTTAACTTTATATTTGCTGAAGTTTTTATCACTGGATATTATTGAGTGGCCCTCTACTATACCCTGAGCAATAATCATGCGATCGAACGGGTCACGATGAATAAAGGGAAGCCCGCACAACTGTATTATGTGCTCTGTGGAAATATCTAAAATCTGAATATTATTACCAACAACATAATCATTAACAAACTCCTTAAGAGGCATGCCTAATTCCAGTTTTTTTAAACTGGTTTTAGTGGCAATCTCCCATAAAGTGGCTTTGCTTAAAAAAAGCTGGTTTTGTTTATTTACTATGATTTTAGTAACCCTGGGACTAAGTTTGTCCGGGTTAGCGGTGAGCCACAATAATATATGAGTATCTAAAATGTACACTGCTACATGTACTCCTTAAAGTCGTCCAGTGGCTCATCAAAGCCTTTTAATATTTTAACTTTACCCTTAGCTGCGCCCAAAACCCGATTGCTGGATTGCTTATTAACAGGCATGAGGCTTACCACCGGCTTATTGCCCCTGGCGATAATTACCTCCTCCCCCATTAAACTTTTTTGTATTAGCTTGGAAAGCTGAGTTTTGGCTTCATAAATATTTACCTGAATCATAATATTGACCTGGTCAAGTTGGTTAACTAATTATAACCATATAGCACACCAAAGTCAATGTCCGATGAGCCTTCCACCCCGCCACTGCGGGCCAGACACGCTCACCCGGTTTGTGATAACATATCCGGCCTAAGGCGGATTCGTTCTAATAGCATTCAAACAGGGATAATAACAAGTAAATCACCACTTTTTTCTATAATTATCAGAATAATGGATTCCCTTGAAATCATCATGATCGCCCTTGGCCTGTCTATGGATGCCTTTGCATTATCCCTTGCCGCAGGCGCGGCCGGGTACACCAAAAACCCGCATTCTGTTTTTAGAATCAGCTTTCACCACGGCCTTTTCCAGTTCCTCATGCCCGTTGCCGGCTATTATCTGGGCCGTGCGGTTGTAGGCTTTATTCAGGCAGGCGCCACCTGGGCGGCCTTTGGTCTATTAGCTTTTGTGGGGGGACGCATGGTGTGGGCGGGCCTGCACCCGGAGGACACTGCCGTTAAAAAAGACCCCAGCAAGGGCCTGACCATGGTCATGCTCTCCCTGGCTGCCAGCATAGACGCTATGGCCGTGGGCCTCAGCCTGGCCATGCTTGGCGTCAGCATTTGGTATCCGGCCGTAATTATCGGCATTATTACCACCACCCTGTGCCTTTTGGCTATTGCCCTGGGCCACCGCCTCAGCGCCCGCTTTGGCAGCCGTATGGAGCTGATGGGCGGCCTGGTGCTGGTAGCTATTGCGGTGAAGATAGTGATAATGAGGTAAAAATTTTAATCCTCTCAAAAAGTAACGCTTCACCCATTAACCTTACCCACCCTTATAAAGCGCTATTTGTGTTTTAGGTTTTATTATGCAAACCCGTATTGGTCCTTCCTCCCGCTTTCGAGATGAGCTGAACAAGCCCGGTTCTTTTGTAATTACCCTGGAGTTGGTACCCGGGGCGGATATTAAATACGGCTCAGTTTTTAACACCCTCACTCTGGCGGCCAAAGCCGTTGACGACGGCCGTATAGCGGCGGTTTCCATTACAGACAACCCCGGCGGCAACCCCGCCCTTATGCCCGATGTGCTGGGCCGTAAAATTCTGGACTCCGGCATGGACGTTATCATTCATCTTGCCTGCCGTGACCATAACCGCACTGGTTTAGAGAGCCGCGCCCTGCAGCTCTCCTCCATGGGGCTCACTAATATACTCTCCCTTACAGGTGACTACTCAGGCACCGGCTTTGGGGGCATGGGCGCGCCAGTCTTCGACCTGGATTCTGTAAGCCTCACATGTATGCTTAATTATATGAATGAACGCGACTACTCTGACACTAACCACGTGAGCTTTAACAGTGGTTGTGCCGTTAGCCCCTTTAAGTACACCGAAGGCGAGACAGTGGCCCAATATGCCAAGCTGGACACCAAGATAAGAGCAGGCGCCAGTTTTATAATCAGCCAACTAGGTTATGATTTTTATAAATATCAGGAGCTCATGTTCTACATGAGGCACAACCACCCCCACATCCCCCTTTTAGGCTCCCTGTTTTATATTACGCCCCGTATCGCCAAGGTTTTTAATCAGGGTAAAATACCCGGCGCCGTCATGTCGGGCAAGCTTCTTAAAATTATTGAAGAAGACAGTGCCGCTAAAAGCAGTGCCG
>CAZRWX010000163.1:0-3867 GCA_964603925.1 uncultured Bifidobacteriales bacterium | reverse complement strand
CAAAAGGCCGTAGAGCGTACTGCACGGCTGGGGGCAATATTAAAGGGTCTGGGTTATAAGGGCGTACACATAGGCGGCATCCATAAGAGCTTTAATACCGTTAGGGATATTCTGGATCTTATGAAGACTTATGAGGATAGCTGGGAGAACTTTATTCCCGAATTCATTCCCCATACCACTAACAAATTTTACTACTACTCCAACGCTCACCCCGCCAATAAGGAGGAGGAGTCGGAGTCTTACTCCACAGAACATATACCACCCAGAGCGCCCCTGACAGATAAGGCCCCGGCAGGGGATTTCGCCATGTACAAGGCCATGAAGGCAGTGCATGACGCTGCTTTTACCCGGGGCGCAAAAATCAACAAGGCGCTTACGGCTGTAGCGGGGTTTCTGGATAAGACCAAGGCTGGCAAACGGGCCGCCCGGCTTATGGAGGAGCCCGCCAAGCATTTACTTCTGGATTGCCAGAAATGCGGAGACTGCGCCATACAACATGTGGGTTTCCTTTGCCCGGAAAGCCAGTGCCCAAAGCATCTGCGTAACGGCCCCTGCGGCGGCAGTGCGGGCGGGCAATGTGAGGTTTACCCCGATAAGCCATGTGTATGGGTGCGCGCCTACAAACGCTATGCTTCAGACAATAACCTGGACGCTTTCTGCGCTGAATGCGTCCTGCCCCGTATGTGGAGCCTTAAAGACACCAGCTCCTGGCTCAACTTCTACCTGGACAGAGACCATCAGGCCAAAACCTGCGAACACGCCATGGGCTATAAACGATGCTGCAAGAGCGCGTTTAAATCTAAAGGCTGCTGACAAATGATAAATTCCTGATAATTTTTTACTATTAGCTCACAGGTATTATATGAGCATTGGTAATGGCAGATAAGGGTACCATTAAACTGACCCCGGGTCAAAGCGTTAAAATTACGTCCGGGCGTCATGTTACCATTGTTAAGTGTCCCCGTTTTAATATCCATTTAATTGTAGATAAGCTCCTGGAGATAGAGGCCCAAAAGGGTTACAGCGCCGCCATGCTCGGTGTCAACACCCTGAATTATTCCGCCATTTGCAGCCTTACCAGCCAGGGCGGCCCGGGTAACAACCCCAACCTTATGCCCTCCAGGTTTATGATTTTGAAAGGCGCCAGCGATAAAGCCCTTAAGGCCGCCGGTAACCTCAACTTTCACCCCCACCCCCTGCATCCCAGTTTTAATTTCCCCATTTCTGTGGGTCTCATGTCCCAAATGCTTACCTGGGCAGGTCATTATGCTGGTGGCTATACTTCCTGGGTATCAACCGGGGGTGCTTTTCAACAACCGGATGATTTACCCGATGTTTTAGAAGGTGACCTGTTCAGTTCGCTGCATAATTTCCTTGGTAAAATACAACCTGTTAAGGCAGTCAAACCCGCCACCCACGAGGTTAAGCAAGGCGAAAGTCTTTCCCTAATTGCCGCCATCTACAACCTCCCCAGTTGGCAAATCCTTTACGAGGCCAACAAAACCGTAGTGGGTCCAAACCCGGATTTAATTTACCCGGGCCAGCAGCTTCAAGTACCCGGCACAGGCGTTAACCAAATGAAAGAATGGCTCACGGATATTGGCGCTGATGGCGACTTTGTCGCAGGTGACTGTTTTAAATTCCCTGCCAGGTTATTCTCCTTAAGCATGGTGGACGCCCGGGGCCAGGGCCTGGCTCCCATGGAGCCTCCCGGCGAATTCAGCCTTTACCGCCATACGGCGCAGGCTGAGTATGTGTACAAGTTCCCGGTTAAAAATTACGATGAAGTTAGTTTGTATATGCCCGATATTGAGGATTACGGCTTTCACATAGCCGGTCAGGCACTATATACCAAGGGTAATAAATGCCAGTCCAGGGCCGAGTACTTAAGAAACAGGGGCGAAGAGTTAGAGGATGATGCCCATGGCACTTCCCATGGGTTAGCCATGGGTGCCCTGGCCGGTCGTTTTATAGAATAGGCCTTATTATGGGCAATGACATAACCATAAACGCTTCACCTCAACCAGCCAAGTCTACCAGCTGGCAGAGCGTTTCTATTAACTGGCTTTACCCCATGGATACCGAAGGTAATTATGTGCGCGCCGATATGCCCTGGGTTGTGGTACCGCCGGCCAGCATCTTTGATGAGCCTGTAAAATTCGGCGCATTAACACAGCTCAATACCTCAGAACCCCAAAGCCCTTTTCTAAAGACCTCTGCAGGAGGCGATTACCTGGAGACACTTTTAGGCAGCTCAGCAAACACTATCCTGCAATGTAATAATCTGCCTGTATATAACATTACTTTAAATCGTAAAGACAATTGCCTGAAATGCCTCAGTCCATCCAAATATCAAAAGAACTCCCAGGAGCCCGTTAACTTTGATTTTCGTCCCATTGTGGCCTCAGAAGTCTGGCAGATGGTCAGGGTGGACATAAATCTACAAGATACAGTTGACCCAGACACCTTTAAGCCTGATTTTGAAATCTGGGGATTTCTGCAACCTCTTAGGGCCCAGGCCCTGAGTATTATAAATACCGGTGAGGTTGAAGCATCTCAGCTTGAAAAAGTATGTGAGTATTTAGATTCTAATAAAACAGGCTGGTTTCACTATAAAATAAATAACTATAACATTTTTGATGTATCTGAAAATGAAAAGGGCGTTCTCCTCAATTTACCAGAATGCCCCTTCGGGTCAGGTTTCCCTATTATTAAGGATGCTAAAGCACCGGATATACAAGCAGAGGGCTACAAGGCTAAAAACACTGTAAGCCTTACCTTCCCCATTATGGTAAAAAAAATAATGACACCCTCCCAAAAAGCCCGGCAAAAGCAGGAACAGTTGCCGGCTTCTTTTTATACCCAATCTGAAGAAGGCTCCCTGTTAGTGGTTGGAGTAAGAAATAGCGAATCCAAATGGGCTTATGACATAACCTCTGATGTTGACAAAACTTTTACAACCATGAATGCCCAGGACAGTGTCTCCTATAGTACCAGTAAGCAAAGGCCCTGCCACAATAATATGTCCATGGTTACAGGTTTACTGAACTATGAGTTTCAGGATAAGGTTTATGATTTTGATAAGAAGATGTTAAGCTTTGCTATAGAGCTTAACAATATTAAAGACCAGCGCCTTAACAGTTTCTTCAGGCCCAAAATGATGATTAGCCTGGAAACAAAAGATGGCCTTGAGCATCTTAAAAAGGCCCGCAATTACCTCAAAGACATGTCTGCGGACAAAGGCTCCACAGGCAGTATGCTGGTTTCCTTAATTACCACGACTTTCGGGGTTGTATTGGCCGGGCGCCTATTGGGCATAATGGGGGAAAAAGCCTCGGAGAAAAGCAAACATGATAAAGATGAAGCAAAAAAGCAATTCGGCAAGAACTTTCTGGAGCTGCTGGAGTATTTAAATATTACCTCCTTTGCTGCCGCTTACGCTGTCAGCGGCTTTGATTGCCCGGGCGGCATAAACCCCCTTAAAGCGCTGGATAAGGCCTTAAAAGGGGGGAATATTTTACTCTTTAACACCCTTAAGGGTTTGTATGACAAGGTTTTTGAGTACTCACTCACCGGCAAAGAGGACAGGGACATTAAATGGAACCTTGAATATGAGGCCCGGCGTTTATCAATGGCCCGCAAAGAGGGGGAGGCCGCCGGCACCTTTACCCCTGCGCAGCTTGAAAAGCTCAAATCCTTTGATACCACCTGTAAGCAACAAGATAAGGCCAATGTTAAAAGCCTGTCGAATCTGGGTAAAGTGGGAAATTTTATCAGAGGCCATAAGCCCAACTTTACAGGCAACGGCATTTCATTTTCAGACACATTCTCCTTTGATAAGTCTACCACCTACCCCAAGCCCTGCGG
>CAZRWX010000162.1:2643-8188 GCA_964603925.1 uncultured Bifidobacteriales bacterium | reverse complement strand
ATGAGCGGGCTCAGGGTGAGCGGGGGATATGCTCCATCAGTTTATTAGATTGTAAAGCGTTACTTTCCATTCTAATATGATACCATTGTTATATGAAGTTATTAAAAGCCCTCACCTCCATAATACACAACGAGAAGTCCGGCGGCCTGGTTCTAATATTCGCCACCCTGGTGTCTCTGGGTCTGGCCAATTCCCCCTGGCAAGTGGGTTACCAGCATTTATGGCATATCCAAATAGGCCCACACAGCCTAATCCATTGGATAAACGATGAGTTCATGACTATCTTCTTCCTGTTCATAGGCCTGGAGCTGGAGCGGGAGATTTTAAAAGGCGAGCTATCCAGTTTTAAAAACGCCCTTCTGCCCATATTGGGTGCCATGGGTGGTATGATTGTGCCCGCAGGCATCTACCTCTTGCTGAATTATAACACCACTACCATGAGAGGGGCGGGCATACCCATGGCCACCGACATAGCCTTCGCCATAGGTATCTTGAGTCTATTGGGCAACCGGGTACCCTTTTCCCTTAAAATATTTTTAATCGCGCTGGCCATCATAGACGACCTGGGTGCTATTTTAATTATCGCCATATTTTATACATCCAATTTTATTTTATCAAACTTCATTATCTCTCTCTGCCTGTTCAGCTTACTGGTTATATTAAACCGCCTCAAAGTACACAACCTTCTGCTCTACCTCACAGGCGGCGTAGGGGTGTGGTATTTCTTAATGCATTCAGGCATTCACGCCACTATTGCGGGGGTACTACTGGCATTTGCCATACCCTTTGCTGACGGGGGTTCCAAATCCCCCTCATATAAGGTACAACATTTTCTCCATATTCCTGTGGTATTCCTAATACTACCACTCTTCGCCATGGCAAACACCGGCATCCGCATTGACGAGGGCTGGTTAAGAGGCCTGGCCCACCCCTACACAATGGGTATCATGGCGGGCTTTTTAATAGGCAAACCTCTGGGCATCTGGCTTTTTTCCTTCGCCGGGGTCAAATCCGGTCTGTGTGCATTACCACGCAATTTAAACTGGGGCCATATCACAGGCGCCGGGTTTTTGGGCAGTATAGGTTTTACCATGTCTATTTTTATAACCCTGTTAGCTTTTACCAATACGTCTGTAATTATCAATTCCAAAATCGCCATTCTCCTTGCCTCCCTCACAGGGGCCCTGATCGGCTATATTTGCCTCCGCATGGCGGGTAAGAAATAAGAGCCCAGGGGTCGTTTTTAGGCAGTAACATTATGACCTTGCCGATTTTCGATTTATCGCGCCTCTACTGGGGTTATGGAACTTTTGGTTAAAAACCAGCGGAGGTATTGTGGATTTTGTTTACGCCCTCTTCTTTGGAGAAATCAACCTCACCACTTTTGCCAGAATCTAAAAATGTCAATATCCCAAAAATTAACAGGGATAATACAATTGAAAAAATACACGCATTCCTGAAAGTGTGTGACTTATTTATATGGTTAACAGATTCATTCATAATGACCCGGCAATACTTTTTCAAGGGAAAATTTACCCTGAAAAATACGCCCACCTGGTTAATATCTGTTAAGATAACGGGTTTTAGCCATTTGTCAATAGAACCGAATTAAAAAACAGATACTTTTACAATATTGTGACATTTTCCGTTAATTTAGAGTAAATGGCGATAATGGGCCATTTTCAGGGTCAGGTTAAATTTGTAGCCATATATGGTCGTAATACTATACAGAGCTGATGAGTAGGTAAAAATTACTTATTACAGCGTTTTTCGCGCATATATGCCGCCAGCTTTGTGAGATCCGCACTGAACTTACGAATACCCTCGGCCAGTTTTTCCGTGGCCATGGCATCTTCATTATGCAGCCAGCGGAAGGTGTTTTCATCCAGATCCAGTTTTTCAAAAACCATGGACTGGGCCCGGCTGGCATCCAGCTTGCGGGGGAGGGCGCCCTGTGCCTGCTCAAGCTCTGTCAGGAGGTTTGGTGAAATCGTGAGAAGATCACAACCGGCCACCTCGATAATTTCCCCGGTGTTGCGGAAGCTGGCGCCCATAACCTCGGTTTTATAACCAAAGTGTTTATAGTAGTTGTAAATAGTGGTTACAGAAATAACACCGGGGTCATCGACAGGTGCGGCACTCTTTAAACTGCCGTTGGCTTTGTGCCAGTCCATAATGCGGCCTACAAAGGGCGATATCAGCTGTACACGAGCCTGGGCACAAGCCACAGCCTGGGCAAAGCTGAAAAGCAGCGTAAGGTTGCAGTGTATATCCTCCTTTGCCAACTGTTCAGCTGCTTTTATACCCTCCCAGGTGGAGGCTGTTTTAATAAGGATGCGATCTCGCTCTATACCCTGCTTGGCAAACATGCCAATGAGCCGACGGGCGGTATCTATAGTACCCTGGATATTAAAAGACAGGGTGGCATCAACCTCTACACTCACCCGACCGGGCACTACTTTTAAAATTTCCACACCAAAATTAATAGCCAGCTTCTCCAGGCAGGGGTGAAGGCTTTGCCCATGAGCGCAGACATTCAGAGCGCAGTGATTTAATGCGTCCTCCACCAGATGCTGATACTCCGGCATCTGGGCGGCCGCCAGAAGCAAAGAAGGATTAGTGGTGGCATCCCGGGGCTTGTGTTTTTTAATAGATTCGATATCACCGGTATCTGCTACTACTACTGTCATCTCTCTAAGTTTGTCCAGTAAGCTCATGTTTTGCCTCCTTTAAGCCCTTCGGCCCCCTGAGGGGGCGAAAGACTATACTTTATTTATAAACTTTAACCTGTACTTACCACCCCTTAGGGGGCCGGGGGGCATTGCCCCAAATTTAATCTCAACCAAAACCATAATATTTTGTCCATTTAAAATACAAAACATTTCACTCAGATTACAGAATAGGCTTAATTATAAATTCCATTAAATCCAGTTCGCTCTCCCCTTGAGGCAAAGAATCCGCTTTGGCCACTTCTTTAAACAGCTCACCTGGTGTATGAATACCGCTTTTTACTGCCTTAAGGACCAGGGCCTCCAGTTTACCTAAACCAGTCTTTGGATTTGGGAACTCTTCGGGCAGCCTTGCAGCGGCTGCGGGCACCCAGAGGATGGGAGCTTCATTCTGACGGGAAAGACCACTCAGCAGCTCAATATCCGGAGTGGCAAAGGACTCATCAGCCCTTATGGCAAATTCAAATTGCGCTGGAGTTGCAACCTGCCGCTCTTCCAAATAATGACTAAAACCTCCTTACAACATAAATTTATGGTTTTAGCTATTAGAACGAATCATGAAACCCGATGATCACCAGATAGAACCCCTGTTTACACAGGAGGACATTAACAATAGCCTTAAGCTGTTGGAGCTTTTTAACCAGGCACCCGAGCAGTTCGGTCTCTTAAGTAAAGAGCAGAAGATAAGCCTGATGAAAGCCGCCGGCGCCTTGTCCCGTCCCGGGCGCAAGGCGGCCAGGGAGCGCAACCAGGCGGATAAAGAGGCCAGGAAGGCGGCAATTAAACAACAGGAAAAGCAGGCACGGGCTAAAACGGGTATTCGTTCGGCAAGGGGAGCCACCATATTTACGGCCCCTATGCAAATTACAAATAATAAGCGGGAGACCACCACCACCACCGGTAAATTAAACACTCCCCGCAAATGTTATGTATGCAAAAAGGAGTTTGTAGACCTTCACCCCTTTTACGACGCCATGTGTACTGAATGCGGAGACTTAAACTATACCAAGCGCTTTCAGCGCTGCGACCTTACCGGTCAAGTCGCCCTTATTACAGGTTCCCGTTTAAAAATTGGTTACCAGGCCGCCTTAATGCTGCTGGAGTCCGGCGCCACTGTTATCGCCACCACCCGCTTTCCCATAGACTCAGCCAAACGCTATTCCAAGGAGCCCGGCTTTAAAAAATGGGGCAGCCGCCTGCATATATACGGCCTTGACCTGCGCCACACTCCCAGTGTGGAGAGCTTTTGTACTCATATACAGGAGTCCTTCGCCCGCCTGGATATATTAATAAACAACGCTGCGCAAACAGTGCGCCGCCCCCCCAACTTCTACCAGCACCTTATGGCTCTGGAGCAGGAGCCCTTTGAAAATCAGGATACCCCAACTCAAAAACTCCTGGCCAATTTCCGTTCATGTATACACGCCCTGGGCAAACCTGAGGACAATGCTCCGCCGGCCCTCTTCGACGCCGTTCAGGGTGACAGGCAACTGAAACCAGATGACTTGGGATCTAACACAAAACCTGTCACCCTAGGCGGAGTCGAAGGGGGCAAACCAAAAAACCAGGATGATTTTGGTTTAAAGTTTTCGGCCCAAATGTCCCAAATGCCTTATACATACGACAATTTTTTAGCTTCATCCAAAGACGCTTTTCCCGAAGGCAAACTGGACTGCGACCTGCAGCAGGTTGACCTGCGCAAGACCAACTCCTGGCGGTTAAAGTTAGGCGAGATACAAACCTCTGAGATGCTGGAGATTCAACTGGTAAACGCGGTAGCACCCTTTGTACTGTGTAACCGCCTGGCACAGATGATGAAGCGGGACAACACCGGCTGCAAACACATTGTAAACGTCACCGCCATGGAGGGCAAGTTCTTTCGTTTTAATAAAGGCGACCGCCACCCCCACACCAATATGGCTAAGGCAGCTCTCAATATGTTAACGCATACATCAGCCTCCGGTCTGGCCAAACACGGCATATACATGAACGCCGTGGACACAGGCTGGGTCACCGATGAGGACCCGGTTCACCTCTCCCGTTACAAACAGGACGTTCATGACTTCCAGCCCCCGCTTGACATAGTGGATGGCGCCGCCAGGGTGTGCGACCCTTTCATATACGGCATCCTCACCGGCAAGCACTGGTGCGGCCAGTTCTTAAAAGACTACTTCCCCATCGACTGGTAGTGGCTATTTGGCATTATCCCGCTTTCACCACTGTATCGTAATCAGGAAAGTTGTCACTGTGGCCACCGAGCCGGAGTCCACACCTACATTTTGTTAAAAAAATTTAATGGCTACAAGCTCGGTGGCCGAAATGACAAATACAAGCAATTATAACACCGTTTCTTTTACGAGAAATGACAATTAAATATTATGGTTTTATATTGAATACACGTTCACTATTAAAAAACAAGGCGGCTCTTATGAAATCAATTTATTACCTTTTTTTAACGTAACAAAACCTAATAATTAAACAAATCCTCCAGCATATACTTGTTGCCGGAGGCTTTGTTTAAAGCCTTTAAAATCCGGACCTGGGTCTTGATGGTAAGCCTGCGACCTTTACAAGCCCGGGATACCATTTTATAAGTAAGCGTCTCAGTAGTATTATTCATAAGGTCCCCAGCTTTAAGACCGATATCGGCCAAAAGGCTTACTATAGGCTGTTCCCCGAGATCATACTCCAGACCCTCTTCCTTAGTGGAATTGACAGCACCCTGGTTGAGAATCTGACCATCCGCCAGTAACCGCGCCTTAAGGTTGTCATAGCTGATATCCTGCACCGCGCAGCCTTCATCTATACTGTGAACG
>CAZRWX010000162.1:0-2543 GCA_964603925.1 uncultured Bifidobacteriales bacterium | reverse complement strand
TCACCCTCATAAGTGGCATCAATAAACACCGCAGCCTTATAAACCTTGCCATCCAGAGTGGTAATCGACTTGATGCAGCCGTCTTCCACCGCCACACCCTTCTCCCCCTCCAGCCACGCCTGCCTGTAAAGCCTAACACCAGCATCTTTAATCATACCCTCAAACACACCCTCTGCCGCGCCGGGTTCAAACACCCACGCGCACTTCCCCTCATCATTCAGCGCCCGCTTACCCTGCCCCTCATTACCATATTCATCCCTTTTCTGCCATTTCCAGCTTTCGGGCTTTTGATAATGGAGATAGAGACGGCCATAGAACTCCCGCGCCAGCCCGCCAATTACAGATTTATGCCTGGAATCGGTGAAACCCAACCCCCCTGAGCTTAAGCCCCCAATATGCTTGTCCGGAGACAACATAATAACCGATTTGCCCATGCGCGCCGCTTGAAAAGCTGCCGTGACAGCGGCCGATGTTCCGCCATAAATTATAATATCCGCTTTAAAATCTTCCATTTCATCCTTTTAATTAACCGCTAAAAAAAATCTCCCCCGCCATGGACCCGGCCATTGCAAAAGCCAACACATGCCAGACGAACCGGATGCTGTTTGTGGGTAATGTTATAAAATATTTCCCCGTTTGAGGAGAATGCCCTGATACCCGGTATGTGTCCATGCTCACGGCTACGCCTTAAGGCTTTGCCGGGGCGGGCGTGTCTTCGCCTTGTCGGGCCCGGGATTCAGCTTGCCCAATTCCTAACACCCAACTCATTCCCGTGGCGCATAATAACGCCCCCACAGTTAAAGGGAAAGTGAAATACCGCTGATAGCACAGGAGGAGGTATTTACAGTATAGGAACCTCATTACCCCAATTGACCAATGCCATTCTTTGGGGAAACAAAAAGTCTATCTGCTGTGGTGTATAATCTGGAAGGAGAACGTGTCCGCATGCTGATGAGTGGTGTTGTGGAAAAAGGCGATTATGATGTTGTCTGGCATGGTTTAAACAGCTCTGGTCAAAGAGCTTCGGGTATATGTTTGTCGTTTGTTTGTTGCAGGTAATGAGTCAACAAACATTAAAATGTTCCTACAGAAGTAATTTAATACAAAGAACAGCTTGGGCAGCAATTACGGTTGATCGGGGGTCTCGGGTGAACAGGTAAAAGCTTTACCTGTAAACACGCGGATGGTGAAAGTGCCAATGGCGATAACGCCCCAGGCAAGCCCGACAACTACTCCGGTATCCACAAACCCCCTCCAGGGCTGGGATAATAATTTTACCCCCGCTATCATGAGTACAATAACCGCTGTGAGCATGTAGGAGATGATTAAGCGTCTTTTAGTTGCGTAAAAATAACCCATGCAGAATAACGGGGCAAACAATAAGCGGTACATGTTGACATACTTTGTTAAATAAAGGGCACGGGATACCACACGGGGGGAGAACTTTTTCTGAAACCCCATGTAACCCTCGGAATATGCCATAAAAGCGGTAAAAAATATCACAAAAAGCCAATGATAAAATTGCAGCGGGTGTGTAAAAGATTGCGCCGCTATGGGCGCCAACCTGTAAATTGCACTGCCAATAATAGCGCATACACCTATTATGCCCCAGCCTGCTGCCAGCTTACCCGGTATACTACTGTGGCTGCCTGCTACCACACCCCCTAATGCTTTATCCAGTTTTTCAAAATTAAATTTGTAGCCTGCGTTTAACATTTTTACCGGTAGTATTTTTTTACCAGTCAACAGCATTTCTACGCCCATCTGCCCCAATAGCAGTTTTACTAATACTGCCGGCAGAGAAAAAATAGCCGGACGATTTAACACTTTTCCCAGGGTTTTTGTAAACTCCTCATTTGTAACCGGGCCCGGTGAGGTGCCATTTACCGGGCCATTTAACTCATCATGGTCCATACAGTATAAAATAATACCTGTCAAATCATCTAAGTGTATCCACGACATCCATTGCTTTCCCTGACCTATTTTACCACCAAGCCCCAGTTTAAAGGGCAGCAACATTTTACCAAGCGCCCCGCCCCCTTTACCCAGCACAATGCCTGTGCGCAATAAACAAACGCGTATTCCAAGTTGTTGGGCCCCCAGGGCGACCGCTTCCCATTGTTGGCATAACTGACTGGCAAAGCTCTCATCCCCCGGGGAATCTTCACTAATAACTTCATTTGACTGCCCGATGCCGTAATAGCCAATTGCAGAGGCGCTAATCAGTAATTGGGGTTTATGCTCGGTTGATTTAAAATAATCTATAAGGCTGCTGGTTGTTATTATGCGGCTGTTTAAAATCCGTTGTTTTTGTTTATGTGACCAGCGCTTGTTGGCAATTGGCTCCCCTGCCAGGTTTATTACAATGTCAAAAAGCATAGAGCCATTTAACTGCTCTAAGCTGGAAATACGCTTAACAGGCAGTTTGATCTTTTCGGGTTGCCTGCTAACAGCTGTAACATCATGATTATTTTGTAATAAACGGGAACAGAGGGCTGAACCAATAAACCCCGTACCGCCGGTAATTAGTATTTTCATTTATT
>CAZRWX010000161.1:2965-8282 GCA_964603925.1 uncultured Bifidobacteriales bacterium | reverse complement strand
TCAAGTTCATTACAAATGCCGTCTCCATCAGTGTCTGTAATACAATTGCCGGAGTTATCCTGGGTAGCGCCACCCTGAGCGCCTTGATTAACATCTGTACCGGTATTGACCGTACCGGTACTGACGTCATTGCCACCGGTATTGACAAGACCATCGTTAATATCCCCACCACCGGGGTTATCACTGTTATTAGCCCCGATGTTTTCATCCTCAGTAAGTGTGCTGGTAGGGGGAGTGGGACACGCGTTAAAGAATAATGCTGAAACCAGTAAAACCAGGAAAAGAGAGATGTGGCGAGTATTCATTGTGCGCCCTCCTTTTTAAGTGTAAAAATATTAAACTGACTGCCAAGCTGTGAACCTATTTGCTGACCTATAACCGGGTTAGAAGCAAAATGAACTGCCATATTAAAAGCTGCCCGCAAACCGTTACGCCCTTTAACAGAGACATCCAGATTAACATCATGACCTGGAGAAGATTCTTCCCAGATACTACCACTTACCTTAAGGCTGGAGCTTTCCCAGCCTAATTCAGTGAATAATTCAAATATACCCAGGCGTTTGCCAATGACCAGCCCCGAAAAACTTGTAATACCGTCCATGGTAATGGAACCCCCTAAGTCTTTGGGCTCCCAAGTGAATGACCACATGTTAAAGGAAGATGCCAGGCTGATATCCACAGGAAAACGCCCGAAAATTGAGGCAATATCATGTTGAATGCCCACGCCCATAAACTGGCCGTCCACACCTAAAGAGCTTATGGGTACCGGCAGATACCTTAGCTTGATCTCTGTAAAAAAGAATGAAAGAGACATTTGAGGCATTAAAAATGGCAATATGGTATGACCCTGAAAGTACTCCTCCCCGCTGGCTATTTTAGTATAATAGTACTGGCCGCTGGGCTCCCCATTTTGAAGTATGTGCTCTTTATAGGTGCGCCCCCCGGAATTGGGACCTATAATAGTGGGAACTTTGTAGGGTAAATAATCGGGGTCATTACAGGGGATAGATGAGCCCATCAACCTGGATTGTGCGCAGCCTGAAGCGCGGTAAGCTGTGTAATACTGGTCTGCCTCGGAAACATAGGCAAGGAAAACTGGTATACCCAGATAAATGCCAAAACCCCTGCCAACCCGCGATGACTGTGCCCAACCCGAATTAAGTACTGTGCCCAACAAGGTGGCCAGGGGTTGATCGTAACCTGCCTCCTCATAGGAAAACTTGGCTTGTGTGTATGCAGACTGCCCAGCCAGCGCAACAAACAACACCAGGCAATACAGATAATTTCCAGTTCTCTTTTTATACATATAAAACACTATAAAGCGAATGGGATGACGACTAATGGAATCAACCCAATCTATAAGGAAATGTATTATTTTCATAGGGAAAATTAAGGGAATTTAACCACATTACCGTTCGCCTGGGGGTGAACACCAAATTTCAGATATTTTTGACCTAGCAAATCCTTTAAACTTTCCTTTTATGCAATGGGTCCCATAGTTTCCCATAATAACTAAAAAAACACAAAAACAACGTTTTTTAAACAAATTTTGCAAAATGCTTGATTAATCTGCGTGCCTATCGTACAGTGTATTATAGGTAAAATATCAAATTTCTAAAAATTGAATAGAGGAGGCGCTATGCCGTCTACGGGAGAGCAAACCTTGGTCCATCATCTAACTCAGGTGAAAAACGGAGCCCGTAATTTTGAAAACGCGTTTCAGGGCGTTTCCCGCATGATACTGAATGACGAAATAGAAAAGGTGACCATTAATGGCAAATCCACCTATGATTTCAAAATATTTCGTAAGGGTTCCAAACATATCATTGGCATGTACGAGGAGATAAACAGCTTTGTCTCTTATGTAAAGGACGCCGCTGACGGTGGCAGCTCCCGGGAGATGGCCTACGTGCTAGTGGGTGAGCCGGGCAACGGCAAAACATTTTTTGTTGAATTTTTATGCACTCAGTACCGTCAGTTTATTATGCAGGAGGCTAATCGTAAATACTCTTTCAGGTATGAGGGTCTGGACAAAATAGGCTCATACGGCAAAATCACATCTATAGAGTCCCAGACCTATGAAGACCCCGTTATCCTGGCCATGAATCTGTTTGAAACTCCCGATGAAAGTAAAAAATACCTGGGAGAGGCTTTCGGGTTTTCAGATGTGGAAATAGAAACACTTTTTCGGGACTACCGCCCTCTGGGCGCATGCTCAGCCTATATACTTAATCAAATCCGTGAACATACAGGCGGCAAGGTAGACGACATGCTCTCATTTGTTAAAATAATGCTGGTACCATTAACCGAAAGCCTGGGTACCCTTACGGGCAAATACCCGGCCAAGGACAAAATCACCTCCTCAGCCGTAGACTTACTTGGTGAGGAGTCCATCCAGCGTATGCTGCACCTCACAGACACCAACAACCCCTATCGTTTCGACTTGCGGCGCGGAGCCCTGGCCCGTGTGGGCGGGGGCGGCATCCACTTTGCCGACGAAATCTACAAAAACAAAAAAGACCTGGTACAGGTTTACCTGGGTGTTATCCAAAACCGTGTAATAGAGATAGACGGCTATAAATGGCCCATCGATTCACTCATTATCGCCACCAGCAATAACTCGGAATTTAACCAGTTCCTTTCAGAAAAGGAAGAAGCCCCTATTGTAGACCGCTGCCGTATATGTTATGTATCACACAATACAAATTACAAGTTACAGGGCAGCCTCACACACTATGCTGTCGGCACTATGAGCCGCACCACTCTTACCAGGGAGCCCCTGCACCAGGATCCCAATCTTAATTATGCCGCATCTGTAGGTGTAGTACTCACACGTCTCTCCCGTTCAGAAAAGCTCACACCTGTAGAGACTATGAAACTGGCAGCAGGCGAGGTAGCCGGCGAAAAGAGTATTAAGACACTCTCCGAGGTTATCGAAACCCTAAACCGGGACCCGGACATTATCAATCGTTTTGGCCAAAAGGGCCTGGGGCAGCGTAATTTAGGGCGCGCCACTCAGCTGCTTATAGAAAGTTCAGAGACCAACGAGGGCAAATGTATGTTTGCTCTGGATATTTTTAAGGCTTTTGAACGTATTATCCTGGACTATGTAACAGAGAGCAATGACCGCAAAAAATACCTTGAAGACATAAAAACCGCCCGGGGCCTGTACCGGGAGCGCATTATGACAGAGATGTTTAACGCCTATATGGACGAGCCATATGCTATCCGTAAGGATGTATTAAACTATGTCAATATGATAATAGGCATAGACGCCGAAAACCTGGGGCCCGATAAAATGTGGAAGTATAAAGATCCCCAGAATGGTGAGCTCAAAGCCATTAAAATTGATGAGCGTTTTATTAACAGCGTGGAAGAGCGCCTGGGTCTTAAAACCAAAGAGCAGCGCGATTCCTTCCGCACTTCCATCCGTAAAATATACGGGCAAAAAATATCTGTGGATCCCGGTTACGACTTCATGGACAACCTGGAGTTGGTTAAAGCTATCACAGATGTACGTCTTAAATCGGACATTGCAGGCGCGGGCAGTCTTATTGGCGCTCTGGCCAACCGCACCAACGAAGAGAACCAGAAACTCTACGACCGTATGATTAAAACCATGCTTGGCAAATTAAATTACTGTAAAACATGCGCCCAGAAGACTATCGAGTACTTCTGTACTCAGGAGGATGAAAACTAGGACCAGGCAGCATAAATGAACCAGAAAGATAACATTAAAAAGTCTCAGGGTGAACAAAGCCCGGCAACGGGCCTTATACCGCAGTCAGGCTCCCAGTGTCCCCACATAAAGGCCGAACTCAAACTCATCAGGGAGAATGGTATTATTCATGCTGTGCCATGTGACGGCATGCGTTACCCTCATTTATCCTCTATATACAACTTGTCAGACTTCACTTGCCTGCAGGATATGGACACCACAGTCAGCCTTCCCGGATCCAGCACCCTTAATACCTTAGATGAACTGCTGGCCCGTGACAAGCAGCGCGAGCAGGACGGTTTCCCCCGTAAAATTAATGTAGGCAGGCTTATAAAGCCCGGTAAAGGCAGCAAAGATAAAATCGTAATTGTACCTACTACTGTTGAAGAAAAGTTCATGCACAATAACAACCCGGAGGCCGAAGAAGAGGGCCAGTCAGGCGGCAGCGGGGAGGGTGAAGAGGGAGAGGTTATAGGTCAACAGCCTGTACGGCCTTCTCAACAGGGCTCTGGTCAGGGCCCCGGAGAGGGCGGCGGAGAAGGCCATGAAATAGAGAGTAACGCCTACGAACTGGGCAAAATTCTCACAGAAAAATTTAAGCTGCCAAACCTCAAAGACAAGGGCAAAAAGCGCTCCCTTACAAAATATACCTACGATATGACCGACAGAAACAGGGGCTTTGGTCAGATATTGGACAAAAAAGCCACCCTGCGTAAAATTATTGAAACAAATTTTGCTCTGGACCGCATACCTGATAAAAGCAATATAAACACTCAAGATCTGCTGGTATCCCCAAAAGACAAAATATACCGTATTCTTTCCCGGGAGAAGGACTATGAATCACAGGCAGTGGTGTTTTTTGTGCGGGACTATTCGGGCTCTATGCAGGGTAACGCCACCATGCTGGTTGCCTCTCAGCATGTCATGATATACAGCTGGCTGCTTTATCAGTATTCCAATCAGGTGGAAACACGTTTTATACTCCATGATGCCAATGCCAAGGAGGTACCGGATTTCCATACCTACTACAATTCCCAGGTAGCAGGGGGCACCAAAATTTCTTCAGCCTATAATCTGGTCAACCAAATAGTAGAGAGTGAGAACCTGGCCCGGGACTACAACATTTACGTTTTCCACGGCACAGACGGCGATGACTGGGACACTGATGGTAAAGACGCTATCCCCGAATTAAAAAAGATGCTGGAATATTCCTCCCGTATAGGTATTACAGTGGTAAAACATTCTACTTACGCCACTCAGATAGAGCAATATCTGGATAAATCCGGTTTATTAAAGGAGAAAAGCGACATATTGAGAATGGACACCATGAGTGATAACGCCGATGAAAACAGGCTGATAGAAGGCATTAAACGGCTTATTGAAGACAAAAAGGCAACTAGCGCGGCTGGTGCCTAATTATGAATTTTGAATTATGAATTATAAATTAAACTTATGGCCCTTCGGGCAGTATTCATATACAAGCGGCTCACATAGTGAGCCCTTAATAACAATTCATAATTCAAAATTCATAATTCATAATTACCCTGGTCTTCTATGCAGTTAATAGATCAACACACAAAAAAAATAATGGAGGGCTGC
>CAZRWX010000161.1:0-2865 GCA_964603925.1 uncultured Bifidobacteriales bacterium | reverse complement strand
CTGGTCTTCTATGCAGTTAATAGATCAACACACAAAAAAAATAATGGAGGGCTGCAAGGAGCGGGCGCGGGACGCTGGCCTTAGCTTTGACAAGGAGACGCTGGAGTATATACTCACTAATCGTGATTTAATGGAGTTGTCACCAAAAGTAATGATACCCACTCTATATGATTATTGGGTACATGATGTAGAAGTGTTAAGGGAAAAGGGTAAATACGAACTTTACCCATCCAACCCCTACGAAACTGTTATCAATACCAGGCCGGCCATATCCTTTTACAATGACAACAACCCCGACTGGCTCAATGTCATGATCTTTTATCATGTAATAGGGCATATCGACTTCTTCCAGAATAATCTGTATTTCCGCCATACCTGGGATTATGACTTCACCGGTAAAGCTCTCTCTGACAAACGGGCCCTAACCAAACTCAGATCTGAAAAAGGCCGGTGGGTGGATTATATAATCGAATTCTCCCGCAGCATAGATAACCTGGTAGGTATTTTTCACCATCTTCGGTCCTTTGATGCCTTTGCTGACAAAACCCAAAAAAGCCGTATGGACTACTACTTCGACGTGTTCCTGCAGGAAGATAACCGGGCAAAAACAGGCTTTTATGTAAAGGAAGTTGAGCGATACAATGAATGCACCAGAGATCACGGTGAAGAAGCTGAAAAACAGTTCTTTGACGGCGTAAAGGCCAAGTATCCTGAATTTGAAAACACCTATAAAAAAGCCCTGCGGGATAAGCCTAAAACCAGTGTAGATCTTCTGCAATACGTTTCAAACAACTCCAAGTTCCTTAAAAAGCAGGACAATGTCTGGATGAAAACCGTGATGGAGATTGTACGACAGACCTCCATGTATTTCCAACCCCAGATCCGCACCAAAATTTTAAATGAAGGCTGGGCCAGCTACTGGCACGAGAAGTTATTTCTGGGCGATGACCGTATCAGGGGTCATGAAGCAGATTTTGCCAGGATACACGCGGGTGTTACTTCCATGCCCAGAGTGGGCCTAAACCCTTACGCACTGGGCATGAGACTGTTTTCCTACATAGAGGAATCTCATAATCAAGGTCATTATTCCTATGAATTTGAAAAACTTAAAAACACCCATTTACGCAAAAAGTTCGACAAAAAAACCGGCCAGGGCAACAGTTACATTTTTAGTATCCGTGAGAACCTTTGCGACTTCACCTTTTTAAACGATTTTATCGAGCAGGATTTTGTAGACAAACACAAAGCCTTTGTTACAGGTCAGCGCCTTAATCAGGAGAAAATGGTCATCGAATATTTTGTAAAAAGCCGCAAAGCCCGGGAGTACAAACAAATGCTGATGAACAGCCTCTACCACCCACCCTTTATTAAGGTAAACGAGGAAAAAACCAACGATGATGTTCTTTATTTAACCCATCAATTTGAGGGCAAACCACTGGTTACAGAGTATATAAATAACACTATGCTTGGCATAGAGTTTCTATGGGGTGCCAGCGTGAAATTAGAGACCAATGAAGTTGTTCCCGCCTCTGCGCCTTCCGGCAGTACTCCTGCGGGCGCTCCCCCACCGGAGCTACCTCCTAAACGCAAAATTGAATGGCGTAAAGTCCGCTATACTATGAAAAGCAAAAAGCTTACTAAAGAAATTCTTAAATAAGGCATATGACCGGTACTCAAAATGGATTACATCGAAAATTCTCTGAACTATTTAAACAAGATTATGAAAGAGGAAAGCGTCCCCCTCTATTTGACTTTTGAGGAGTATCTCAATGAGATAAGGAAGAGGCCCGCACGCAGCATACGGAATATTTTTCAAGTTTTCAGCGATATGATAGACGCTTACCTAGGTAAGGGTGTAGATGAATATTCAGAAGATCCGGAGTCTATTCACTATTTAAAGTATGATTGCGAGCGCCTGTTTGTACAGGGGTCCGATAACCCCTTTTTTGCTGACCGCTTATTTGCCAACCGCCTGGTTGTGGCTATGGAAAGCATGCGCCGGGGCACTCAGCAAAACAAAATTTACATATTCAAGGGCCCCCCGGGATCAGGTAAAAGCACCTTTTTAAATAACCTACTGCGCACTTTTCAGGAATATGCCAACACAGAACGCGGCCGCAGTTATGAAGCTGTTTGGCGCATTAATAAAAGCACTTTTGGCAGCATACCAGAATATGAAACTGCCAGCTTTATGGACAAGCTCTATGTAGCAATTGAAGGCGGAGCCGCCAGGGCGCCTCATATGGAGAGTAAAGAAATTCCAGTCTCCCCTTTTACCAGCAAGGGCGACGAATATATTGAGATCCCTTGTCCCAGTCACGACCACCCTCTTCTTATACTACCCAGGCCCTACCGTGCCGAGTTTTTAAAAAGGCTTCTGGAAGGTGACCCCTTTAAGGAACAACTATTCAATGACAAGCAGTATGAGTGGGTTTTTAAAGATAAGGCCTGTACCATCTGCAATTCTCTGTATCATTCCCTCTTAGGCAGGGTAAAGCGTACAGAACAGGTACACGCCATGCTCCATGCCAGACCTTATCTTTATAAAAGGAGATTAGGGGAGGGTATTAGCGTCTTCAACCCGGGGGATGCCCCCATAAAACAAGCGTCCCTTACTAATAATGTAATACAGCGTCAGATCAACAGTATGCTGAAGTCCAGCAGTATGGTTAAATACATATACTCTCAGTATGCCAAGACAAATAACGGCATATACGCGCTTATGGACATTAAATCACACAATAAGGACCGTTTAATTGAACTGCATAATATCATCTCCGAGGGTATTCATAAGGTTGAGGATCTTGAAGAAAGTGTTAATTCCATATTAATAGCGGTAATGAACCCCGAAGACCAGAAGGGGAT
>CAZRWX010000160.1:0-8326 GCA_964603925.1 uncultured Bifidobacteriales bacterium | reverse complement strand
GGTTCAGCTATAAAATATATCCTTCCAAATGGGGTGATATCCCCCTGGAAATATTAAAACTCTTATTTCCCAAACCCTTTAATGATTTGGTTGTCTCGCATTGTGCACTTAATGGGCTCTCACCGCATTTTGTTTTTGCTCTTATGAAACAGGAATCTGGTTTTGATCCGGAAATAGTTTCTTTTGCTGGAGCTGTTGGCCTTATGCAGATTATCGAGTCAACAGGCAACAATTTGGCTAAACAAGTTGGCTTGGAAAATTTCAATGTATATCAATTGAAAAATCCGGAAATTAACGTAAAGTTGGGCACTGTTTATTTGAAGGATTTAAAAAAAATATATGCGAGTAATGCCTATTTGATGCTGGCTAATTATAACGCAGGTCCGGCACCCACAAAAAGATGGAAAAACTCTCACAGCCACAAACCTTTGGAGTTTTTTGTGGAAGAAATCAGCTTTTGGGAGACCAGGGACTATATAAAGAAAGTCATGGCCAATTATTGGACCTATGACCTTATTTACTCAAAATAAAAAGGAAAACTCAAATTCAATGTTTTTCTGCATTGAAAAAAGTAATTTTAATTCCCGTATAATGAATAGGGGTTAACCTGGCTTGAAGTTTCATAAAAAGCGTAAAACGGTGGGTGATGAACCGCAATATATTAAAACCACCAAATATCACATTGACCGCAGGCAACTGGAAAAAAGCCTGGAAAAGCGGCTTTATCTGCTTGTGCTTTCAGGGGAACGCGAACGTGAGCGTTTAGCTATTACCGGCAGCACGGTTACATTGGGCCGGGGCAAATACAATGATATCATATTCCAGGACGACCAAATATCACGCCTGCATTGCAGCCTTTATATTAAGGGCGATAATGTCACAATAGAAGACCATAATTCCACTAATGGTACTATTGTAGAGCATCAAAAAATTAAAGGCCAGCAATTACTTAAGCTTGATGATCTCGTGAAAATAGGGTCAGTATTATTCAAAGTTACAGCAAAAGATGTAATGGATTTGGAATATGAGGATACTCTTTTACGAGCTGCCACCCTGGATAACTTGACAAATATCCCAAACCGCCGCTGGCTTGTAAAAATGTATGAAGAGGTGAAATCTTCAGAATTAGCTGTATCGGGTTTCAGCATTGTTATGTTTGATATAGACAAATTTAAACTGGTTAATGACACTCATGGGCATGCGGCTGGCGATTATGTTTTAAAGCAAATCGCAGGTTTTTTAAGCAGCATGAAGCGCACTAAAGACCTTCTGGCCCGTTATGGTGGTGAGGAGTTCCTGCTCATTTTAAGAAATGAGGGGAGTTTTAAAAATAATGAGAAGATTTGTGAGCGTATCCGCAAAGAGGTGGAATCCTTTGTATTTGAATTCGACAATAAAACCATTCCCGTTACATTGTCGGGGGGGGTTTTTCATATTAAAGCCGGGACTATCGGTTCTCTGGAAGACTACATAGCCAAAGCCGATAAAGCTCTTTATACTGCTAAAGATAAAGGTCGAAACCGGATAGAAGTATCTCCTTAACAATTATGGGTTATTAGAGCTTTGCGGTGTCATAAATTCAAAGAACATAACGCCCTGGCATTTACCCTTCCGGCTCTTTAAATATTGATAGAAATCTTCTGTTACAACTTTGTGGCTTTTAGAGCTGGCATGCCTTAATTTAGGTGCTCCCTTACTTGTGGCTTCAAGAAACCCGGTATGAGTTACCCAGAGCCAGGAAATATCTGTGATAAAACCTACTCCCAGCAGGCGTCGTCCGTAGGTCCAGTTGGAGGCAATATCCAAGGCCTGGTCATAAGGCACGTAAGATAGAGGCGTTACAGGGTCATTGTGTGGGGCACTCAGACCCTTGCTATTAAAAAACCTGATTTTACCTGTGTACTTAATATGTGTTGTGTCATTGGGAAAACGAAACAGCTTAACATAATGAGGGTTACCCAAAAGCCAGTCTTCTATAAAAAAATGTTTACGATTTTCATATGATACTATTCCATTAATATAGCGAATATCCTTAATAACAGGCATTATACCTTCTGGCCCGGGTGACAGGGACAAAGCCATGACGCTTTCTATGTAGGTTACACAATCCATACTGTCGAGGTTAAATATTGGCTTGGCTTCAAAATGTGAATACCGCCCCTCGCCAGTAGGGCCCAAATTGTAAGGAGTGCCTTCCAGTTGTTTTGAGAAATAGAGCATACGATCTAAAAATACAGATGGCTGGGATGTGTCGGCATAAAAATGCGCAGCTTTTTCAATAGAGGCGCTCTCCATATTGTACCATGCGCTAATACCAGAAAATATTGAATCAACCAGATTGCTTGCTTTTTTGTGAGGAATATGATAATTGTTAAGGAAAACACCCACAGCCAGTGTGTCGCCATCTGCAGAATAAATATAACCGCACACCCCTTGCACACCGTTTATAAAACCGGTTTTTATTTTGGCGGTATGTTGCAGGTGTTTAAGACGCTGAGCGCGTACACCATGAATGCCCGGCGTAGCCAGTGTATTGATGAACTCTCCGCTCAAGGGATGACGGGCCATTTTGGATAAGAACCTGGTAAGTGTACTTACCCGTATTCTATTTGAGTCTGAAAGCCCGCTGCCGTCTACTAAAATAAAATTTGAAGAGTCTAAACCCAGTTTATGCAGGAAAATCTTTTCTTTGTGTATGCCCGAATTTACCGAAGAAACATTATTGTTTACCCCCCCCAGAAGGCGTAATAAGGTTTCGGCCATGAAATTCTGACTGCGCTGGTTAACTTCCTCCAGAATATTAATGACCGGTACCGTACGCATTATAAAAGTCTTATATGGTTTTTGATTTTTATTGAGAGATAGGTGTTTATTTTTGAAATGAATGCCTTTTTTTGACAGAACTCTGGTAAATGCCCGGGCAAAATAGCCGGTAGCATTACGTACAGGTACAGTGGCAACTGTAGGTGGGGCAGAAATACCGATGGAGCCTTCTATGGTAATAATGTTGGAATCCTGATGCAGTTGGTAGCGGATAAGATTGCGTTTGCCTATTACAGTCCGGGCATTGTTGATTACGCGTACATAACCTATATCGGGACCTAAACTTATTAATGGGCTCAACCCCGGGGCACTATCGGCCTTAATAGTTATATCATAACAGTTATCATTATATGATAGAGAGCTGATTTCCGCACCGAACCATTTATTGTAATATTCAGGCTTCCATTGAGGGGGCTGGTGGGGGCCCTGGAACAGGCTGTCAATAGTCAATAGCCTGCCGATGATGGTGTCTATGCCCAGACTTGAGATACTGTCAGCCCAATAACCCAGTACTGTAAAATAATCTTTGAAATATCGGCCGGAAATATTTGGGTCACCACCGCCGATGACGGTGAGATTACCATGAAACGCAGACCCTTTTATAATGCCATTTAATGTCAGATGCGTTTTAGGAAAGTAATTGGACGGGAAAGTATTTAAAGCAGTTGCGGTGACCAGGACCTTTAAGCAGGAAGCAGGTGTATACAACATGGTATCGCCCAGAACCATCTCAAAACGGTTATGTTTTAAAGAATAGACACTTACCCCCAGACTACCACCCGGATTAGCGGCTTTTTTCAGGGCTTTTATCTTTTCGTTTAATATTAGTGGGCGTTGCATGCTATTGGCAGGGGGTAGTATAAACAGGCCAAGGATTATGCCTATAATACAATAACAGGAAGTTCTGAGGTGTGTGAGAGGTCTCATCAGGCACTTACAAGTTTGAAAAAATCCTGAAAAAACCTTGGGTAAGTTTTTTGAACACATTCGGGGTTTTCTATGGTTATGGGTTTGCCGCAAAAGGCTGCTAGAGAAAAACACATTGCCATTCGATGGTCGTTATAAGTTTTGATAGAGGCTTTACGCCACTGGTCAGGGGGGTGAATAATCAGAAAATCGTTGCCTTCAAGAACCCCTGCCCCCAGTTTTTTTAGCTCTTGTGCCATGGCGGCCAGCCGGTCTGTCTCTTTTACTCTCCAGTTCCCAATTTTACGTATACGGGTAGAGCCTTTAGCAAACAGGGCTGTTACTGCCAGCGTCATCCCTGTATCGGTCATTTTATCCATGTTAATGTCTATGCCCTTAAGGTTGCCGGCGCTTACTGTGATGGAGTCTTCTGAATAAACCACCCTGGCCCCCATGCGTGCTAATACCCTTGCGAATTTTGATTCCCCTTGAAGACTTGCCGCGCTAATGCCTTTTACTGTAATTGGGCCGCCTGCAATTGCACCGGCAGCAAGAAAATAGCTGGCTGATGATGCATCGGGTTCAATATTAAATGTTTTTGGATTAGTATACATGGCCGGCTTTTCCAGAATGTATTCCTTCTTTGATACCTCTTTGATACTGACGCCGAATATCTCCATTAGTCTAAGTGTCATAGCAACATAAGGATATGAAACCAGTTTACCTTTTATGATTGCTGACGAACCCCTCCGGCAGAAGGGCATGGACATTAATAAACCAGTGATAAACTGGCTGGAGGTATTACCCCTTATATTGGCCCGCCCACCTTCCAAACCTCCGGCAATAATCTCCAGGGGTAGATACCCAGGATTAGATAAGTAATTAATGAGAGTGCCCTGTGGGCCTGCCAGGGACCTAAGAGACTCCACCAGGTCGCCTATTGGTCTCTCCCGCAGGCGGGGGATACCATCAACCTTGTAAGGGCCCTTGCCAGCGCTTAGTAAACCGGTAAGAAAGCGTGAGGCAGTGCCGGAGTTACCTAGATGAAGACTGCATACCTTATCGGTCTTAAACGGCCCTTTAAGGCCTTGAAGCTCTACAGTAGTGCGGTTTCGTTTTATTTTGCAACCCAGTGTTTGCAAGGCGCGCAACATAAGGTTAACGTCCTCACCACCCGGTACATTGGTTATGGTAATTGCCCCTTTACCCAGGGCGGCCATTGGCAGCACACGGTTGGCTATGCTTTTAGACCCGGGAGGTGTAATTGTGCCCTGGAAGCCCGTGAGGGGGTGAATAAGCAGATTTTTAACTGTCATAGTTTTTTGAATTTAGATAGGCGCTTTCAGGTGCTGAGGTCCGCCAGAGATTTATACCCCCTTTGAGACATAGTTGATAGTAATTCGCGGTTGATTTTTCTTATGGCATTCCACCGGTAAGCGAGCACTGTATAGCACTGAACCGCATCGGCCCCAGCTTCGAGAAGATCCAGAACCCGGCTGCCGCGATCTATGCCCCCGGAGGCAAGTATACTCAAATTTGGGAGCTGCTGTTTGATGTACCTGACCGCAGGCAGGGTATTTTTAAAAAGTACGCTGCCCGATATACCACCTTTTCGCCCGTCAGATGATACCGGGAGAATATGATCATCGAGAGTATACATACCAAGATATTTGGATTTAGCCGAAGGGAAGGTATTGAATAGTATAAGACCGGTTACTCCTTTATCGCTGACAATCTGGAGAATTGAATCCAGGAAACCCTGGCTTAAATCTGGTGAAAGCTTAACAAAGACAGCTTTGCGCGGGGCCAGAGATGAACGTATATCCATGATTTCTGAAAGCACACTGGCAAAAAAATGCGTTTGCCAGTCTACGCGATCTTTACTGGTATTTGGGCAGCTTACATTAATTTCAACATAATCTGCCGCTCTATAGGCTTTACGAAAACAGGCGATGGTATCAGCAATTTTATCATCATTGTTCTCAATCCCGGGTGTATGAGCCACGCTTATTCCCAGGGAAAGTTTGCGGCGATGGCACCGGCCCAGAGACAAATTTACTAATTCTGCAATGTTATCAATGCCGGCGTTATCCAGACCCATATTATTGTTTATAGCCCGGTCAGAGTTAATGAGACGAATTCTTGGCCTGTAGGTGTTGCCTTTTAACGGATTTAAGGTAGCCGTGCCAAGGGTTAAGGCCCCAAAGCCCAGGGCTTGAAAAGCACTTAAATTATTAGATGCCCTTACACCGCCGGCAGCCAGCATAACAGGAGAGGCCAGGGTTAGCGGCATGCTTTTATCGTGAAATTTGAGAACCTTCTCTAAGTTTGGATCAGCTATTGGTCTGAGACCGGGAAAATTAACTATCCTGGCAAATAGTGGAAGTAATAGATGCCGTGTTTCGGGGTTTGGTACCAGAGATTTTAATATTGTTAAAAAAACATCATTAAATGAACTGGGGTATAATACCTCTTTGCCTTTTTGTGAACTTCCGGAGACGCTTTTTGTCATATGGTTAAAATAACCGTTTTACGGCCGGTATGTTTATTTAATTCTTTTGCCGTTTTTCCACCACTCCGCAGGTTTATCGGGTATTATGATGGCGGGCCCGTCTTCCCTATGCAGTTTGCCGTCCATATACCACATTTTTGTACCATCGGGTTTAACTATGGAAGGGCCTTGAATACGGGAAAGATGCCCATCCACATACCAGGATTTGTAGCCATTGACAGAGTCAACGGCGGGCCCGTTGATCCGATGCAATTTGCCGTCCAGGTAATACTCTTTTACCTCGCCTGGAATAATAATAGCGGGCGCTTCATGAAGCCGTGACCTTTTACCGTTTATCCACCACTCTTTATGGCCATTTTTATTATCAATAGCGGGTTTGTCATCCAGCCGGTGTAGTTTGTCATCAAAATAATACTCAAATCCGGATTGGGTTTTTACCGCCGGCTCACCTTGGCTACGATGGAGTTTGCCGTGTTTAAAATAAGCCCAATCCCCATTTGGCCATTCTATAGCCGGTTTATTTTCTCTGTGAAGCTGACCCGCGTAATACCACATCTTCCGGCCGTCCGGCATGATAATGGCAGGCTTTTTGGAGCGGTGCCTCTCACCATTTATCCACCATTCTTCGCGCCCGTCCTTCCACTTGATGGCCGGGGCTTTGGGATTGTGTAACTGGCCGTCAACCCAGAATTCGCTGCCGCCATCGGCGTATATGATTGCGGGTTTTTTAAGACGGTGGAGCTTGCCATTGTTATGCCACTCCATGTGCCCGTCTGGTTTTTTAAGGGCAGGTTTATCATCTATACTGTGTAATTTGCCCTTGAGATAAGTGCGCTCTATACCAAAACTGTCAACAAATTTCCGAATAGCTCCAATCTCAGACTGGGCAATAATACTGCCGGGCAGGAGAATAAACGCTACAAATGCGAAAAAATGTTTCAAAGTTTGCCTTAGTATGAATTGAGGAATAATAATATTTGAAAACCTGAGAAACTAGAAACGACCCCGGTAAAATGTTAGAAATTAGGTAACTACTCAGGTACTACAGATGCCCCAATTTTGTCATTTCGACCAATTCCACAGTTGATTACAACGGAGAAATCCCGTTTACGATTCGTTTCACGAGATTTCTCACTATTGCACATATAGAGAATTGTTCGAAATGACACGTTTTGGTTCACAAGATATCTGAGTAGTTACGAAATTAGCTGAATATTGCCTACTATTTTCTTTTAGTTATTTGACATCCAGGTGAAAATCTAATAATCAGCATAAATGTCAGAAGGACTACTAATAAAATACAAGGTTATTTAATTCCGCGTTGTTAATTTTAACTCAAATAGATAAAAAGGAGGGCTGATGATTAATAAGACCGAATTTATAAAATTTATGATGCGCTCCCGGGTATTGCTTTTTGGTGATTTCACCACCAAGAGCGGGCGTAAAACACCATATTTCATAAATACAGGCAATTATGTCTATGGGGAACAGCTCAAACAGCTGGGCGCTTATTATGCCAGTGCCGTTCATGAGAGCTTTGGAGAGAGTGTAACCAACCTCTTTGGTCCTTCTTACAAAGGTATTCCTATAGCCACTGCTGCCAGTATTTCACTTCATGAGCAGTTTGGTCGTAATATCACTGTCAGCTTTAATCGCAAGGAGGTTAAAGATCACGGTGAAGGGGGGTGGCTTATGGGTCATGAATACGCAAAGAGCCAGCATAAAAACCAGGTAGTCATTGTGGAAGATGTTACTACAGCCGGCACATCCATCAGGGAATGTCTGCCCTCAATCAATAATTGTAAAGATACCAGTGTTATTGGTCTGGTTGTCTCGGTTGACAGGATGGAAAGGGGGAAAAGTAATAAAGGCGCTCTGGCAGAGGTAGCGGATGAATTTGGCATTAAAACTGTAAGTCTTATCAATTTTAATGATTTACTGGACTTTTTAGAAAAAAACCCCGACCAGGAGGGTGTGCCTGCAGGAGCTCTGGACCGCATGCTGGATTACCGCAGGCAATATGGGGTAAACTAGTGTTCTGTATTAAAAGTTATACCCAAATAATTGGCAATTCAGAAGTTCTCA
>CAZRWX010000159.1:0-8330 GCA_964603925.1 uncultured Bifidobacteriales bacterium | reverse complement strand
CTGCAAGTGTGGCGTTACTATCGTTTGGGTACTCTTGCAGTTTGAGTGGTGAGTGTCTGCAAGTGTGGCGTTACTATCGTTTGGGTACTCTTGCAGTTTGAGTGGTGAGTGTCTGCAAGTGTGGCGTTACTATCGTTTGGGTACTCTTGCAGTTTGAGTGGTGAGTGTCTGCAAGTGTGGCGTTACTATCGTTTGGGTACTCTTGCAGTTTGAGTGGTGAGTGTCTGCAAGTGTGGCGTTACTATCGTTTGGGTACTCTTGCAGTTTGAGTGGTGAGTGGTGAGGATTATTGTCAACCACCCTTATCCCTCTCCTTCGATACGGCCCTTGGGATTTCGCAGTGCTACGCCCACACAAGTCGGGCCTACTGAGGATGAGCGGGCTGGAACACTCACGACTCACCATTCACCACTTTCCTCTCTACGCCTGGGATTGAGAACTAATATAACCTGAAATTATATCCATAAACGCCTGACCATACTGCTGCAGCTTATGATCGCCCACACCGGTTATGGATAACATATCCATATCCGTAAGCGGCATTACAGAGGCCATCTCCCGCAGGGTTTTATCGGAGAATATAACATATGGAGGCACCCCCTTGCTGCGCGCCAGGCTGAAGCGCAACTCCCGTAATTCATCAAACAGACCGGCGTTAGCTGTACCCACCCCCGCTTCCAAAGGTGATTTCTTTTTAGACTTCTTAATAATCTTATGCAGGGTATAAAAAACCTTTTCATTTTTAAGAATGCCCGAAGCCTTGGGGCTCAGCTGTAATGTGGGATATTTGCCATCACTTTTTAACAGAAAATCCTGGGACAGCAGGTCGTCCAGCACACCGCGCCAGTGAGGTTTAGGCCTGTCTTTACCCACGCCATAGGTGGGCAGGGTATGATGACCCAGACTGCGTATTTTCTCGGTATCGGCACCGGTAACTACATCAACAATATGCCCCGCGCCAAAACGCTGACCAGTGCGAACCACGGCTGAAAGCACCTTTTGGGCGTCAATGGTGGAATCCACCTTTTCCACGTCCCCGGTGCATACATCACAGGTTTCGCAAACCTCTTTTTCATATACTTCGTCAAAGTAAGCCAGTATACCCCGGCGGCGGCAGGAATAAGAGCCTGCGAAATTAGCCATAGTATTAACATTGTCAATAGCCTTTTTTTTCTCTGCTTTGTCCTCCATTTGATTGACAAAATACATGACTTTGGCGATATCGCCGCGGCTGAATAAAAGCAGGCAGTCCGAAGGCTCCCCGTCACGGCCCGCCCGGCCGGTCTCCTGGTAATAGCCCTCCATATTTTTGGGCAAGTCAGCGTGGATTACAAAACGCACATTGGATTTGTCTATGCCCATGCCAAAGGCAATGGTGGCTACTATTACATCTATCTCGTCACGATTAAAGGCCTCCTGGTTGTGCTGGCGGTCAATGTCGCTGAGCCCCGCGTGATATGGCACAGCCTTAAAGCCTTTGTCCCGCAAATAGCTGGCTGTGGACTCAACGCTTTTTCGCGTAGTACGGTACACAATACCGGACTCCTTGCGGTGACCCTTTAAGTAGTCAAGAATTTGCCTGTTAGCGTTGTCCCTGGGTATAACCTTGTAAAATAAATTGGGCCGGTTAAAGGATGCGCGCACCATATAGGGTGAACGCAATTTTAGACGCTGGACAATGTCGGACTGCACCCTGTTAGTGGCAGTGGCTGTAAAAGCTGCCACCGGGACATGGGGAAAACGCCTGGTGAGTATACTCAAGTTCAAATAGTCCGGCCGGAAGTCATGGCCCCACTCCGAAATACAATGGGCCTCATCAATGGCCACAAATGAGAGATCAATATTATCGAGAATATCCAGAAAACTTCCCATGGAAAAACGCTCAGGAGCTGCATAGATTAAATCGTACACACCCAGCCGCAGGTCCTCCATAACCTCGCGCTTTTCTACAGCCCCCATGGAGCTGTTAAGGAAGGCGGCCTTAAGCCCGATATCCCGGGCAGCGTCTACCTGATCTTTCATCAAGCTGATAAGGGGGCTGACCACCAGGCAGGTGCCACCTAGCAGGTGAGCGGGCAGCTGATAACACAGGCTTTTGCCGCCACCGGTGGGCATAACGGCAAAAACATCCCGCTTTTGCAGTATAGCGTTTACGATACCCTCCTGATTAGCCCGAAAAGAACTAAACCCAAAGACTTGCTGGAGTATGTTGGCGGTATTTGTAATATCTCCCATGGGAGGGAAATGTAGTAACGGGTATCACCTCCTGGATACACCTTATTGATAACGCATCAGAGCAAAAAACGCCCTGACATGACTGAATTATCATCTTTGTCCTATTTTTTCAATTTTAGCCTATTTAATTAGGCTATTTTACAAATACATTTAAATCATAATATCTTTTTTGTACCAATTTTAATTGAAATACTTATGGAAGAACAAAAATATTTAAATACCGTTGGCTGGCTGGATATGGCTAACCCCCAAATCCACACTTACTGGGAAGGCGCATGGAACAGCGGCACCCTGGAGCCAACCAGGATACTTCAGGATCATGAGCTGGTTATCGTCAACTCCGGGGCCTGCACCGTTAAAATTGAGTCTAACACTTTTAAACTCAAACCCGGCAATTTTCTTATTATCCCTCCCGGCGCTCCCCATTTTACCATTGCAAATTCCCCAAACACCCATAGAAGCTGTATACACTTTGACTGGGCTGTCAGCAAAGTTAAGAATTATAAAACTCTTTATGTATTCGGTACAACTATACCTGAAGGCTTTCACATAAAACAGGCTCCAGCCTTTGTCCCAAAAGGTATACTTCACGGCCATTTTTCCAGCGCTTCCCAGTTAGATAAGCTTATAAAATCTTTCGGCTTTAACTGGAAACTGGGCGGGCAGCATAACATTGGCGCCTGCAGGGGTATACTGCTGCAAATTTTTTATGACCTCTTTTCAAAGGAAAACCAGCAGATACATCTTCGGTCTGTATCTCAAAGCCTGGCATATGATATAAAAAGAAAATTAGATTCCGCGCCCAGGGAGATGATGCCTGTTAAAAAAATACTCCAATCCACTCCCTACAGTTATGAACATATGATGAGGGTTTTTGCCGGGGAATTTGGCCTGTCCCCGCTGCAATACTTGAATAGTGCCAGAATCCAAAAAGCGCAGTTACTTATAAAGGAAAACAAATTTAATGTGTCTGAAGTGGCAAATGCAGTGGGCTTTAACGATTGTGCTTACTTTGTGCGCTTTTTTAGAAAGCACACCCATATGACCCCAGGTCAATATGCCAGAACAGTTTAACCAGATTAATCACGAGATAATATGAAAGCAAAAGCATTAATTTGTGATGAAAATCAGAATGTAAGCCTTGAAGAGGTGATAGTTAAAGACCCAGGTCCACAACAGATTGTAATAAAAACAATATATTCATTTCGGGTGGAAAGCTGATATGGGTGTCTACTATTATAATGGTGAATCAGTTTCTGTTCTTTGTGATGAATCAATAAACTGCCAGAACCCGGTTTTAGATGGCAATATTGCAGCATGGGACTGCGAAGACGGTGATGATTATGAAATATATAGCTATGACGGTGTTGAAACAAAACGCCTTACCAATAACAATAAATGTTGATGCCATTTTATTGAACTTTAATGTTTTTATACTTACTATACAAACACAATTAATCCCTTTTTTAGCCGTATTAAAGCTTTTTAAGTCTATTTCTAATATTTAAATGATGCCATTTTAGGCACCATATTCTGTTTTAGCCTATTGATTTATACTTTATCCTGGCTATATTACCAGTATGCCCCGGCTATACGATTATCGAGATTACCGCAAGTTCATAGAACACGCGGTTGAGGAGCGCAAAAAGCAAAACCCTCAGTATTCATTTCGTTCCTTTGCGCGTGCTCTTGATATAAACTCTTCCACCCTTCTTCGTATTGTAAGCGGTGAGCGTAATCTATCTAAAAAGCTCATGCCTATTTTTATAAAGGCGCTAAAACTCAAAGCAAAAGAAACCGAATATTTTGAACTTCTGGTAAAAATAGACCAGGAGAAGGATATCAGTATAAAAGCCATTTACTTAGACCATATAAACAAGTTTTGTGCAGTCAATGTACGCAATGTACAACCAGGCAATTATGGCTTTTATGAGAAGTGGTATTACAGCGTAATTCGGGAGCTGGTAGACTTAACTCCAATAAAAGAATCAGATGCCGCCAGGGTTGGTGCTCTGCTAACCCCCCCTATCAGTCCCAAGCAGGTAAAACAGGCTTTTAAAGTTCTTATAAAGTTGGGGTTTATCGAACCAAATCCTGACGGTGTTTTCAAACAAAAAGGTCATTACATATCTACAGGGGACGCTTGGAGCAGTCTTTCAATTCAAGAGTTTCAAAAGACTATGGCCAACTTTGGCGTACGCGCCCTAACCAGCTTTCCCAAAAAGGAACGCGATATTTCCACAGTCACACTCACCCTGTCTCAAGAAGGTCAGCAACAATTACAAAATATACTCGCAGACACACGCCGTAAAATAATGGACCTGGCCAAAGGCGATTCCAGCGAAGACAGAGTATGCCAGGTTAACCTACAGCTTTTCCCCTTGTCAAAGACTTTACCAGGCGTTAAAAAATGAAACTTATACACCTTACAATCTACTTGTTATTAGCATTTGTACTAAGCTGTTCAAATGGCGGGGAGGGTATAGCTGGCGCTTCGGAGACCACAAACGGCATAGAAGTTATGGCAGCCGCTTACAGCATAACGCTTACTGCCAGGCCAGGAGTTTCCGCATCGCTATACTCTTCCAACTACGACCCTGCTCTTCAAATAGGTTATAAAAACACCATGGTTACCGGAGACAGCATCACGTGTACATTTAATTCTCTCCTGCCTGGCGATTACAACCTCCTGGTAACAGACTTAAACTCCCAAAACGCCGCATTTATAACTTCCATTCCCATTTATAAGGATTCAGCAAAAACCAGTACAAGCATCATGACCACAACCGGGTCCATAAACGGCATTGTACAAGGTAGTAGAGGTTATGTAGCCGTATTTATTTATGGCTCTCCCTTCTACTCAAACGTAAACCAGGCTGGGGAGTTCACTCTCCCAAATATACCACAGGGTACTTTTGAAGTACATGCAGCTGTTATTTTTACCCCTATGTCGGGACAACAGCCATATCACAGCCAGGACACCATATCCGTAACCGGCGGCCAGGCCTCTGTGCTGGTGTTTAATTAACAAGGCTATGATTTTAAAACTAAAAACCCACCATCAATAAAGGATAATCATGAGACTTAACACATTACTACTAAAACCCGCCATATTTGCACTGGCTTTGTTTTGTACAAATACCATGGCCCTGTCTATCACAGGCGACGTCTGGGAGGCTTTCGCCTTTTACACTTCCTCCGGGCGCGACCTTTTAAACAATTCCAATGATTACACCGTTGAATTTAAAACCGACGGCAGCGCATCTGTCAAAGCCGACTGTAATAGCTGCAATGGTTCCTATACCGTCAATGAGGATAGTATATCCATCTCCATAGGATTATGTACGTATATGCTGTGCCCCGATGGATCCAAAGGTTCAATATTTATCCAGGCTTTAAATGGAGCTACCACCTATAAAAAGAACACAGCCAATTCTTTATTCGTTTTTTACAATAATGAAGCAGATACATTATACCTGGTTAACGACATTCAGATTGAGCCCCCACCAGTATTTACTCCACCGCAGGCACTTACAAGCAGTACCTGGGTATTAGACTATATCGGTTATGCCAATGGGAGCCAGGTTAGCCCATCGGGTTTAGAGGAATACAGCCTTAATTTCACCACTGACCTTAGTGTTAACGGTAAAATCAACTGCAACAGCTGTTTTGGCAATTACACCATCAGCGATACATCCATCGGCATTTCAAGGATGGCGTGTACCCTTATGGCGTGTTCTCCCAGCAGTGTTGAAAGTAATCACAATCAAGCTAGAGCATCCGCAGATACATATTCAGTTACCAGTGATAAATTACTGCTATTTTCTGGCAGCGATACCCTGGTATATAAACATACTGGTGCCGTTAAAGCACAAGAGCCCTTATTAAACCCGGATTTGGGCCGCACTCCCGGCTACAAGAAGTCCCTGGGCAGGGTTATTGAAATCCATAAGCAGGGAAGCAATAAAGCCTGTAATATTCAAGGCCGGCAGCTTAAATTGAGGAAGTAAACATTAAAAGTACTCTTCGACTCTCTTCATTTCTTAATTATAAAGCCTGAAGGGCTTTTATATATGCAGCAAGGGGATTATTCCCCTTGCTGTAATGCAAATTAACAAATCAAAAAAACAAAGCGCCGCCCCCAGGTGAGGAGCGGCGCTTTTTGATTTTTTTACCCCGGGTAAGCGAGGATGTATTCGCTATTCTGGATAAAGTATCAATCTACTGTAGTAGTACAACCTTCCTGACTTTTTTTATTGTTATATCTAATCCTTATAAGAAATAAATAATAGCTTTTATTTCAATATTTCAAGCATTTACCCAGTTTTTCAACAATTATTAGCTAATATTTATCAATAGAAATATGATTTATCTAATAATTGTTAGAGTGCAGGTGTTAATATGAATAGGAAAACTTGCCCGTTAAAGCTCGCCGTCCATGGCTCGCAAAATTAAGATAAAAATGAAAAAATTATTCAAAGTAATTTAAGTATAACCGGCTACTCCAGATCGGGGATATCATATTCCCCAAGATTTAAAGGATAGGCTCCGTATTCCCGGACCAGATTTAATACAAATTCATAGCGCTCGGCCGAGACGTTGCTGGGAACCGAATGATCCGACTGAACAATATAGCCGCCGCCTTTGGCGGCATTCATCTTTCGAAGGACCTGAGCTTTTAAATCGGGCAGCGAATCGTTGGCCCAGGCCAGGGCATCGATGTTCCCACAGAAACCCATTTTATGACCGTGTTTTTTTCTTATCTCCACCACATCCAGGCCCGACTTGGCCTCCAGGGGATTGTAGGCATCCAAGCCGATTTCGATAAAATCTTCATATATCGTACTGGCGTTTCCGCATCCGTGATAGATTACCGGAATCCCCGCCTCGTGGCAGATCCGGATCTGTTCCTTTACTATGGGTTTAAAGTGTTCCCGCCAGAAATCGGGGGAGAAGAGCATGCCGTTTACATAGGCCATATCCCCCCAGACAACCATTCCGTCCAGCATTCCGCCGGCGGCTTTAATCTGGGCTTTGGTCATCTCGGTAAGAAAAACTCCCAGCCTTTTGATAAACTTTCCCAGTTCCTCGGCATAGAGCCCCATCCAAAGGAAGGTATTTTCACTGCCGATGATCCGCCAGAGCTCTTCATGCCCCTCGCAGATGGAACCGTACACCGGCATATCGGGATAGTAACTCCGGACCGTATCCACCCAGGGGGGGGAATTTCGGGAGATCACATCGCCGATTCCCGCCAGCTGGTTATCCCCGGCACCGAAATACCGCCGGTCATCCCAGGGGTCGTCAAACTGAAAAGCTTCCATCTTCTCGATGGTATCAGTATCAAAGCTTTCGAAATAAGGCATCTGAATACCCTTCTTTCTCCTGATAACCGCTTCAAAACCGGTTCTTAAGATAGTATCGTCATCATGCTCTTTTAGAATTTCAAAACTTTTGATATGGGGATCCATGTTGGGAACCGTACAGACCCAGTCCAGATCGTAATAACGGTAAATATCCACATCGTCCTTTAATCCCAGCTCTTCCCTCCACCGAACAATAAACGATGTCCAGAAAAAATCACTGATTGGAACCCGATCGGCTTCCTGGTGCTTCAAAGTTTTGTTCATCCGAACCAGCTTGGCAAGACAACCGGCGGTCCGTTTTATTTCTGCCATCTCCGATATTCCTCCTTTAATCCAGATGGAAGGCTTCTTCCATCTCGGCCCACCATTCCCCTTCCACCCTGGTGGCCAGGGGTTCCTGCATGGGCTTCATGATATCCCACCACTTTTGGGTCAGGGGGTCGCCAGCCATCTTTGCCATATCACCGTCAAAATCAGTCCCGGTATATTCAAAATAGGCAAACAGAAACCTGTCCTTGTGATAGATGGAATAATTCCGGATATTGCACCGGGTGATCATGGAAGAAATCCCCGGCCAAATTTCGGCATGATATTTTTTATATTCTTCAAAGACCCCGGGCTTGAGCCGGATCACCTGTCCATGACGGATCATAAGCACCTTCCTTTACTGATAGAAATTTTAGGCGTCGTCTACATAACACCCAATCCCAGATTGTAAGCATTGTAGAC
>CAZRWX010000158.1:0-8341 GCA_964603925.1 uncultured Bifidobacteriales bacterium | reverse complement strand
ATCCAACACCGGGAGCACCGGCCCAACACCGGTAAATTACAGAAATATCCTGTCTATGATAAAGGCCGTAATGAGGATAAAAATATCTGAAATAACAACTGAGGTACGTGCCGCCCGGCCAACACCCTCGGCACCGTGGGTACAGAAAAAGCCATAAAAACAGCCAAAGCTGACTATTATAATGCCGAAAATGAAGCTTTTAAACAAACCCACAAACAGACCCCAGTCTGTATAAAACATACGAATACCAGAGAAAAAGGTGTCCGAGCTGATGCCGCCGGCAACCAGGAGTATGGCAAAGGCACCCAGGATTGCTATAAAAGTGGAATAGATGTTTAGGACGGGCACCATAATCATGCCCGCTACAAGACGGGGAGCTATTAAAAAACGAAAAGGGTTAAGGTTTAGGCACCTCATGGCGTCGACCTGTTCTGTAACAACCATGGTGCCAATTTCTGAGGCGATAGCGGCCCCAACACGCCCAGTGACTACCAGGCCTGTAAGTACAGGACCAACAGCTACAATAACCGTACTGCCCACAGCAGCACCCACATAGCGCAGGGGGATATAATCGCCAAATTGGGTTAGAAAAGTGAATGCGCCAACACCGCCGGTAAAAACCGAAGTAATGGAAACAAGAAGCACTGACTCTGTACCGATAACGTGCATTTGCTCAACTGTGAAATTAATATTGCGGTAGACAAGCGGTAAAAATTTAAGGCTTTCTCCAAAAAATTTCAGATAGCGCAGAATATTTTGATAGCTCTTATAAATGGTGGCGCCAACTGCCACCATGCTCCAATCGATTATGCCGAAAAAATTAGCGATAGAATTCATAAAAAGATGCCGAATGCTGGTTACAAAATAATAAGGAACGAGCAAGTTTGGGAATTAAATCTTGGGAGATGCTTGGAATAGTGAAAAGCTATAAGTTAAAAGTGAAAAGGAATAAGAAACGGTTTTCTCCACAGTGCTGAATTTAAAAGACGTTAAATACAGTCACAAACCGCTTTTTACTTTTCACTTTTTACTTTTCACTAATACCTGTTCCACAGCTCGTAGCTGATTAGTGTTCCCGTTCCCGCTTCTTTTTTAAAATACCGGAGGCTTTTTTTAGCCGATTTTTAAGGGCAATAGCCTCCTTATCAACTTTGGGTTCAGGTCCGGTAAATGGTATAAGTTGTTTAAATATTTTGACTTCCGGCAACTCAACTTTGCTTGTTAGCAGACTGGTCAGCAGGCTTTTAGTGCACTCCAGGGCGGCGTTTGATTCCACCAGCAATTCTGCCAGTTCTTCGTTTTCTACCCCTGGCGGCAGCGGGGGCACACAACTGGGGCAGCCGGTTTTGCATTCGCATTCGGTTATGATATCACGGCACAGAGTAAAGGATTCTGTCAGCAGTTCATAGATCTTTTCCCCATAACCTACACCGCCCTCAATGCTGTCGTAGAGATAAAAGGCGCTTTTCCAAATTTCCCTATTTTCTTCAGCAAGAGATACATCGGTCTCGATGTCATCCCGGTCACCCATGCACAGACTGGGGGCCACGCGCTTTAATATATAGGAAAGACCATACATTGCGGCCCCGGCATAGCGTTTATCTTTGGCGTCCAGAGCCTGTTTCCAGCTTTTACCGGGAAGAAGGCAAAAACCTGTAGTATCATATTCAAAGCAGGGGAGCGTTATAGGACCATAGCCGATATTCTCCAGGGAGCGCTCTCTGATTTTTTTATACAACTTTGGCTGTTTGTTGACATTAATAAAGCCAAATATGAGCTGGTGGCCCTGTACCTCTTTGCGGTCTTCCTCTTCTGTAAGAGATATGCGTTTTTCCCATACTGCTTCTGTATAATAATCGACCTCAACCGGCTCTACACGGCATAATTTCTTTTCCAGATCAAGATCCATGGACATGTACTTGCGCCCCAGATGCTGATAAATAGCATCCTTATACAAGGTGCCGCGGGCGCCTATGGGATCCAGCTCTCCAATAACCTCGCTGCCGCAATAAATTTCCACGTTATAGTCTGTCATGCCCCTTAAATTTACCCCCCTGGCAGCGTAATCGGAAAGCGCGTACCTGTAGAAACCCTTATAAGGTGTAAGGGTTTTATCCTCCTTTAGTATCTCTAAAGTTTGCTCATATACACGGCTGTCAAACATGGGTTCCCGGGGCCTTAGAGGGTGCTCCCAGGCTGCGCAGGGCAGGTGCTGCAGGATAATATAGGCGTTATCGGCATTTAGCCAGGCCTCCTCAATGGGAGCCTTGGTCACAAACTCCGGATGATTTACCAGGTATTGGTCCACGGGGGAATCTTTGGCAATATAAACTATCACAGCGCCGTTAGATTTACGCCCCACACGGCCCGCCTGCTGCCAGAAGCTGGCTATAGTGCCGGGGTGCCCGCTTATAATGCAAAGCTCCAGGTCACCAATATCAATGCCCAGTTCCAGGGCGTTGGTAGATATGATACCCTTGATATCACCTTTAAAAAGCCCGCGCTCCAGGGCCCGGCGCTCGTTTGGTAAAAGCCCGCCGCGATAAGGTTTAATAACCCTGGACAAGTCGGGGTAATTATCACAGACAGCCCGATAAAGGCGCTCCACCTGCTGCCGCGCGCGGCAGAAGCAGATAGTGCGTATACCCCTTTTCATAGCCTCCCGCATGAGGTGAACGCTAACGCTGCCAGTGCCCTTACGATAAAGGGCGCCGCCCTGGCTTACCTGCTGAGGAGGATTTATGAAAAACATCTCACGGCGGGGGCGGGGAGAACCATCCTTATCAATGATTGTAAAGGGGCGGTGAAAGAGCCGCTGTACATGAGCGCCCGGGTTGCCCACTGTGGCCGAAGAACATACAAATGAGGGATGAGTGCCATGCAGATCACACACCCGCAATAACCTGCGGAACACATTGGAAACATGGGACCCGAATGAGCCACGATAGCAGTGTACCTCGTCCACTACAATATAACGCAGCCGGGACAGGTAATTCTTCCAGTTGCGGTTGTGATTGGGCAGAATGCCGCTATGAAGCATATCGGGGTTGGTTATGATAAAGTCAGCGGATTTTTGCAGCTTACTGCGCTCCTCCCTGGGCGTATCTCCATCAAATGTACCCATATTAGTGGCATTAAGGCTCTGCTTCATCAACTCCCCTAAAGTACCCTCCTGGTCCCGGGAAAGCGCTTTAGTGGGGTAGAGAAGCATAACACTGAATTTGTTATCCGCTTTGATATACTCATTAATAATAGGCAGCAGAAAGGACAATGTTTTACCGCTGGCCGTCTGGGATACAATGACAGTATCCTGACCTTGAGAAATAGCATCAAACGCCTCATACTGATGAGAATAAAGACTTGTAATCCCTTCTTTTTCAAGGACTTGGGTAATTTGTGGTAAGAGCGCAGGAGGAAAGCTTCTGCTGTTACCAGTTTGAGCCTCCAGCACTATTCGCGCTTTAACCTGGTTATGAAAGCGTGAATTAATAAAATCGCTGAGGGTGGTTGACATGGTATAAATTCCTGAGATTAAGACAGGTTAAAGATAAATTTTGGAAGTGGCGGGATGGGAAGTGAACGATAGAATTACGAATAAAGAAGACAAAATGCAGGATTAAGAAGCTCGCACAAGAGTATTTGGGCCTATCGCACGACAGGGCGCCATGCGTTTGGCGAGGTCCCAGGTCTACGACTTGCAACGCCGGATCGGCCAGGCAGAGTGTTCCCGCAGCCGGTGCGCGCCGCCGTGAGCCAGGCGGCGCTTTCTGCGGCACTGGCATCCGGAGATGATTATTTCAGGGTGATCTCGCCCCAGTTTTTCGGCTGCATCATCAGTTCGAACACCGCGTCGTCCACGATGCCTGTCTCCTGATTGTTCCAATAGGTACGCAGGCGGGTGCGCCCCACATCCGGTCCCGCGTGGGTAGCGCCAAAGTCGGCCCGCCAGACCATCGGGGGAGCGGGCTTCACGCCCAGGGCTGCGAAGGGGATGGCCGCCTGCACCACATGAGCTTTATCCTTGGGGGTCACGGTGATCTTGACATCCTTGAGCACGGACACATAATCCAGCACGTATTCCTTCACCACCCCGGAACTGAAGGTTTTCTTCTTCTTCTCCTTTGACACCGCGCGGTAGATCACCGCCGTTGGCGTCCCGCGGTAATCGCCGATGGAGATGCGCAAATCGCCCGCCGCCGCCTCGCTGCGTTTGGGATCGGCCTGGGGATCGGTGCCCAGTTGGAGATCGACGGTGGCGCCGTACATGTACATCTGCTCGGGAACCTGGGCGGTGTTTTTCCACGGGTTCTGATCCTTCACCTCCCAGCCGGCATACAGGTATTTATCATCCCAGGCCAGCGCGGTGCGGACGGCGGCATTGGCGGTTTTTTGGTAGGCCGCCAATTCCTGGCCGGCGAAATCCTTTTCCAAGTCGCCGGTAAAGGCGGGAGTCAGTTTTTTCACCTCGATGCGGCGAATGCCGGTCGCGGCCTGCAGATACCCGCTCTGGAAAGCGGCAGCCTTTTGCAGGTCGCCGGGGGCCACGGTCACCATCCCGCCGGGCAGTTCCTTGACCTGGTCCAGCCCGGTCACCTCCAGGTTCCAGAAGGCGGTTTTCCCGGCCTGGACGTAAACCCGGCCATCCACTCCCTGCGTGATGGAGCCGCCGAAATCCTCGCCGCCAGCGCCGGGAGGCGCATTGTCCATGATGGCGCCGGGAAGGGCCTTCTCGGGCCAGACCACTTTCATCTGATCCGGCTGGAAAAGCCGGGTCAGGTAGAATCCGCTACCGGTGAGCAGGTGCCATTCGCCCACATTGGTGGGAATGGCCCAGACATTGCCCACCACCCCGGAGACCTTCACGCTCCCCGTCGGGTCGAAGGCGCCGCGAATCAGGCCCACCTCGGCCGGAGGGGCCTTATGCGAGCCGTGCACACCCACGAAATTATTGGGGTAGCTCCAGAGTTTTTTCCCCGTCGCAAGGGAATAACAGTGGAACCAAGTCATAGAGGCGGCGTATTCATCGGCAGCGGCTTGCAGCACCAGTTCCCCGTCGGCCGAACCAATGCCATCAGCAGGCATCCTGACCGGATGGGCGAAATCCCAGCGCGGCGCCCCGGCCGCGGTAAAATCCTTGATGACGTATTTATTGGCTCCGGAATAGATCGAGAAATCAGGCAGCAGGTACATGTACCAGGCGCTGAAACGAATGGCGCCCGGCACCGTGTCGATTTCGCCGGCCTGCTGCTTTTCATCGCCGTTCTGATCGGCCCAGAAATGGGTCTGGGTGGCGTCGTCTTTGTCTTGATAGTTGAACGTGCTGCGCAGCTTGTAATTCCCATCGCCCAGACGCTCGAACACACTAGACTCTCGGGTATTGCCAGCATTCCAGCCTGGTGTGGTCGCGAGGTAGAGCCGGCCATTGGAGCCCACCACCATGCGCGAATTGGCCATGCCCTCGCGGGTGATGGTACCCAGGCAGGCGGCCCGCCCGGTCTGGGGGTCGATCCGCCACTCGCTGCCCGAGCCCACCATGAGATCGGGATCCAGGGGGTTGATCGAGCCACCCCCTGCCCCGTAGGGCGTGGGACCAAAGAACTCTTTGCGGAATTTTCCGCTGGCAACCTCCCAGACACTGATGCGCTTGGGATACATGTCCATCTCCATGACCCACAGCTGCCCCCGGCCATCCACCGCCACCCCGCTGGCATAGGCCATGCCATCGGCCTGCCAGGGACCGATTTTCGCGCGTCCGCCAGGGCGTCCGATGGCGGACAGTTTTTTCCCGGCCGGAGTGTATACCGCCACCTGATTGACCGGATCCCACAGGCTGACATACACCTGTCCTTTCGCATCCACGGTCACACCGGCGGCGTTCTTCAACCCTTTGACCAGGATTCTGCTTTTCCCCGTGGTAATGTCGAACGTCAGCACGCTCATGCCGCTGTCGGCAATCGCATACAGGGTCCCGGCGGAAGCATACAACCTTCCGGGCTTTTTCACCTTCCAAAGCCCCATCAACTTGCGCCCGGCGGCGTCCACCACTGCAATCCGCCCGCCGGAATCGGGCAGGCTGATGAAGATTTTTCCACCATCGGCGGCCAGGCCCAGAATGCTTTTGGGCTGCATCTTTTGGCCGGCGAAGAGGTCGGGCAAAAAGAGGTCGGGGGAACCATCAGCGCTCCAGGAGGGGTATGAGCCATTGGCGGGGTTCAGCCGAAAAATATACTGGCTCCCCTCCGGCCCGCCCCAGGTCACCGCATACAGGAATTGGCCATCCAGGGCAAGGTATTCGGCCCCGGACATTCCCTGCCGACTGGCCCCCCAGACCACATTGCCGTCCAGATCGAGGGCCAACAGGGCCTTGCCGGCCTCAGCGCCGCTCCACCCGGCATACACCCGGTCTCCCGCGGCCACCACCGCGACAGGCACCCCGTGATCGCCACCCCAGTTGGAAGTGGGGGAGTTGTCATAAGGGGCGTTGCCGGCATTGTGGGCCCAGCCGCGCAAGCGCAGGCCGATCCCCTTGTGCCAGATGGCCTTCCAGGTGTACTGGCCGGCGGGCACGGGCTCACCCGGCTGTTTCCAGTTGGGCGTGGAAAGCCCATCCCAAAGGACCTCGTGCCGTCCCTTGGTGCGAAAGGAGAAGGAGAGCAGTTGGCGGACCACCAGGCCGGTGGTGTCGCGCAGATGCAGAGACACATAGCCGTCTTCGGGCATGCTGAAGGCCACCTTGAGGAAACCTTTTAGCTCTTTGCTCTGGATGAGGCCGGCCCAGTTGACTGCGGGCGCCCCCCGCTCCATCCGCACGGGAAATTCGCGGGTATCGGACAGACGCACAGGACGCGGCTTCATGGCGCCGGTCTTCTCCAGGGTGGCCGTCCCCCAGCACTGGCTGCCCATGAAGGTGAACACCCGGTCGACAGGCACCTTGGGGTCAAAAATGTCTTTCATGGTCATCCGGCCCGACACGCCCACGGTGAAATTTGGCTCCACCGTCATCCGGAAAGTCTCACCCGCTTGGGGCGCCGGCGCCCCGCCGGTGAGCAGGGACCAGGGAATGGCAATCTCCTGGGCATAGCCCTTGCCGTTGGCATTCACCCCAAAGGCCTGCTGCGCCCCCTTGGTCTTGGCATCCTTTTCTCCCCCCTCATTGAACTGCTTGCCATACACGAGGTCCATGATATCCTTGCCGCTACGCCCGCGCCAGTTGGTCCAATGCGAGAACTTGTCTCCCACGATGAAGCGCAACTGCAGGCAGTCGCCCGCAAACCCGGCCGAGGCGCCAACCTGGCCGGGATTGTTCATAGGATCGGGATCCAGCCAGCGGGCCAGGACATAGAGATTGTCGCGGTCGTAGGCTGCGTGCAGCCAGGTTGCATAGGTGTCGCGCTGGTTCTCCACGTCGCTGGTGGTAAAAACCCCGCCCGAGAGATCCCAGTCCCCGGTCTGCCCGTCGATGGTGATCTTGCCGGCGGGAAGAACGCTGATACCATAGTGTTCGGTCTCGGTGGCGAGGACGGTGGCTGCCAGAAGCAGCAGGATGAGTATGGCCTTCATAAGAATCTCCGTGGGTTTATGAGTTGGGAAAACTGTAATCTAAAAAGTTACCAAAACAATAAAATAGAAAAAAGTTTCACCTACGTTTTTGGCAATTTAAATTCTTCTGTATTTAATCCACTTTACAGGAAGTGCGGAAGTACGAAAATTGAAATTAGTTGCTTTGCAAAACTAAAGAAAAATAATGATTACAGTGCCTGTATAAATTTAATTGCAACTTTGCGAAGCCACTAATTTCACTTACGAATTTTCGCACGAATTTAAGCCGGCGGGGATTGACTAATGGATGGGGGAGTTGCTGGCAGAGAGAGGGGGATTCGAACCCCCGGTACGCTTGCACATACACATGATTTCCAATCATGCACCTTCAACCGCTCGGTCACCTCTCTGTGTAATATGACATTTTACTTATTTTCGGGGAATTTTCAAAGAGTTTATTGAGTTCCTGGAATGTTTGAGCTGGGGAACCGGCAGTTAGTGGTTAGACACTAATAACGAGTATCTGCATAAAATGGTAATAATAATTCACCACAGAGACGCAGAGGACACATCCTTCGACTGCCAATCCCGCTCGTACTGAGCACCAGTTGGCTTGCCAACTGGTAGTCGAAGTATGTGGGGGATTGACGCTCCGGCCTGCGTCCGCCACGGCGGACTTCGTCCCGGCAGGCACGATGAGCGGTAGCTGCGCCTATGTGGTTAATAAATCTATTTTAGACAGAAACCAACTAGTGATCTGTATTAAAAGTTATACCCAAATAATTGGCAATTTAGAAGTTCC
>CAZRWX010000157.1:0-8446 GCA_964603925.1 uncultured Bifidobacteriales bacterium | reverse complement strand
TAATATGGCAGTAAATATTTCCAGTATTTCATGTACAGATTAGGAATTATAAGTTCCTTATGCTTAACGCCTTAACGTCAAAATGATAAATAAGAGGTCTTTGTTTTTAAAGTATTTGATAACTAAATGGACATAATATTATCAAGAAAGGAATAGGAATAATGTTAAAAATAGATGTAGTTGTAGTTGGAGGAAGCGCGGCGGGTATTAGTGCGGCAATCACGTCTAAACGTCATTATCCTGATAAAAATGTTTGTTTGATTCGTAAGGAAAAGCAGGTTTTAATCCCTTGCGGAATACCTTATATATTTGGTACTGTTAATGTACCTGAAAATAATTTAATTCCAGATGCGGTACTGGAAAAGAACCAGATACAGCTAATTATAGCGTCTGTAACTGGTATTGATCCGGAATCAAAAACCATTGATTTGGATTCTGGCGAAGCGTTTCAATATCAAAAGCTGGTGTTAGCAACCGGCTCCAGCCCTATAGTGCCTCCAATTCCCGGAGTCAATAAACAAAATATATTTGGAATTGAAAAAGATATATCGCTTCTCAATAAAATGCTTAAAAAATTGGACACAATATCTGATCTTGTTATCGTGGGTTGCGGTTTTATTGGTGTTGAATTTGCAGAAGAATGCAAAAAACATAATCCTAAGCTAAATATCTCCATTGTGGAAATGATGAAGCACTGCCTGGAGTTAGTTTATGACAAGGATTTCTGCCAAATCGCGGAGAAAACTTTAACGGATCAGGGCATTTCACTGGTACTTGATGATAAGGTAGAAGCCTTTAAAGGTGATGACTGTGTTAAAAGTGTATGCATGCAGAGCGGCAAGGAGTTGAAAGCAGGCATGGTTATCCTGGGAATTGGTGCATCCGCAAACATAGACCTGGCGCAAAAGGCCGGTTTAGAAATAGGCCCATGCAAAGCCATACAAGTTAACCGCCACATGCAAACCAGTAATCCTGATATCTTTGCATGCGGAGATTGCGCCGAGAAAGTATCATTTTTTGACGGAAAACCTCTAGGCTTGAAGTTAGCTTCTATCTCTACAATGGAAGCCAGGATTGCGGGCGCTAATCTTTTTTCTTCCACTAGAAAGAATATGGGTGTCATTGGCGTTTTTTCTACCATCCTTGGTGATAACGCTTTTGCGGCAGCAGGCCTTACTGAGGAGCAGGCCAAAAAGCTCAGGTACAATATAGTTACAGGTGAAAGCGAAGCCATTAACCGGCATCCCGGCGGTATGCCCGGTGCGGAGAATATGAAAGTGAAGCTTATTTTTGAGGCTGGAACTCAGGTTATTTTAGGCGGCCAGATATATGGGGCTAAAAGTGGTGGTGAATTGATTAATGCAATTAGCGCATTTATCCATCAGCGCATGACAGTAGATGATATCGCCACCTTCCAGTTGGGCACACACCCTGCACTTACAGCATCCCCGATTGCCTACCAATTGGTAAATGCAGCGGAGATGGCGATAAAAAGCCTTCGGGCTAAAATAGTCTGAAAACATGCATCGCAACCAATATATATCAAACGCTAATAAATAGTGTACTTAAATGGGTTTCTTCAAAATAGACAGCATTTTACAGTACCCCTGGCATGGAATCAGCTTCGGATCAGTGCTTAATAAGCAGGCACGTAGTATCTGTAAATATTGGCACGGTTTTTGTAAGAGTATTTGTATTAATTGGAATATTCGCAAATGATAATGCAGACTTCAACATGGATTAAAATAATATGCAATTTGCATCTTTGATAGCTGGCAATTTAAAGAATATCTATCAGGTCTTTATCTACAAAATGCGATATTTCGCGCAAAGTTCCCAATGGAGAGCAATCAATGAGCAGTAACTTTTCTAAAAATATGGGGCGTATGAATGACCCGGATGGCAGCGCATATATAAAAGGTTTATGCGGCGATTCTATGGAAATGTATTTGATGGTAAAAGAAGGTTTAGTTACAGAGGCAAAGTTTTTTACCGATGGCTGCAGCGCTTCCATGACCTGCGGCTCCATAGGGGCATCATTAGCCGAAGGCAACAGCCTTAAAGATATCCTGCGGTTGTCTCCAATGAATATTGTAGACAACTGGGGGGATATACCACAAGGCAATATTCATTGCGCCATACTTGCAATTAATACATTGCACAAAGCAGTAGCGGACTATCTATTAAAAGACAGCATAAGCTTATCGCTTAACCCCAATATTTTTTCATAAACAAAGGGAGAACTAATGAAAATTTCCATACCTGTTTCTAATGGACTTCTAGCTATGCATTTTGGTCATTGTGAGGAATTTGCCTTAATTGACATTGATGAGGTTACGAATAAAATAACTAACCGGCGAAGCATCACCGCCCCCGAACATGAACCCGGCTTACTGCCCAAATGGCTTAAAGAAAAAGATGTTAACCTAATTATAGCCAGCGGCATGGGCTCCAGGGCTCAGGACTTATTTAGAGAGAACAATATTAAAGTAATTACAGGAGCAGCCGCAGATGTGCCTGACACTATAATAGAAAGCTATTTAAGCAATACTCTGCAAACTGGGCAGAATGTTTGTAATCATTAATCTTTTTTTATTATAAAGGAGTAAACTGTATCTTCAACTATTTCGATATTGTGCGCCATTGTAAATTTGCAGCTGGTTTCAAGCTCAACACCAACTTTTTTTAATTTTGATATAACAAGGTCCATGTTAACAGACCCCGGGTGTGGAACCGCTGCTGGGTAAACATGAAGGAGACCTTTAGGTTTAAGAACAGAACAAATAGCCTTAAAAAGCGGTTCCCAGTCCTGTACATGTTGAAGTACATCAAATACAAACACCGCATCAACAGGCGGATTTGATATAGAACCGGCAAAGCCTAAATTGCCGCCTGCTATAATATTTACCTGACTTCCCGGTGAAAAAGCCTGGAGCCTTTCTTTTAGTATTTTAATTTCCTCCTGCTCCTTTTCAACGGCATAAACAACCCCGTTTGGACCTACAACCTGGGATAATGGTATAGTATACCTGCCTGGCCCGCACCCAAAATCAATTACACTATCCCCCTTGTTAACCCCCAGGCGCTTAACCATGTCAGCCCCGTCTTTAAGAAGCCATAACTCATTTTGTTTTGAAATATCCATATTTAATCCTTAATCTTATAACGGCATAATGTTGTATACAATACGTTTAAAATTCACTTAACATTAAAGGAGTTGCCAAATGGCAGTTGAAGTAAACATAGAAAAATGTGATGGATGCGGAACCTGTATGGATGAGTGCCCGGCAGAGGCAATTAAGATAATTAATCAAAAAGCGGAGATTAGCGAAGAATGCACAGAGTGCGGGATTTGTACAGGTATATGCCCCAACGAAGCTCTTTCACTTAAATAAAATATTAAGGCAGGAGTGTTATGTTGCAGTTTACAGGGTGCAGCTATTGCACATTGCACTGTTCAAAGCAAAGTCATCATTATTTAAACTGTGTAGCAGCATGATAATTAGTGGCACAATAATTGCATATAAATTTAAACATACTTAATAAAGGAGACATTATGCCAGGATTAGACAGGCGCGGCCCTTTAGGTCAGGGTCCAGGAACAGGTAGAGGTATGGGTGTTTGTGGCAGTAATAGAGGTTTTGGTAATGGAATTAGTTCCGGCTTCCAGGGGGCGGGCAGGAGGATGGGCAGTCGCGGTATCTGGCGAAATTCACCTGTGCCTGGGTTTGACTATAAGGCAAATCCGGATATTAATGAGTCCACCTCAGACCGTAATAATTCAGGAGATGTACAGGCGTTAAGCACTCAAATTTTGGAATTGCAGCGTACATTGGGTGACCTTAATAAACGTATAGAGGGGCTGGAACAAAAATAAGTACAAAGCATTTTATAGAATGGCACATTAATGCCGTTAAAGAAGTAACTCGTGAAATAGGTGTTATAGAGGTAAGGAAAACGCCGGTAAATTGGTGTCCCAGGTAATAGCCTCCATAACTGGAGTAGATCTGGTCATAGTTGTAACTGAACCTAAAATGAGCGGTATGCATCTTTGCCAGTTTTATATCTGCTATTTTTTGGGTTAAAGTATTTTAGAAGTAATATTGCCAACTAATTTGGAAAAATACTCATCCAGGACCGGGCACTCTCCAACAGCGGCTTTACCTGTATCGCCCGCCCATACTATTTCGGGTATAATGGGTATGGCACCCATGAAGGGTATATTCATTTCTTCTGCCAGGAGGCGGCCCCCTCCCGTTTTAAAGGGGTCAATTTTTTCGCCGCATTTTGGGCAAGCCAGCCCACTCATGTTTTCAATAAGACCCATAATTTTTGTATTTGTACTCCGACAAAAATTAATAGATTTACGTACATCCCGCAAAGAAACCTCCTGAGGAGTGGTAATCGTCAAACACTGGATATCGGGTATTGTCTGTACCACGGTTAAAGGCTCATCCCCGGTGCCCGGTGGAGAATCTATAATCAAATAATCTAATTCTCCCCAATCTACATCGGCTAAAAACTGACGAATAGCGCTTATTTTCATAGGACCGCGCCAAATTACAGGGCTGTCAATATCTTCTAACAAAAACTCAATAGATACAACAGAAAGGCTGGGTAAATAATTTGCCGGTACAATTTTTCCCCCTCTATAAGAAACATCTTTCCGTCCCACGCCCAGCATCCGTGGTATACTTGGACCGTGTAAATCAACATCCATTAAACCGACTTTATAACTGGCCCTTGAAAGGGATACAGCCAGGTTAGCGGCAATTGAACTTTTCCCCACACCACCTTTACCACTTAAAACCAGTATTTTATTTTTAATTTTGCTCAGGGACTTTTCAATATCAATATCTTGTTTGTTTTTATCAGAATCTACTGACTGCGCCATTTAAACTTCTTTTTTAAGGTTTATATTCTATACAATGCCCGATGAGCATTTTCACATCCTTCGTCTCCGCTCAGGATGATAGGTGAAACACGCTCCATCGGTTTATTAGAACGCATCCGCCTAAGATAATGCCAAGTGGCTTAAAGAATCCACTTGTCATTATCAAAATTCATGCCAAATGCCAAAGAAACGCCTATAATCTAAAAATGTGTCATTTGGCATGAATATAGGCAGATTCGTTCTAATATTATAAGAGACTGTCTGGTTTTAGGCCCCTATTTAAAAGCTCCCGGAATGAGCCTGGGAGTTGGGAGTAGAAAGCGCAACCAGTTCGCCACGGTTATATTTCATTATAGCATCTTGAACATCTGTTCCACTGGCACTGTAAACCTTTATATTTGCCGCTTGCAGGGCTTTAAAGGCTTTAGGACCGCAGTTGCCGGTGATAACAACTTCAGCATTTAAATCAATAACCATTTGAGCCGCTTGAATACCAGCGCCCTGAGCGGCATTTAAATTCTGCTTATTATCCACAGCCCGCCAGTCACCAGTTTCTGAATTATAAGCAATGAAGAATTTTGCCCGCCCAAACCTTAAGTCCAGCTTAGAAGAAAATTTGAAATCCTCGGCTGTAATTACAATAATCATTTTTACCTCAGTGTATATTAAACATTTACAAAACAAGCTCATATGCCAGACAATCATTAATAACTAACAATCAGGTTGCCGTGCTAAGCTTACAAATACACTTGAAAGCATATTTTGTGCCAATTTATTTCAGGATATAAACAATCTGCATTTAGTCATTGGCATTGCAAATCGCAAACTTGACAATGCAATTAAAAATAACACCCAATGTTTCTTTCAACCTGGACACTTAGCTAGTGTAGTTACAAATTAACTTTTCCATGTTAGATGCCCTAGAACAGTCATTCCGGCCCATCCTGAGCCCTTGCTTCGACTGCCAGCTGGTAAACCAGCAGGCGCTCAGCATGAGCGGGATCAGGAAGGGCCGGAATCAAAAAGAACATGAAAAAACTTACTGGATGCCTCACTAGTGTCTATAAAGATGCTATTGAAGCGCTTTAAAGGAAGGTTATCTATCCACCATCATGGGGCCGCCGCAAAGAGGGCATGCCATGTCACGGCAAGGCCGGCGCGCTTTATGCGGCACCTTGGCCCCGCAGGAAGAGCATCTACACTGTATTGCCTGCCAAGTTCGGCAATCCCCCCGGCCAAAAGTCCCTTTGTTGTCCGCCTGAGCCCCTATTTGCCAACGCCACCCCAGGCCCTTACACTGGGAAGGATCCCAGAAGTAAGACCGGGGCAACCACTTCTCGTTTAGCAGCCACTTAAGTATTTCTACGACTTCACCTGTAATACCGCCGATGACATTGATATCTTGCCGCTTCACAATCAACAGCTCGTAATTAGTGATGGCACCGCATACCAACGTACTAACACCTTCCTCCCTGATGCGTTTTATTTTACGGGAAATATTATCTTTATCCAGCTCCAGCTCGGTACGGACTTCTTCCCGGTTGCCATCCAACTCCAACACCAGCAACTTGCCGCTGGTATCAAACCGGGGTGCTACCCGGGAATTGTAAACAGTAATTCCAAGTTTCATGGCAATATCCCGAACTTAAACAACCAAGTAGCGCAAGTTTAATGCCAACATCATATTCGCCGTGTGATCCCAAGGCAGAAGTGTATTCCTGTCGTTTAATGAGACTCAGCAAAAAGTTCAGGCAAATAGAATTTATGACATTTCACATTGCATCTTCAATGTTGTATATTGCACCCTTGACATAATTCTGATTAACGCCACCCTCAGCCAGATTCTCAAATTGCGGATGGCAGTTTTCATTCTTATGGGAAATTTTAGCTGCTTTCGGAACAGGATTTAGAGAGCTGCCGTTGAGCAGAAAAAATATAAAGAAGAGGAGTGAAAGCTTTTGTAAATCAAGGCCTGAAGATGGCATAAGTTAATTCGAGTTTTAGCTCATGATCAAATAAATCTATATCTTCGAACTCATCGTAGCGTCCTTTTCGATCATAAAAAATATAGGCTACAGAAATCCCGAAAGTTTTGTAAAATGTTTTCAGGATTTCTGCCCTTCCCATACCGATTATCTCTCGCCCCTCTGCACCGGAAAATGTGTAGATCATATACCTATTGTAATTAAAATAAAGTCTTCCGAACATATGTTTTTGAATCATTAAACCTCCTTTTAATCCCGCCCCTGGTCCGAAGTTATAATCTCTTTCAACATTCAAATAATATTCAGTACCAACGGCTCCAAGAGCAATCCCAAGGGCTTCTCCATGAAGGGAAAAAGAATAATTTCTGAAAAACGGCTGGAGAAAATTAAGCTGAATACCAAACCCGCTAAGTGCGAGTTTGTAAATGTTACTATTGATGAACTCAAAATTCTGCATTACTCCAACCGTACTTTTTACCTTTTGGGAGACTGGTATTTTATGTCCCCAGAGTTGGCCCACCGAAAGAATGTGCATATTTTGAGATAACATAAACGAAAACCCAAAATTGAGAAAGAAATAATCATACGGCTTTTTAGATTTATTGATATCTCCATGTTCAAGGGACAAGTTGGTGTTGGAATTTGCCGAAGTCGTATTCAACCTGGGATTTAGTTCGTCAGTGGTAAGTTTTAATAAAATCCGGGTACCCATGGAAAACTTCATTTTAAGGGGATATTTTTTCCTGTTTTCAGCAGTTGCAGAATAATCACGGCGACTTCCGTTAAGCAGCCTGTTCAGGCCTTTGATCGGGCATACCAGGGCCGCCCCAAACTCTCGAATCACTCTTTTGGCCCCATAGGTGTTCTCATCCAGAATCTGGTCGGACAATCGGTAGGTGATTTCTCCTAGCATGGCCCCTCCCAGTGTGGTAGTAATCAAATCATTTATGGCCGGGTATTCTGTTTCCATGAAATATTCCCACTGTAGTGAACCTAGCCCGGAATAAGTAAGCGCCTGAAAATAGTTGTGACCGTAAAATCTTGCCGCCGTGTAATAAAAACCGCCTTGCAGGGGGTGACCAATCTGATTGACATTAAAATTGTCATCATCCCAAACCCAGCCATGTCTAAAATTATCCTTGACAGAAGAAAAACTTATGTAGGCGTATTCTGCCCGGGCAATATAGCGGTTAAAACTTGCCATTAAGATGTTGACCCCGAGAGTCTGGACAGCGGGGGCAAGGTAATTAACCGGCTGTTTCTCAGTTGTATCGGAACGGATACTGTCGAGACCTTCAATTCCAAAGGAAAGGATGGTGGTAAACAGAGTTATCTGAAGAATTCTGAGAAAATTCATGGTTATCTAAAAAGGTGTATTTTTTCAGAGTCCTATTGCCAGCGTTAGAAAAACTACAGAGATATTTTGATTTTAACCATACTCATATCTTTAAAAAAAGAACTTCATATTCAATTCCGTTTTCAGCTCCGATATTTTTGATCCGAACTCACTACTACCTTGTATCATTTAAAGATTCGGATATAATCTACGTAGTTTAAGCCTTGCATC
>CAZRWX010000156.1:4747-8462 GCA_964603925.1 uncultured Bifidobacteriales bacterium | reverse complement strand
AGACTTATTTATAAAGGGTTAGGGCGTTCCGGGTGCTCTTTTACGGAATCGCTGTCATTTGGGCACCGGTGTCCAGCGAACTTTGTCCTTGCAGGGGATTATATTATTAAATAGCATGGTTTTGACGTTTTTGGGGGCTAATTCCCGGGTTCTACGGCAAGCCGCATAATTTAAAAATGGGGATCTTACATAATTAATTCTAAAGAGTATGAGCAAATTTTACGTAGACGTTATCGGGTTCCAGAAAGACAAATTCCCTTTTTTACCAAGTGGGTCAGGGGGGGCTTTGTTAAGCTTGGGGTCAAGTCAATGTTGCATTTTTCATACGGGTCTGTTCGGGATTATTTGGAAATTGTGGCCCTTGAAGGGCATTTTAAGGACTGGCAGCTTACTCGGGCGCGGCACGCTTTAGAGTTGTATATTCAAGTTTTTGTTCCTCATAATTCGGGGGTGGCGCCTTGTTTTAATATTTCCTGGGATGGCGTTGCCGATAACATATACTTGGGCGTGAGGCTCCCTTTGTTGCCGGCTCCCTACAAGCAAAAAAGCGGTCTAAATTACCAGTTGTTTTATCACCTCGGGAAGCTTGTGCTATTACCAGTGCATCTACAGGTATTTTTAAGCTGATGATAGAGCTGATTTATAGTACAGGATTGCGACAGGGGTTTCCAAGGTACAACATCGGCCTCTGGGCTTGAGAGTAAGTTTATTGGTGAAACTAATACCTGGGGGTGTCAGTGGGTATTGCGCTCAAGCAGGTTAGTTGTAGACCGCCATGGCAGCCTTTGGCGTCATCATCTGGATAATACCGTGTTACAAAAGGCTTTCCACAGGGCGGTATTAACCACCGGTATTACTAAAAAAGCTGTGGAATAAAGCCGTATAGAGTACGGGTAATTAAATTATGAGTGTATGAAAACATTTTTTGCGATTCTGCTGATAAGCACTTTGGCCGGGGGATCAGATCTGGAGGGTATTGTGGACGCTAAAAGACAAAGTGCCTTTAACAAGCTGAAATCTATCAAAGTAAAAGGCAAATACCAAAATTACCGCAAGTTCGATATGATACCTGATGGCGCCATGTGGGGTATGTTAAAGGAGTGGATGGGCTCTAAGAACCTCCGTGAACCTAAAGAAAAACTTAAATACACACCCCTTAATGCAGACTCAATTTTTAGCGGGAGCTCAGACCAACTCCGGGCGACATGGCTGGGGCACTCATCTTTTATTATGGAGGTAGACGGGTTGCGGTTGTTACTGGACCCGGTGCTGTCTAATAACACTTCACCTGTGCCATGGATCTACTCTGTAAAACGCTTCCAGGAAAATGCCCCCATATCAGGGTCGGCTTTACCCCGGGTGGATGTTGTAATTATATCCCATGACCATTACGATCATCTGGATAAGGCCACTATTAAGGCCATTCATAAAAAGGTGGACAGGTTTATTGTGCCCACCGGGCTGGGCAAATACCTGGTTAAGTGGGGGGTGCCCCGGGGCAAGGTTACGGCCCTGGACTGGAGTGAGAGTGTTACAATTAAGGGATGTAATATTACCGCTCTGCCCGCCCAGCATTTTTCGGGCAGGGGGTTTGGCCGGGACAAAACCCTGTGGGCGTCCTGGTGTGTGGCCGGGCCCGGGCATAAGTTCTACTTCAGCGGGGATAGCGGGTATCATAAAACCTTCAAACACATAGGCGATGTATATGGTCCATTTGATCTGGTTATTCTGGACTCAGGACAGTATGGCAAGTACTGGCCCCATGTACATATGTTACCCGAACAGGCAGTGCAGGCATTTTTGGACTTAAAAGGCAGGGTGTACATCCCTGCGCATTGGGGCAGTTTTAATCTTTCGGTTCATAACTGGTATGATCCCATTGAGCGGGCAATTACCGCAGCCAGTGCCAAGGGTGTTGATATAGCCATACCCTATCCTGGTGAAGCTATCACTGTTGGGGAGGCGTTGCCTTCCAGAAAGTGGTGGGTGGGGGATTGAGTTGAACTAATTAGAAAAGCGCTTTGGTATGAGGCACATGCGCGCCGTCCACCTTATACACCAGCTTACATTACTCTCCCAGTCGATTAGGGGCGAAATCTCCAGGCCGCCAAGTACACCCGAATAAGCCATTAAACCTGCACTGAGACCCTCCCCCCAGCCCTCCCCTTCGGCAAAATGCCAGTTAAAGGAGATACCTGTAGAAGCCACAAGTTCAGGCGCGAAAAGCCTGCCCCTGCGGCCTCGCACCCTCCACAGACTGCGGACATATTTCATCTCGGCAAAAAAATCCCTGGGCTGGATTTGGGCTAATAGTGTGAAACCCGTAGAATAGGGCCGCATAAGGGGATCGCGCACTATGTGAGTGCCCACGCTCAGGGCTACTAAAGAAGCCTTATCACCAAACCACTTATTGCCCTCATGCAGCCGTCCGCCTAAACTCAGGTCGGTGACCATATACCACTTAATGGCATAATCGGGAGTTTGGTATTCCAGGTCACCAAAAACCTGTGTTAACATAAGAAACAGACAGGAAAGGAAGATAATTGGCATAAAGTATATTCCCTTAGACAGCATGGAGAAAAATAGAAAATTCCCGGAGAGGAAATTACAAAGTATTAGAACTACTCAAGTATCCGGGAACAAACGCTGTTTTGAGGATTTTATGCCCCTCAGCCTGCAACCTGCAGGCAGATTTTAATATCGATTTTTTTTGTTATAGCCACCGCTGCCGCCGCGACCGCTGTTGTTGCCGCCACCGCTGCCGCCGCGACCGCCTCTATTGCCGCCGCCGCCCCTGGGGCCGTTCTCCTCGCGAGGACGGGCTTCGTTAATTTTAAGGGCCTGGCCTTTAAGCTCTTTGCCGTTGAGCCCATTCATGGCAGCTTCCCCTTCGGCTTGATTGGGCATTTCCACAAAGCCGAACCCTCTGGGTTCACCGGTAAATTTATCGGTAATGATTTTGGCGGATGCTACCTCACCAAATGCCCCGAAATGCTCATGCAAGTCTTCGCTGAAAACGTCCTTGGCTAAACCGCCTACAAATAAATTCATTCTTTTTCCTTCTTTCCTTTAGTTGAAATATTCTAAAACTTTAATACTGCTTTCTGTAACTTTGCTTGACCTCTTCAATTGCCAACCCAATCAATACCTAATAAATACCATGGAGTAAACCAGGAACCGTAACAAAAACGAATTATGCCGGGGAAGTTATAATACAGGGGATAAAATCGGAGGAAATGGGAGGATTTTAAGGGTAGCTTAAATATTATAAGATAATGCGGTAATAATTTGCCTGTGCGTACAACACAATTGTATGGCCTTTAGCCTCCCGGGTTAATCCACTATAGGTAAGATAACTATTAATTCCACCCTTTGTAATAACTTGTCTAAAATACGGCATTATCAGTCCCAAATGACCCAATCCAGCGTCATTTGCCCCCAACACCCATCTCAATTTCGACCCCGACCCCGATAAAACCACCATGAACACCCTCACCACTTTTCACTCTTCATTCAAAACCCAACACAGCACTAGCCACTTCCCACTTTTCACTTTTCACTTTTCACTTTTTACTCACCACTCACCACAGCACTAGCCACTTTTCACTTTTCACTTTTCACTTTTTACTCACAACTCACCACTCACCACTCACAACTCAACCTGCAAGAACACCCCAACGGTAGTAACGCCCCACTTGCAGGCACTCACCACTCA
>CAZRWX010000156.1:0-4647 GCA_964603925.1 uncultured Bifidobacteriales bacterium | reverse complement strand
CACTCACAACTAATTTCCAAGAACGCCACAAACTTATCGTCAATAAGCAAAATCCACAGCCAGGCCTTTAGACCACCCTAACTGAGAATGGGCGGCCACAGCCGGAGCGGCGGAGAAGCCACCCAGCTCAAAAAGCAGACCAAAGCTCATCATCAGGGGCCGGGAGCTGAACCCGGCAGAAAAACTGACTCCCCGGCTCAGACGGAGCCGCTCGCCTATACGCAGGCTTATTTCCGGATCACCCTCTAATTTGAAAACAAACGTAAAGCCCTGTGCCCCAAAGCTGTGGTAACGCGTATATACCCCCATTTTTGCTGAAGGATCAAAGTCTACCTGGTCTTTATCTTTGTAAACACCAAGACCTGAGGCATTAATCAACAGGGAGAGATATTTAAAATAGGAAACCAGACTAATACCCAGCGCGGCTGTATGATTACTCTGCAAAGGATTTAAATCTATGGTTACCCGGGTGGCCTCCAGCTCTACACTTGGAACCAGGTTGGCAAAAACTCTGGTACCAGCCGACACAAACACGCTGTGCTGAGCGTACATGTCCATGGCACTGTAATAAGAATAAGCGCCTTTTAAAGTAAGAGCGCCTTCGGCGGCGCCCCTGGCGGCGCCTTCGGCGGCGCCTTTGGCGCGCCCGCTGGCATAAAAGCCCCCCGCGGCAACCTGATATATATCATTGCGCCCTTCCATTTCGTCATTATATATTACACCGGCTGCAGCGGCCCCCATAGTATGAGAGTGGTAGTACAAAGCCGCCGGCACCCAAGGCTGACGTGCAGAGGCACCACTTTCCGCCATGACGGCACCCATATTGGCCATGGAAAAACCCGGGGGGAAGGGCTGATGGTTCGCGGCCTGAGCGCTTGTATACCATAACAGTAAAGCACATAGCCGTATAAAATTCAAGCCCCTTAGCGCCATAAAATCCCCTTCTTGCGGATGTATGTTATGCCGTTTTTGCCTGTTACACGGACAGCAATGTAAAAAGGACCTGTAGGCGCTCTGGTGCCGTCCTTCATTCGCCCATCCCACAGGTAAAACTCCTGAGGCGGGGGGGTGTATTTCTTATACTCAATACCATCAAAGCCAATAATGGAAAGCTCCGCCCCCCGTCCTGCCGGCAGCGTCAGGTGTATGGCTAAAAAATCGTTTATGCCGTCGCCGTTGGGTGTAAATGGCACGGGGCCGATTTTAAGATTGGCATTTGGCACAGCGCGCCAGGTAACGGTATGATTTGGCTGCCCGGGTGAAGGCTGGGGCGCCATAGCCCAGGAGCCTTTAGCATCCCCCTGCCCATTGGCAAACACCCTCTCCAGGCTTTGGGTCTCCCAACCCGCAAACCAGGCATAATCCCAGGCAACCCCCTCATGAAACAGGCCGCTGGAATGCCACAACCATAGTGTATCCCGATAATTGTCCAGAGACGCCCAGCTCTCCGGCTGCAGCAGGGCGGGGCAGGCGGGGTAAAGGCTTTTAAAAGCGGCCGTGTCCCGGGCGGCGATAATAAAGCCACCGGGAGGCACCATTAAATCAGCACTTGTAAGTTCCATGGGGCTGTGGGGTTTACCAAACGCCCACTGACGCAGATTGATGGTGATGGTGGAGGTATTATTCAGCTCAAACCACTCTGTGCCGCCCACAGGCGCACGGGGCGCCACCTCGCTTATGATGATGGCCCCCTGGGGCACCCATAAACCAGTGGTAGGCACCCGCCAGCTAAGGGTGGTGTCTTGGGTTGAAAAATTTAAAAAATAGCTGGTCTCCGTCAGGGGTAGTACAATGTTCAGATTTAAAACACCGGAGTCTGCCGGCCAAAGACCCTTTGTCAGCAGACTATCACCTTGCCCCTGGGTAGAGTATATGGAATATTGGCCAGAGGCGGTCCCGCCCCCCACATATATACCTGTAAGGGCAGCCTCAAATACACTGTCTGGACCATTTATACCTATATCCCAGTCAAATAAATACCCGTTTTGTATTTGCTCATAATAGCCCGGACTCAGGCCCAGGGGGCAAAGCCCATAAAGGTAAGGGTTATAGACTACTGACAAGGGGACCAGGGACACCCCCTCCCTGCTCCCCGCTGTGTGCCTAATAGCCCCGCCCAGGATAAAGTCGCTCCCGCTGTCCGCTGCCCAGGCCAGCACCTTATCCACCCGTGAGCGCGTGCCCTGATAAATAAAAACACCTTCATTACCGCTCAACCCCGAACCCCCGCCCAGTTCCGAGTCTGTAGTACGTAGAAGAAGAACGCCCTCCGGCAATGAGTAGTAGCTATTGGACGGTAAGCCTGAATCCCCATAGTTTTTATCCAGTATAAGGGCCACACCCCCCGGGCCCAGGGCTGTACTGGTTTTTATACACCCCAGGCAGGGGGGCAGAGGCAGGTCCCAGGGTATAAGGGAATCCTGCTCCTGGCCGTCTGTAAGCAGTACGCCCTCAAACCGGAAGGTGTCTGTGCCAAAGTTGGCCACCTCTATAAACTCATGGCTGGCACCCCCGGGTTTGGCGGACTCCAGTCCCTGAGGGTCTTTTAGAATCTCAGTTATTACCAGCCATTGGCTTTGCCCAGGCCCTGCGTATACAAGCGCGCACAACGTAAACCCAAGGAGCGCGCACCTTCCGGCGACGTTAAATACAGCTGTATTAAATAATGGTGCGGGTCTCATACTACGTGTTTTACCAAAAAAGGCATTGCCCGCTAATATGTGCTCCTTCAGATTCGTTTGGCATTTGGATTTGGGATTTCTCATTTGTTTGGGATTTAGGATTTTGATATTTGGATTTGACATTATTGCTTTAAATAGTATTGAGCATAATATCAGGACTACACTGTTAAATATGAACCTTATGGTACTAACACCTACCATGTGATATAATCCCCGTTACTGAGTGCGCTCACAGTGCCCTGCAGGCGCGTGTGTTTTACTTCGATATTCATTTGAAACAGGAGCTCCAGCACCTCAGCAGCCGGGTGGCCATAGTTGTTGTAACCATAGGATAATACCGCCTGGCCTGGGTGTACATAACCATAGAATATATAGTCCAGAGAATAGCGGCTGCCATGGTGGGGTACAACAATGACCTGACTGTAAAGCTCATGGCCATAATGTTTTGAAAGATATTGCTGCGCTGTGGTATCGATATCGCCCGTAACCAGGAAACTGTTGTGTCCATGGGTAATTTTAAAACACATACTCCAGGTGTTTTTGTCCTCAACCGGCACAGGGCCGGTGATAGAGGCGGGCGGCCATATACACTCAATAAAAACCCCCGGCAGGCCTCCCAGAGTATCGCCCTGGCTCATCAGCTTAAATGTGAGCGCCCCCTTCCAGTAGGAGGATACCGAATCCAGTAACAAGGTAGTGTCTTCAAAAGGGTGGGTAATCACCAGCCCCGAAAAAGGGACCTGACCCAGGGTTTTAAGACCGCCGTAATGGTCATCGTCGGTGTGGGAGATTACTATGGCATTTATATAGGGTGAACCCACACCCGCATAAGCCCCCTGCCAGCGCGCATACTCCTGTGCCCGGCCCATATCCCATACTACAGCGCACCCATTCATCACACCTAACTGGCTGAGACCCTGGCCTACATCGGTCACGGCAAAGGTAAAGGCCTCATCACCCTGTGGCTGTTGTGTATTGACACAACTGCATAACAGGCAAGTGCCGTAAAAAAACAGCAGCAGTTTACAAATAGAAGTCAAGGCGCGCATGAATTTTAAGCCCGGTTAAAAAGAACTCATCTCCGTCATTCTCAGAAAGCGTAAAAGCCCCTGAGGTTTGCAACGGCCACTCCAGCTGCAGGCTGTTGCCTGTATTTTTTAAGATGGAAAAATTATGGGTGAAACCCACAGCGCTGTATTCAGAGCCCGAAGGAAGAGGCCCCGTACCCCTATACCACCTACGGTAAAAGCGCGCATAAGGGCGGTAATCCAGATAATCGTTTACCATAAAGCCCAGAGTAAATGTCTGATTATAAGAATAAGACTGCCGCCCGGGCTGCCGCTCTATTATAAAGCGTGATTGGTTGGAAAAGGAGACGCTGCCCGCATATATATCACTAAGATTAAAGCGAAACCACGAAACACTTGTGGGACCCTCCAGTGCCGGATACATTATATAGGCAAGCGAATATCGCACAGGTTTGCCCTGCCAGGGAAGTACAACACCCCCCGTAAACCCCAAGGAGGCATTAAGCGCCCGCACACCCCCGACCTCTGTATATTGAGCCCCCGCTTCTGGATAAAAAAATCGACTTACATCATAAGCATATGAAGCTTCGGCCATCTGAGCCTGCTCATTAAGACTGTCCAAGGCCCTGGTATCAGTACCTTCGTAACGCAACGCTGACTTAGTTTTGCGCCACAGGGAACTATGTCCCCTATAAAACCCCTGCTGGAAATGAGTATATGTCAAGTTGTATCGGGCTTTAGGCGCTTTGCGGGTAACTGTAAAATGTTGGGAGGATTTATTACCCCCACCTGTCTGTGTAACATTGTTAACCTCCCCGGAGCCGCTCTTAAAATTAAAACGCCCGCGCAGATGTACAAATGTCCATGCTTCTTCATCTAATAAATTACCGGTGTCCAAAGGAGTTTCTACCAAAAGCCGGGAAAATCCGGCATATACA
>CAZRWX010000155.1:7113-8512 GCA_964603925.1 uncultured Bifidobacteriales bacterium | reverse complement strand
TTAATCCCCGTCAAAAAGCCTGCCGATACCGCCCAGCACTGAGCCTTCTCCTTTGTTTGCTCCGCCCATTTTTGGCGCGCTGGCTATAATACGGTCTGCCAGGCGGGAGAAGGGCAGGCTCTGCAGGTAAACGGTGCCAACACCAGAGAGAGTGGCCAGGAAAAGGCCCTCACCGCCAAAAAACATGCTTTTAAGGTTGCCGGCACGCTGGATGTCATAGTTGATGCCTGGTGTAAAACCCACTATACAACCTGTGTCTACTTTAATAATATCTCCCTTGAGCTCTTTTTTGACGATAGTGCCACCGGCGTGAACAAACGCGATGCCGTCTCCGCGCAGGCGTTGAAGTATAAAACCCTCGCCGCCGAAAAAGCCTGCGCCCATTTTTTTGGTAAAGGCGATAGAAACCTCGGTACCAAGGGCCGCACAGAGGAAGGCGTCTTTCTGACAAATAAATTCACCACCGTTTTCGGCCATATTCAATGGTATGATTTTGCCGGGGTAGGGGGCCCCAAAAGCTACGCGTTTTTTGCCCTGACCTATGTTGGTAAAATGGGTTATAAAAATGGACTCGCCGGTAAGGGCGCGTTTACCTGCATCTAAAAGTTTACCAAACAGGCCTTTGTCGGGTTGGGAACCATCACCCATTTTAGCCTCAAAACTGATGCCGTCGTCCATCCAGTTCATGGCACCAGCCTCTGCAATTACTGTTTCAGACGGATCAAGTTCAACCTCTACCACTTGAAGGTCGTCGCCGAAAATTTCATAATCAATTTCATGACACTTCATACATACTCCTTTTTATATGTGCTCAACTACCCTGTGAGATTGTATTGAATATAGAAATAAAAAAAAGGGGTTGTCATTGTCGTCTTAAACTACCTCCACGAGCCGCGCGTCTATTATAAGCACAGACCAGGGGCCAATTTTAGAACCCGCGCCTTTGCGGCCCCAGGCTAGGTCCGGCGGGATAAAAAAACGGTAACGGCTGCCTGTGCCCATCATTAATAACCCCTCACCGTTTTTGCGGTTGAAACCAGAGGAACCTTTGACTTTTTTTACTTTTTTTTGCCAGGACATTTATTATTGGTATCTGATAAAGTTGGTAAGTGTGTGGGAAATTATTTATGAGTAATTGATTTAGGTTGCAGGAGCATGTGCATGCCGTTTACTATTTCTTTAATACGAGCATTAGAAAGTGACCCAATTTTATCTATAAGGTCGTATTTATTAATAGTCAGTATTTGGGTAATATTTACCACGCTTTTTTTAGGCAAGCCTGCTTCACCTTTTAATAACGTGACATTACCGGGAGAAAGGCCACGTTTTAAATTAGATGTTAGCATAATCATGACCACGGTATTAATTTTGCTGCTGTTAAAGGCGTTGTTTTGGACAA
>CAZRWX010000155.1:0-7103 GCA_964603925.1 uncultured Bifidobacteriales bacterium | reverse complement strand
GGTGGCGATAGCCCGGTTCGGAGCCTTCAGGTTCTGAAAGTGTTACCCAGAAAACATCCCCCTGTTGAATTACCACTTGTCTGGTAGAACCCTCTTGTATGCATTTTTACCTTTTGATGTAAAGGTGTCTGCTTCCGATAGAGCGGCCTTGTCCCATGCTTTATTAATTCTTTGTATGAGTTCTATGTCCTCTGATTTAGCAATGAGATACTCCACAGCCTGAGAAAAAAACTGGCTGCGCGATACCTTATACTGCTTAGCGGCTTTGTTTACCTTATTGAATAGCTCTTTTTCGATAGAAATGGCTGTTTTTATGGTACTCATAATGACATTAACCCTGATAAGTTATACCTAAAGTATAACTTATTTAAGTTTATAAATCCAGGATTAAGTAACAAAAAAGCCCCTGACGCGGGGCATTTTACGTCAGGGGCCGGGTATGAGAAAAAAAGAGTTTTCTATTTGCCGGGTGTATAGCGCTTGACCACCAGTTCACGTTCATCTGCGCCATCTAACTGTACAAACAGATAAAGATGGCTGTTGAGAGCCGCAGAGGCTGAAATACGGAAGTCAAAGATTACTTCGGGACCCCATACACCAGTATTGGGGTCGTATTCACGGATGGAGTTCCAGTTGACGATATACATACGTTCATTAATCTGGACTGCGTTTTCTATGCCCCAAATTTCGGGCATATCGCTTACATGTGTGGTTGTGCCCGTTGTGGGGTCTAAGCTGAGAACTTCCCAGTTCCATTTTTCACGCAGGGTGATTTCTTTATAGCTGAATATCAGCAGTTTATCATTAAAGGCACCCATGGCACCTGGCTCACCCGGGAGCTGGATTTTATCTTCCCATGTGTCCATGCCAGTGTTGTAAACATAAGCAAAGGCCGTGTCCCAGTAATTCCACAGTTCGTTACTGTAATATATTTTATTATGGAGCGCTGCCGATTTTCTTAAATCTGAGGCGTGGGGCTGGGCTTTGACGGTCCAATTGTCTGTGGAAGGGTCGTATTGCATGGGGTACATCATGTCTCTGAAGTGGTAGACCTTCTCATTGCATGCCTCTATATTCCAGAAATAGGCGTATTCGGGCATACTGTTCCTCTCCCAGGTACCATCGTCCGGGTTAAAAGAAAATAGATGGGTTTCCTTGTCAAATATCAATACCTGCAGTTTACCGTTTGCGGCTGCGGCGTCCTGATAGGACGCGTAGGGCATGGCGGGGCCGTTGAAGGTTTCAAAATTGTAGGATGTATTGTCAGAATTTGAGTTGCCATTATCAGGCATATCGGGCATGGTCGGATCGGCGTTATCAGCGCCGCTGTTAGCGCCACCATTAGCGCCGTTGTCCTGCTCTTCTGTACGGGCATAAATATTAACTGTGGCAATACTTCCAAAGCTTATATCCAGTACCGCGCTGTTGGCTGGGGCTTGTGCCGGGCCTACCCATTTAAGTACCATGTCATGGGACTCATCTTCACCGCTCAAGGGTGTAAATCCCAGGCTGCCCTCATAGAGCATAACCTCATCAACGGCTATTTTTCCAAAACACTGTATTTTAAGTTCATGGCGTTGCCCAACAGTTAAATAGTCATAACCGATATATGCGTGCTGTCCGCCTTCGGCGCCGGCACCAAAGTTTACCTGCTGGTTAAGTGTGCTGTCCAGATAAAACTTAAGGTATTGTACATCATTGTTTTTAGAGTCTACATGCAGACTCAACATGGAGTAGGCGGCATTAAGGCTCAAGGTGATTTTAGCAGTTTCTCCAGCCTTTGTATAGAACTCAGCAGTACCGCTGTGAATTACCTTACCCATAATATCCTTGGATTCGGCCTTAATTGTCCAGGTTTTTTCAGGTTTCAGGTCTTTAAAAGACTTAATGACTGTAGTTGCGTTATAAGGGTCCAGCTTTACATAATCCGTTATGTCGGTTTCACCTTCTGCTGAAAGTACAAAGTTAAGGTCCTGAAGCATGATGTCGGCCCGTTTTGTTAAAACACCTACTTTACCCAGGGTGATGGATACTTCTGCTTCACCAGCCAGGCCCGCAGATTCCTCTGGAGTTGGCAAATCTTCTATCTGGGGATTTAACATGGCCATAAAATCACAGCTTGTAAAGGCTATGGCGAGTATGAGTGCTATCTGGCATAATTTTGTTTTCATTTTTTGCCTCCTTCTGGCGGTTATACTCCTTTTATCGGGGCAAGCGTCGTGGCAGTTTAAGCCGGAGATGTCATTTGGTGAGCGGGATCACGCTCTTTTGGGTCTGCTGTGACAACCCTCACGAGTTTTTAAATATTTTTGTGAGTCATCTCACATAGGCGGTGTGATCTGGAGACGGGAGGTATTAATTATACCGGTAATTACAAAACATTGGCATTAACCAGTATGAGGCTGTGCTCTCGTTCCCGCTACGCTATGCCGGGGCAGGTGTGTGTCCGCTAATTATGCCGCGATGATTTTGTTAAGGTATTCAACGGATTGTGATGATACCTCTTCGTAGTTGTATTTGTATTTGTAAAAATGCTCACCGGGCAATGGCCTTTAAAGCTTTGATGTAGTCGTCTAAAACCATAGCACCCCCCCGGCCTTGCCCCCAGCGCGCGATTAAGCGATCTGGATGCCCAAATCCAGCAGCAGGTCACGAAGCCGGCAGGTGCTTTGCATGTTCCAGTCCGCTATGGAGACGTGTTCGAGTGATACCGCCCCCTGATAGCCGCAAGTTTTCAAGGCGGAGACCAACTCAGGGATGTCGATGTCGCCGGTTCCCATGTCGACCTGCATTTTGCCGAGGGCAGCATCGCGCACATGGACATGCACCGTGAAGTCGAGTAGAGCCTTGGTGACGGCGAACCGAATGCCCTGCATCACAAAATGGCTGGGGTCGTAGGTAACACCCACGTGCGGCCAAACCGCCCTGGCAAAGCGCAGGGTATCGGCGGGATTTTCCAGGAATGATCCAAAGTGGGCCTCCAGGCCGATAGTCATCCCCGGGGCGAGTGCAGACAATTCGATCAGGTGGCCGCGTAGGGTGTCGAACAGCGCCGCCGGGGTGTGCCCCGGCAACGGGGTGCCGGGTTGCACGGTTAGGTTTGGGCAGTGCAGGGTTTTGGCCAGATCCAGCACCGCCTTAAATTCCCGGCGGCAGAGGTCGAAGCTGGCGGGGGAGGGGTCATTGAGGGGGGCGGAAAAGCGGCAGTTGATGGAGCTGGTGGTTAGGCCGAGTGTTGTCGCCAGCTGGGAGAATTCGCCCGCCCACTTCCCCCCGTCCCGGAGGAGGAAGGATGGGTTCACATTCCGCCAGCCCTCGATGGCTGCCAGATCCATGGAGCGAAAGCCAAGCTCCCGGATCTTGTGCAGGATCTCCGGGAGGCCGTTCATAGTTTGCCGGTCATAGACAAGGGTGGAACAGGATTGGTGCATAAACGGGAAAGATAAAAAATTCTCCAACCGAACCGTAGCGGGGCAGCAATCGCCCCGACCGCACCCCCTTTTTACTCATTGTTGCCTCCTCTGGATCCACCCCGCGCCGATTTACGCATGATTCATGGGTGTCACTACCACATCTTCTATGCTCCTCGTGAATTGGGGCGCAAACAAGCCGGAAGGCTAGAATTTCCGGAAATGCCTCCAGCGGATAATGGACATGTTTGGCGAAATTTGTTCGCAATGCGGTCAGTCGGTGACCGGACTGGGGCGGGTGGTGTGGGACGACGGGTGCCCCGCTACAGATCCCGGCGTGCGGAATTCCCGCACCGGGCTCCTCAAAAACACTCTCTTCCGCTGACTTCGCCGGTTTAGGTGATGAAGCGCTATCCCGCAATAGGCGCGATAAAACGCGTAAACCACCTGAATAGCATCTAAGACTGTTTCGGTAAGAACCACGAACTGATCTTTATCGCCCTGACCCTTGCCCTGTACCCATAACACTGGTTGTCCATTCTTCATCCGTATATCACCGCATACAGAGCGTTCTACCTCAATTGTTCTCAGTCCAGTATGAATATAAGCAAGTTAATCAAATTAAAGTCTCTGATACCCTCTATGGAGTTCTTATCAATAGATTTGAGTAAGGTCTTTCCGATAGCCAGATATTTGCCGGCAGTCTTCCTGCTCATTCCCGCTTTAAGGGCTGAAACACTCTTATTTCCTGTTTTTTGATACTCTGTAATTAACTTCCTCACTTGTTTATCCGTTGTCTGCATTTTTCCTCCTTATGGGGAGAAAATACAGATTTCAGGTATGGTTAAAGTGGGTAAGTGTAACTGTTGTCGAGTGGTAAATGTAACTGTCGTTCACCACCGGATTAGACGGTCACTTTCGACCGGATTAGGCGGTCATTTTGAATCGGATCGCGCGGTCAAGTTCGACCGGATCGGGCACTATAATAGTATGCACTTCTTGGTCTAAATAAACATACCCTGCTTGTGTTTTTCTTAGAGATTTAATTGGGTAAAAAGGGGGGTTTTCTTGGTTTTTTTAAATACTATCCTGTGTTATTTTAAAAGCAGATCCAAATAGATCAATTTTAAAATTTGTATCAGACTCTAGATTTTTTCTAAAACGAATTTGACCACTAGAATTTTCAAAATAACTTACTGATTTGAAATTTTTATCAAATATTTTCTTTACTGTATTATTGTGATGTTTAAATTTTTTCCTGTCAGGATTTTCAGTTATATAAGCATTATTAGTGAGTCCATATATTCTTTTCAAATCTTCTTTTTTTGGTATAGGTTCTTTAAGGCGTTTAAAAGGAGTAATAGCACACGTAGGATTCTCTACTAAAAGTTTTTCCCATACATCAGCATTATGGCCGTTACTTGAACCATGGTGCGGAATTTTAAAAAAATCTGATTTTTTATTTCCTATGAGAGTATTATTCTTTATAACTCGCTTCCAACCAATTTTGTCATCTGAATAATCTTCTAAATCAGAACCTAATAAGAATCCTAAATCACCAATACTTACAAAGAGTGCAATCGCAGAATGATTTTGTTTAGGAGAACGAACAACTCTTTTATCTTGACTAAATTCTGGTATCAATCGTGCGATGTCTCTTTTCGATTGTATAACAGCCTCTGTTGAAGGTGATAAAGCCGTAACTTTACAATCAACATTATTAATTGTTTTTTTAAATAAAGTTTGATTTTCTAAGGTAAGAAATATTCTATCACTATTTCTTAACATCTTTAAAACTAAAGACAATTCTTGAGTACCATTTCCAGAAGAGCAAGGTTCATCACGATAACAAGAAATGAGATTTAGAAATTCCTCACATTGTAAGGCACTTGAGATTGAAACCTTGGCATTGCTACATTCTCTAACAATATTGCTAATTCCTCTAATATGATCATCGTGCCAATGAGTTATAACTATGTATTTGACACATTCCTTGCAATCTACACCGATGTCGACCAGATATTCTAAAGCAGCTGTTCGATTGTTATTATTTGTACAAGAATCAATAATTATCCACTGATTAGAACCAAAATGAATTAATATTGATTCACCATATCCCGGTCCAAAAACCGAAATCTCAATCTCGGCTTCTAATGGAGGATTTATATTAGAGTTTCCATCCAAGCTCATTAGCAAGGTTCCGCGCTTCTAGTTTCGAACGAGATAATTCAGATTTTGACCATTTTGGTAATCGTCTAAATCTTATAAGAGTACCTTTTGTTCTACCAGAAGGTGTATCTTGATACCCAAAATTTAAGTAAAATACAGAACCTATCGATAACATTTTTAAATCTTCATCATCAATATCTTCAATATCAAGTTCTCCAAGTAGGTCTTTTGAATTTGTTGTTTCATCAATCATTTTAAACTTAAATGTAGATTCAAAGATTTCAGTTACATAGCATTCATATTTTTGGAGAGACTTAAAATTGATGAGTTGTTTCGCGCCTGCTCTTGGAATTGGTTTTGTATAAATAAAGTCTGAATCACCATCTTTTTCTAAAGAAAATATTGGAAGATGATTACTTCTTATGGAACGTTCATTACAGTAATGTTTACGTTCAACCCGTATTTCATTTTCTGAATTCTGAAGAACTTCTTTTAGAATTTCTTCTTCATCTTTTCGATCTAGAGTTAGAGTTGTCATAATTAAAGGCTAAGTAAATGTTCGGCTACTTTTAAAGATTCGCTTAATGCATTTTTCCAACTTGAGTTAATGATAGCTTTTAATTGTATGATAGAATCTTTTGCTTCATCCAAATCATAATGGTCATTAAACCCTATTTTTACAATTCTTTTCTCCGGATTTTCAATATTGACATGTATCTGATAATAACCATCAAATTCATTATCACGATCTGCATTGATTGTAAGATTAACAAATTTTTGATAATTAATAACTTTATCCCAATTTGATGATGGAATAATTTTTTTTCCAAAATCAACAATCGATTGCTCACTTGGAAATTGATAATAATGATGACAATTAATACCTATTTTTGTGAGAGGTACGTGTTCTAAAATTGTAAATGTTCCAAGTGCTAGATCTCTTAAAGTGCTATAATATGCATCTTGTGATGTTCTAACTTGCAATCTATTCCTATCAATAGTTACATCAAGCCACTCACAATCAAAAATACTGAAATCATTGTTAATTATTTTAATATTTGCACCTTCAGCTTCTTTTTCTTTAATTAACTCATTTTTTGAAAACCATTGAGGATGGAAAATCTTTGGATTAAGACTTCCAACTGCGACAATTGAAACTTCTTGCTTTGTTGATTCGATTTTGTTCATTTTATGCAAAATATTTAATTAAGGCATAAGATCTAATTAAAACGGGTTTTTTTGTAATATTTTAACATTTTTTCCTAAAAATTGCCCGATTTTAGAACAATTTAAAGATTTAATGTTTCAATTTTTAGATAAATAGCCGGATTTGGATTCTAAGTTAATAAAGGACATTCCCCCTTTTTACCCTACTTAAAATTGCTATCAACTGCACACGACGTGCAGTAGGATTTAATAAAATTATCATAACCATTAAAAAGTCAAAAATTGGACACAACTAGTCCTTCGCCTCACTTAGTGAAGATCTGAGGCGAAGGACTAGTTGGATTTGGGCTGGATTGT
>CAZRWX010000154.1:0-8527 GCA_964603925.1 uncultured Bifidobacteriales bacterium | reverse complement strand
GCTTTAAGCATATTCTTTAAAGCTAATCCGCAAGGACGGATTAGCACGCCTGCCGTGCCGAAGTGTTCCTTCAGGTCTTCCATGTTGGTATCGCTGCGGATAAATACCGCTGTCCCCCCAATGGCAGCGCCGAACACCTTTTGAAAACGGGCCTTTAATTCCTGAAGAAAGTCACTCCTGTGTTATCACTCCATTAGGAATCCCCAGGTTTCGTGCCAGTAGCTGAATATGAGAAATGGGGTTGCCTTCGGTAACGGAAAGTAAACCAGCCACGGGCTTTAGATCCTGTGGCGCCTTGGAAAATAAATATATCCTGGCCGCTTTTATCTGGCTGAGTTCAATATCTTCAACCACTTCAATATATCCGAAAGCTATTCCCGGATTAAGGCCCCTGGCAGTGCGCAGCAGGTGCTTGGAAGCATCATCTTTGTTTAAATACTGCATAGCCCTGTCACTTAATCCGCTATTAGCCACTCCAGCTGCGAAGAGTAGTGATGACCTTACCTTCTCATTTACTCCCGCTTTTTTAGGAAAAATGATATAGGCATGGTGGCCATGCGCCGCATACCGCTGACAGACGACATATGTTTAAAGGGCTGTGTAACACCCTCTTTAAGCTGTTCGAGAACAAATTTTTCGTTTACTTCACCCTCCTCCTTAACCGAGGACAACCTGTGGATAGCGTAGAGGCCCACCATAAACGACAGCAGAAAGAGGAAGTCCAGAGCTTTAAAATTAAGAGCATACATGGATATTGTCCTTGTGGGGTCTGACCAGTTAAAACTGAGGGAGAGCTCGCGCACGCTGAAAAAATCCGCTATGGTACCGCCTATCATGGGTGCAAGGCTGCCGGCGGCGGCACCCACAATACCAAACACCGTCATATAAGCGTAAGAGGTTGCCTCTGGGGAGAGTTTCATGGCTATGTTGCCCGATGCGATGCTTACACCTGCGGTGGATATACCGCTAAGGATGTGTATGGCGAAAAGTAATGGAATTGTGAGGAAATACTTCTCCGGCATGGTAGTAAATGCCCAGGCTAGGGTAGCCAGCAGAAACATTGGCCCAGAAACCGATAATACACTCTTGTTGGAGAACTTGTCAGCGATTTTACCCCACATAGGCAGGCAAAACACATTGGCCAGCTGGCTGATGACAGTGAGTATAGTAACCATGAAAATTGATAGCCCTATGCGTTTAAGCATATAAATTATAAAGAAAGGAGCTGCCATATTGATAGCGAAAGTCCATACCCCGGAGAAGTACATGAGGTTCCGGAAATTCTTGTCCTTAACCGGTGCGCTAAAAAGCTCCAGCAGCTTTTCGTCTGGCTGTACGGCCATGGTGGGCTCAGGTATGCGCGCAATGGTATACACACCAATAATACCGAAAATAGCACCCAGGGCAAAAAGGATACTGTAAGCGTACAGCGGCGCCTGGGGGAAGCGGCTGCCCCACCAGTCTATAAAATAACCGCCACCCAGGTTAAGGCTTAAGGCCATTATGGTGCCCAGCATAATGCGCTTGGCCATGATGCCGCCCATGGTCTTCATGGGGAGCACATCACGCAACAGGGAATTCCATGCCGGGCCTGCTACTGCGCCTATAAGCATGGAGAGTACGAGCCACTGCAAAAGAAAGGTGACACCATGGGTTTTAAAAAGAAAGGGGATTAAAATGATAAATAGCCATAATAACCGGGAGACAGCAGCGCTCACGGCAACAATAGCACGCCTTTTTTTAAAGACCTTAACCAGAAAGAGCCCCGGTACCTGGACTAGCTGCGCCAGCATGGAGAATGTGGCAATAAGGCCAATTTCGTAATTGGAAGCCCCCAGAGCCACGGCGAAAGCAGTGAGAAAAACACCCCCCTGCATAGTGCCCATACTCATGGAGCAGATGCCGTCCGCTGTGACCATGCGCACACCTGATTGACCTCTGCCTCTGAAAGTTGCGGCTTTGTTTCGAAGAGGTTGAGAAAGTTGATTTTTGGAAAGAATTTCATGAATATGAGCTCCGGTTACTGTTTGGGGTATAAAAGGTAATGAAATATATACATTTAAAATGCCTTAAGGCCATGTAACTAGTAACTGTCTAAAATAGCTTTACTAACCACAGAGGCGCAGAGGACGCAGAGGGCCACATATGTGGGCAGAGAAAATAGACGATATATTTGCGGGTAAGGTCTACTATCGTATATAAATGCTACTATTTTTTCGAAAAACAGCATTTAATTAAATCAAAAACAACTTCTCTGTGTCCTCTGCGCCTCTGTGGTTAAGTAAATTTACCCTAACTGGCCTTAAAAGGCCGTATTTAACAACGGGATCATATGCATTCAATAAAAGTCGAATACTCCTTTCTTAAAATTCTAACCGGTTCAGATCTATCCAAACGCCGGTTACCAACTATGCTTCTTAACAGTGGTAAAAGCGGTCCTGTAGTATGGCTGACAGGCTGCTCCCATGGGGATGAAATTGGAGGTACAGTTGTAATTCAGGAGGTTTTTAAAAGGATTAAAAAGAACCTTCTCAAAGGCGCTATTTATGCCTTTCCGCTTATGAATCCCTCTGGTTTTGAAACTATGTCCAGGGGTATATCCTTAAGTGGGGAAGACCTTAACCGTGCCTTTCCAGGTAACCCCCGTGGTACTCTGGCCCAAAGGATAGCGGACAAAATATTTGGTGAAATTATAAAAACCAACCCCTCGTTAGTGCTGGACCTTCATAATGACTGGAATAAGTCTATCCCTTACGCACTTTTAGATCCCGGGGCAGGGGAGTCCATTATGAAGTCCATTACTTATTTTTCGGCTGTCAGCGGTCTACCGCAAGTTAAGGATGGCGATACCATACGAAATTCCCTCACATATAATCTTATTCAGAAAAATATTCCAGCTTTTACCATGGAGCTGGGTGAATCCCTGGTTATTAACGAAAAAAATATAGATCGTGGTATTTGTTCAATTTTAAACATTCTTCAAGCACTTGGTATGGTTGAGGAGGGCGTTGGCAGGTTAGAGCCCGATGTGCTCCCAGGTTACAAGGGGCCGGTTCTAAACTATTCACCGCTACCATTAAGCTCTACCAGCGGTATTATTCGTTTTGTAAAAAAACCCGGGGACATTGTCCGCAAGGGTCAGAGGGTGGCCTGTATTATCAATGCTTTTGGCAAGGCCCTGGAGTATATTACGGCCATGGAGGATGGCATCATACTCGGCCATGCTGACTATGCTGTAGCTTATCCAGGCGCTCAGGTAATGGCATTTGGAATAAAAACCGCAGAGAGCAAAGTCTCAGGATTAAAGCTGATCAGGCTTTTCAAAAGAAAGTAATGATGGGGGATGGACAAAGACCTATTGTTTGTGTTTAATTTAATGTTTTAATCGGTATTACTATGGTAAATAACAAAAGAAAGAAGTTTACAGAAAACAAGAATATTGGTTTCATTTCTACCCGTCTTGCAGGTACGGACGGTGTTTCTTTGGAAACAGGTAAATGGGCATATGTGCTAAGTGGTATGGGGTATAACTGCTTTTATTTTGCCGGTGAGCTGGACCGCCCGGCCCAGGTCAGCTATTTATCTCCTCTTGCTCATTTTACTCATCCGGAGATAGAATCTATTAACCAGTATGTATATAAACATACCATACGTTCAGAGGAGATGACAAACAAAATCGAAAAACTTAAACAGGAACTTAAATTTGAAATTAAAAAATTTGCAAATCAATTTCAGATAGGCATGTTTATCGTAGAAAATGCCTTTGCAATACCTTTAAACATTCCCCTGGGGTTGGCGCTGGCAGAGTTTATAATAGAGAATAATATTCCAACCATTGCTCATAATCACGATTTTAGCTGGGAGCGCAAACGGTTTTCTGTTAACTGCATTTCCGATTACCTCAGTTGTGCATTTCCGCCGGTTCATCCATTTATACGGCAGGTTGTCATTAATATGGAGGCGCGTTCTCAGGTTGCCTTTCGGAAAGGGGCTGCCAGCATACTAGTACCAAATATTATGGATTATGCAAATTTGCCTCAAAATTTGGATGAATACTCAGCTGATGTCCGGGTGACTCTGGGGATTAAAAAAGATGAATATTTTATACTCCAACCTACACGAGTAGTTCAGCGTAAAGGTATAGAACATGCCATTGAGCTTGTAAGGCGGTTACAAAAAAAGAAAATTAAGGCCAAGCTTGTTATTTCTCATGCGTCGGGGGATGAGGGTGGTGATTATGAACGAAGGATCAAGGACTATTCAAAAATGCTTAAAGTGGAAACGATATTTGTTTCAGAAATTATTGGAGACTGCCGGGGGAGAACAAGTGACGGCAGAAAAATATACAGTTTACAGGATATTTATCCTCATGCGGATTTTGTAACTTATCCCAGCGCCTATGAGGGGTTTGGTAATGCCTTTTTGGAAACTATATATTTTAAAAAACCCCTTCTGATTAATAATTACTCTATCTATGCCCATGATATAAAACCCCGCGGCTTTAAGGTGGTTGAAATTGATGATTACATAACTGAAGATACTGTAGATCAGGTTATAGATTTATTAAAAAATCCAGAAAAAGTTAAGGAAATGGTGACATTAAATTATCAACTGGCAAGGAAGTTCTATTCCTACGCTACTTTAAGGAGGAAATTAAGTTTCATGTTAAAAGATTTCTTTGGAGAAGAGTAAACTGTGTTTAATTATGCATTGAAGAGGGGCGGTAATGAATATTAGGCGCTTTGGTACTTTTGAAGGTGTTTTTACACCATCATTTTTAACTATCCTTGGCGTCATTATGTACCTACGCCTGGGGTGGGTGGTAGGGCATGCCGGGGTAGGCGGGGCTATTCTCATCATACTGCTGGCAAAAATTGTCACTGTTACCACTGGTCTTTCCATTTCCAGCCTGGCCACCAATGTAAGAGTAGGTACAGGGGGCACTTATAATCTTATTTCCCGCAGCCTGGGTCTGGAGGTGGGGGGCGCAATAGGCATACCATTATATATTTCTCTTGCCCTGGGTGCCGCCATGTATATAATCGGGTTTTCCGAGGCCTGGCTGGCAGTTTTCCCAGCGCATGATGCCAGGCTGGTTTCCAGTATAGTGCTGGTTTCAATATCTTTAATAGCTTTGATTAACGCCAAAATAGCTATGCGAATGCAGTATGTGATCATGGCTGTCATTTTTATTTCTCTTATCTCCTTCTTTCTTGGGAAAGCGCCGGAGCCCCAGGTAACCCATATTTGGAGCGATTTTAAAGAGTATTCCTTTTGGGCGCTGTTTGCCATATTCTTCCCGGCGGTTACAGGTATAGAGGCAGGTGCTGCCATGTCCGGGGAGCTGAAAGACCCTAAAAAAAGCCTGCCCCTGGGTATCCTGACCGCGGTGGGGCTTTCCATGCTTGTTTATCTGGGGATGGCTTACTGGTATTTTCGCATGGCGCCTGCCGATGCTCTTAAATCAGATTACACCTTAATGATGAAACTGGCTAAGTGGAAAATACCCGTTATTGCCGGTATCCTGGGGGCAACTCTTTCCTCGGCCATGGGCAGTATACTGGGCGCACCACGTACCCTTAAGGCTCTGGGGCAGGATGGCATGTTCCCCTTTAAGAGGTTCTGGACCTATGTGACAAAAACAGGAGAGCCTTTATTCGCGCTGCTTTTTACCGCAGTTGTGGTGGAGGTACTGCTGTTAACGGCTAATCTTAATACCATCGCGCCCTTATTAACCATGTTCTTTTTAATAACCTATGCTATGGTTAATTTAGTGGTAGCCATAGAACAGAGCACGGGTATATTTACCTTTCGTCCGTCTTTCAGGGTGCCTGTAATTATACCCATTGTGGGGGCATTGTGGTGCCTTATCGTTATGTTTCTTATCGACCCTATGTTCGCCGGTGCTGCCTTAACTGTAATTACAGGCCTATATCTGTACCAGGTTAAGCGTGGTGTAGTATCAAAATTTGGGGATGTTCGCTCGGGCCTGTTTAATGCTGTGGCAGAATGGGCGCTGCAAATATCACTTAAATTGCCTAAAAGCGCCAAGTCATGGAAGCTTAACCTGCTGGTGCCAATAGAGGCGCCGGGCAACTGGCGTCATATGCTGCCTTTGCTTAAAGGCCTGCTGCTTCCCAGGGGTACAGCCAGGTTTATTACTGTTAAAGTGTCTGAAGATGGTATTGAGGAGAAAGTTGTTAACTGGGTTAAAACCTTTGCCCGAAGGGAAGCTGTTAAAGAGGATACTGAAGAGGATACTGAAGAGGAAAAGGACGAAGATTTATTGCTGCTCGAAAATAATATGTCAGAATTAGTGGTTCAAGCTAAAGACGAAAAAATTTTCACTTCTTCAAATGTCCTGGAGGCCAGGTCGTTTATAGAATCCTGGAGCATTGTAACTCAGACCATGAAGGAAACATTCCTGCCGCCAAATGCTGTACTGCTCACTATGAGCGAGCAACGTTCCAAAAGGAAGAATCTGGAGAAAATGATCGCCATTGCCGTAAAAGAGAAAATGGGCATAATACTGACTTACATGGATCCAAAGTCAGGCCTGGCAAACCGCAAACTCATTAATATCTGGTTACATATTGGTTTGAGGGCCGGCGACCTGCTTTTATTTACCGGTTTGCAGCTTGCCAAAAACTGGGAGGCGTCCATAAGGCTTATTTCTGTGGTGGAGGATGAAGCTGATTTGGAAAAGGCTGACAGGCTTCTTCATTCCATTGGTGAGCGTATCCGCACACCTAAGGATACCGAATACAAAGTATTAAGTGGTGACCCGCAGCAGCAGTTCGCCCAAAGCCCTTCAGCGGATATTAATCTTTTTGGTATGCCCAATCCACCAGACTGGAAGCACATGCTTCAAATATCCGAAACAGTAAAAACCTCCTGTATGTTTATAAAAGATTCCGGCCAGGAAGATGTTAAAGCCTGAATCAAGAAGCTTAAAAGGATATTTTAATGAATACATTAATACTTATTGTGGGCGTTACCCTCATCATATCGGCCACCTGCTCTTTTTGGGAGGCCATACTCTATACCATGCGTATTGTCACATTGGAGGTTAAAGCCAGGGACAGCGCCCTTGCCGCGCGGGCACTCAAAATGAAAAGGAACATTTCCGGGCCTATTTCTTCCATTCTTATATTAAACACTGTGGCTAATACAGCGGGCGCTACCCTGGCGGGTGTGTATGCGGCTAAAGTCTTCGGGGATTCAAAGGTTATTTACTTCTCAATTTGTCTGACTGTCGCTATCCTTTTTTTTAGTGAAATACTGCCCAAAACGCTGGGTGCTATATATTGGAGGGCATTGTGGCCCTACATAGTCTGGCCTATTACTGTGGTAAAAATAATACTCTACCCTTTAGTCAGGGTTTCTCAGATCTTTACGGGGTTATTCACATCTTCAGCTAACACTACAACTATTACAGAAGATGAAATAAAAGCCCTGGTACGAGTTGGCGCCAGGGAGGGGGAAATATCCAGGATTGAAAGTGAGTGGGTTCACAATTTAATTGAACTTGAGGATAAATGTGTACGGGATATTATGACACCGCGTACAGTTATGCTAAGTTTGGAGGAAAATTTATCAGTGGAGCAGGCATTTACCATTGCGGTTAAAAGCGGGTATTCCAGGATACCAGTATATCATACAAACCCGGAAAACATTACCGGATATGTTATGACACGTGAACTCAGTCTATTTCCAGAATCCGAAAGGCCTCAACATTTTCTTAAGGACATAAAGAGGAAAATACTCTTTGTGCCGGGTAATTCTAATATTTTACGTTTACTCACTGCTTTAATCTCCAGTAAACATCAAATTACGGCAGTTGTAGATGAGTATGGAGGAATAGACGGAATGGTTACCATGGAGGATGTAATAGAGACAATTCTCGGCAGGGAGATTGTAGATGAGAATGACTCCATAATAGACCTACAGAAATTCGCCAGGGAAAGTAATATGAGAACAGACGAATGAGTAATCCAGGTTATAGGTATAAGGTGACATTTTTCGGGGTTGTGTTTCCTGTTTTTTCCATGACAAGGTCATGATGGCTGTTGACAGCCTTATTACCCAAGTAAATTGGTAAGCTGGTTGTATGGACATGCAGTATAAAGATTATTATTAAATTCTGGGTTTAAGCAAGGCTGCCACTCTTAAAGACATTAAGAATTCCTACCGTAAACTTGCCCTTAAGTATCATCCTGATAAGGTAAAAGGAGATTCTAAATCCGAAAAGCAGTTTTTAGAGGTTACGATAATGTAAACGATTTTGATGAATTAATAGCAAGGGCCCAAAGAGCTTGCGCGGTATTAAATATACCAGTACAATGGCATTTTTTGCCAGTATTTATTGCCAGCAGGCAGGGGTTACTTAAAGGATATCGGCTATCCAGATATGCCTGCAGGCTTATCATTATAATGGCTAATTCAAATAAACCGGAGGTTGCAAGGGTTCAGGCCCTGCTGGCTTTTAATAGCCCTAGTTCAGCGGTATGAAATTTGCTATCTAGGG
>CAZRWX010000153.1:0-8533 GCA_964603925.1 uncultured Bifidobacteriales bacterium | reverse complement strand
TCTTAAATAGTTAACTAAGAAAGAGGTCACGCAAATGAGCGAAAATACAGAACAGAATACCGGAAATAAGGATTCCCTCATCCAGGCCATGGAATTATTTATTAAAAACGTGTTTGCGGGCGATTTAAACTCTCTGCGTTCTGCTTCGGAGTCTCTGGAAGATCGTATTTCTAAAAATCTGGCGGATACGGAGAAGTCAGTACTAGACACTATCGGTGAAATGGGCAAGGAGCAAAAGGACAGTCTGAATGATATTGTTAGTCAAGTTGATAAAAAGTCTGAAACTGTCAAAGACTCGCTTAAAGTTCTGGAGGAAAAAGTTAAGGTATTCATGGACAAATCCAGGGAAGAACTTAAAGAGACCGTAGCTAACTTTGAAAAAGACACTGATACTTTAAAAGATTCTATCAGGGGCGAAATGGATTCCCTAATCAGAAATTTGCGCAAAGAATTTTCAGATCACAAAGATACCAATGACATTCAGATCAAGGGGCTGGAAAACCAACTGTCCAAACATCAGACTGTCCTGACCACCCTTCAGCAGGAGGCCCAGAGGGTGTCTGGGTTTTTAGCCAACTTTTCTAAAATTTTTGGCGGTCCTCTAAGTGCTGGTGCTGTTCAGCCTGCTCCCGCAAGTGGGTCATTTTCTCAGGAAGATGCCGTTATAGCAGAACCGGAAGCAAAAGCAAAGACAAAAGGACCCAAGAATAAACAAGCTGATGAGGATGAATCTGAAAACATCCCCAGCAGCGGTGACATTGTTGACAGTCTGGACGATATCTTTAAGGATGATTAGTTCCTGTCCAAAATAGCGCTCAGCATTCAGCGCCAGAATATGCTAAGGCATATTCTTTACACTTAAAAGCTTTGCTTTTAAGGGGCATAATCAAGGCTGCGCTTTTTTCAATAAATTCAAGAATGAAGCCATAAAAAAGCTGAATGCTGATAGCTTATCTATTTTGAAAGCGTCATGGCGATGATGTTACTGTAGTGGTTTCCCGTGATACTATTGTCATATACCAAAAGATGGTAAAAGGGCAGCAAATTCGTGTATTAGGTAAGGATTATGAATTGGCTTCAGGCGATAGGCTGGAGATCCCTAACTGTCAGGCTTAAGCACCTTTTTTCAGGCTGTTGATGACGGGAATTAATGTATCCTCCAAATATTAAACAATAACTGTTACACAAATTATATGTCCCGGGAAAACCTGTATTACGGCCTGGACCTTGACGATGTAACCGGCAAGGCAGTTACCTTTGACCTTAAAGGCAAGGACATAAATATATTACTGCAGGGCGGCAAGGTTAAGCTAAAAGAAGGTTCCTGCCTGTATAAATTGAAGTAATATTTAGATAAAGAGATATTATGCATAATCGTTTGTTTCGAATTAGGGCGTCGCGTTACTCCTTCAAACTTGCCTCCGGCTGCGGTGGTTTGGGATTTAGATATTGGGATATAGAATTTGCCCTTTGATTAAAATTTTATTAGTATAACACTGAGACTTGCACCCTTTTTTTATATACCACCATTTAAAGCCTGGGACAATAGGGACAAAGAACCAGAAATAAAAACCTAAAAGGAGAAAAATGGAATTAATCATTAAAAAGACTATGGATTTTGAGTTGGATGGCAAGGGCAGTGCGGTTGAGTGGGTGAGCACCCAGTGGCAGAGTCTTTCAGTTGTAAACGGCAATTCTACTTATAAAACACAGGCTAAAACTCTTTATTCGGATAAAGGCATATATTTTCTGGTTAAATGTGAGGATAATATCCTCACTTGCACCCTGGAGTCTGACTTAAGCTACCTTTTTAATGAGGATGTGGTAGAGGTGTTCTTGTGGCCGGATGAAAGCCAGACATTATATTTTGAATATGAAATTTCCCCTCTGGGATATGAACTGCCGATTCTGGTACCCAATCACAAGGGCAATTTCCTTGGGTGGCTGCCCTGGCTGTATGAGGGCGGGCGCAAGGTGCGCAAGGCTACATCGGTCACAGGCGGGCAAAAATCACCTATGGCTGAAGTTGAAGGGTGGGTGAGTGAGTTTTTTATACCCTACGCTATTTTACAGGGCATGGGCAATGCCCAGCCGGTAAGCGGCAGCAGCTGGCGGGCTAATATTTACCGTATAGACTATGATAATGGCAATATCACTCAATGGGCCTGGTGTCCCGATACTGGCCCCGCATTCCACCAGTTCCGGGATTTCGGCACTTTTGTATTTGAATAGGTTAGTTCACAATGTCAGGCATATTCCCAACAGACGTTATTTTTTAGTGCAGACATATATACGGTAGTCCGACTCCAGCTCCCCTGATTTAATTACGCTTTGCTCATATTCTATCAGCTTTTCCACAATTTCCACATGTTGGGGGTTGTCGGGTTTAAAGTTGTTCTCTATCAATAAAAAAGCGTGGGGGAGTATGGAGCCGCCGCAGTTGAAACGCTCGATAATATTAAAATTATCATTTAAAAGCCCGGCGATTTCGCTTGATCTTATGCCCTCGGTATAGTCAACCTGTATCATAGCTTCCAACATTGGACTTAAATATTCATTTTTTAAATACCTTGTGCCCTCATGTACATGTACTCTGAATTTTTCGGGGATAATTTTAACAACTGTGTCTATATAGGATATTTGTTTATCGCTGAATTGCATGCGGCTGGCGCCAAACCAGTCATAAATGATAAAAAGGCCATGGGTTTTCAGGCCGCGGGATACTTCCCAAAAAACCCTCTCCAAATTGTGGAAATGATGCAGGTTGTCATTGGCTAATACCAAATCGTAGGAGTTTTGGGTGAGATTAAAATAGTTGATATCCCGTACAAAGTAGTTCAAACAATTAAAAGAACCTTCAGCAGCAAGTTTACGCGCTTTATTAACACTATTGGACGACACATCAAAGGCTTCAAAAGTATTTGGGCGTAAACCTGCCTTTAATATGTCACGTTCGAATTTACCAGACCCGCAGCCTAATGAGACTGCCCTGTCAACGCTGGGTAATTGTGACCCCAGTTTTGCTATATATTCCGGGAATGTACAACCTAACCCGGCGTGGTCTTTGCTGAAATAAATGTCATTAACAGATTTATGGGGCATACCCCCGCCCCAGTACTCATCAACCTGTTTTGTCTCTTCGGATAAATCCAGAAAATCTGGGGAATTCGTACTACTTTGGCCGATGAAGAAATCCTCCTTATGGTGTGTTATGGAGAATACAAAGTCTAAAATAGCTTGACAAAATGGTTGAATTACAGGAATGTTATTCTGGTTTAAGACGTCAGCTTGCTTGTAAGTGTCTGAATTTAGTATAACATTAAGCTCCCTAAAAACCTGGCTGCCCTCATGGAAAATGGAAATGTTAAGATCCGGTAGGGTTTTCAGGAAAAAGAAGTCTTCGTCGATAACATCTTTAATTACGTCTGTGTAAAGGCCCTGTTGCCTGCCGGCCTCATTTTCCGGGAAGATAATAAAGGTGAGGGAAACGCTATCCAGACTGTTAAAGCAGTAATAAAATTGCTTAACGGTGTCTTTGCATTTAAGCACGAACTCTGATTGAGAAAAATAGACGCCGATTTTAACTATTTGATTCATATAGGTTTAAGCTTAATGCGCTGTGATACTTGTAAGTTACCACTTTCAGGACCAAACTAATAATGGTATTTGCATATCCTGTGCAGGCAGGTTCCTGTAATTATTGAAAAGAATCTTTTGACCCTTGTGAGTTATCCATTTGAGATGATCTGGTATTTGCATGATTTTTTACAAGAACGTATGAAAGCCAATATCCAATATTATGTCAAAAAATACTTATTGTGTCGAGATTTTTGCCAAAATACAAATACAGGAAGGATACTCAACCTTTTATTTGTTATGAAATGGCTAATTTTAGCATGACGCCTTATCTTCATAAGGCCTTATCTTCATAAGGCCTTATCTTCATAAGGCCTTATCTTTATAACGCCTTACCTTTTACCAAAACTGAATTTTATCATTATTATATGCACTGCTGATTTTGTTTGTTTTATTTTGGAATAACAATTTCACAAATAACTGTAATTAACCCTGTTCTTAAAGTAGATGTTACTAATAGTAAAAATCATGAAAAACTCCCTGACTAAAATTGATTATATCTTCTGGCTTTTAATAGCCGTATACACGGGCATCATATACTCTACCCTTTCCATGGTTTCCGTTGCCCGCAAAGCGCTGGTGGAAAAGTTCGGTTATGGAGTTTTCGACTCGGTATACTGGGTTTTTGGCATCTTGGGGTGCGTGGCTGCTGTATATATTATCAAAAAATATAAGGGCCGTCAGCTGGTTCGGGCGTTGGCTGCGTTTGTTATAATGGGTTGTGTTTACGCACATTATCTTACCGGCCTGGAGTACGCTATTGAGCGAGTACATTTTCTGGAGTATGGCCTTTTAGGCGCTTTAGTTTATGCAGCCGTCACCAGGCATATAAATGGTGTTTCGGGTCTTATTGTCAGCGTTTGTGTCATATACTGGCTGGGGTTAGGTGACGAGGCTATTCAGTGGGCGCTGCCTGGCAGGGTGGGGGAGGTAAGAGACTGTATACTTAATGCTTTTTCGGGTGTGCTGGGTATGTGTGTGCTGGTTTTTTTACGTCAGGAAAGTGTTAAGGGCACGGATAATAGTTGCGGCAGAAATTTATGGGCTGCCGGCTGCCTGGCTTTGACCACAGTTTTTACAGGGTTATTTTTAATAATGGTTCATGGTTTTGGGTATATACATGAGGGCAAAGTTCCCGGGCGCATATACTCATCCCTTTCGGTTAAAGACTTTGCCGGTATTAATGAGGGTGTCAGTGTTTCACAAAAGGCACGCGGGTTGTATGAGGATGAGGGGGCGCGGCATTTATTACAAAGGGAATTTTACTGCAGCAATGATTTTCTAGCCGCTGATGGCAGCTATTACAGGCAGTGGGACAAATGCCTGAACGAACACCTGGTGCTGGAGTTCTATTACCCTCAGTTTATTAAACAGCATAAGCAGGATGACGTATATACTCTGCTGGCTTCATACGACCTTGAGCTGGCAAAAGCGGTTAAAGGTAACAGTGTGTTTTGGCCCGACAGTGTGAAGAACATGCACAAGTGGGCTGTTGAGGGCAGTAATAAAATTTTTACAAGCAGGGTAAAATCCACAATTATCACTTCATATAAAATGAGAGATTTGTTGTTTTATATGGTACTGATACTGTTGGGCTTGTGCTGGTGGGCTGTGACAATAAATAAGTTGTCCTCGTTTTCGAATTAAAAACCTACTATGTTGCTGGTTAGCCGCTTGTGTGTGGCTTTAACTATGGATAGCCAGAAAAGAGTATCAATAGCAAAGCTTTTAAAATCCGATAACAGCCTTAAGAAATATTTTAAGGCTGCCAAAAACGCCCTCGGATTTATATAGTAATGACGATGGCTATGAAGGCAGACACCAGCAGAGCTGAGCCCACAAACCAGTGCCACTTGAGGGGGGCTTTCTTAAACGGCAGTTCCCGGGAAGGTTCCCGGCCAAAGCCCTTAATTACCATTTTGTCAGCATATACATCTACAACCGCGAAAGCGTTATATTCCCTGGTATTTACCATGGCATTAAGCGTGATAAAGTGAATGATGCCTTTGCGGCCGTAACCGCCTGTATGATTATGGCCGCTGACATATGCCCTTACCGCAGGTGAGGCTCCAAGGGCCCCTAACAGGTCTTTGTCATTCCATACATTGTGTTTGTCCGGGGGCCACACAGGGAAGTGGGAAAAAATGATTACGCTTTCTTCTGCCCCCTGAGCAAGGTCGAGTTCCTCTTTGAGCCATTTGAACTGATGTGTACTTAAGGCACCATTCCATTCTTTAGCGTTGGTCTTTTCTGCAGCTTTAGCGCTGTTGAAGGTGGACATAGTCTCCTGCTGCCTGGCAGAATCGCCTGGAGCATAAAAACTTAAATCGTTGCCGTCCAGTACGATAAAACGCCATCCCGGGCGGGTGAACTTATACCAGGTAGACTGTAGCCCCAGTTTGGCCGGCACTAGGTGCTTCAGGGAGTCTGCTACCTGGTAATCGTGGTTACCCAGGACATGGCGGGTGGGTGCCTTGAGCCTATGGTAAATGCTGAGGACTGTGTCAAAGTTTTTGAAGTCTTTCTCGATAAGGTCACCCAGCTGAATGACGAAGTCCAGGGAGAGAAGGTTAAATGTATCTATTGCTTCCTGGAGTTTTACCAGGGATTGGGCATAATGGCGGCCGGCAGAGGGCGAGTATTCCCCGTATTGTGCGTCAGTAATTACTCCGAATGAAAACAGGGGTGTTTGGTAGCCGGACGTCGAAGCCTGAGCGGGAGCCGGGACACAATACCGGGTGATTACCAGTATGAATAGTAGGTATATCTTAGGTTTATTCATCTGATGCTCAATTATCCAGGGAGATTTCTCCCGGAAACATCCAATTTAACCACGGTCGAAATGACATACGATAATGCCCGCTATTGAAAATAGAATTTAGGCAACTACAGATGTATTGACTCTTTAACATTTAATATTCCCCAAAAAGCTCTTTTAAGGGTATGCCGTCAACCGGAGTGGGTATCTCATACCTCAGCAGCCTGGCGATGGTGGGGGCAATATCCGTAAGGGACGTCTGCCGGTCTATGGTAGCGGGTGGCTGGCCCGGAATACATACTATTAATGGTACATGGGCGCAGTCCCGGCCAAAGTAGCCATGCATGCCTGGTACCACATCAAAATTAGCTACGCTGTCCAGGTTGATGACAATGTCGCCGGAGCGACCGGGGTAATAGTTGTTGTAAGCGGCGGTTGTAAAAGCGTCTTCAGGTTTAAGAGCCTCATAATCGTATGCGGCCCTTATGCCCGGTACAGTTTTTAAACTGGCCAGCAGTCGGATTTTAATATCTTCAAACGGGAGATTAAGGGAGTCTGTCAGTTGCCGGTTAATGTATACGTCATTGCCGCGGATGCGCACAATTCTAAAGTCAGCGTTGAGGCCTTTATCTGCGGGGATATTAAATACCGTACGCAGGGAGTTTATAAAGGCCTTGATAATAGCTGAGTTGTCTATGAAACTGGCGCCCTTTATGCCCTGGGACTGGAGCAGGCGGGTGGTGGCACGCACACCATGATCGGATGTGAGTATAACAGCGTACTGGCCCTGTCCCACATTGGTATCCAGAAACCTCAGCAGATTTTCTATAGCCATATCAGCGCGGGCGTAAGCGTCCATTACCTCATGGCTCTCCATGCCGAATGTATGACCAATGTAGTCGGTAATGGATATTGACCATGCTACAATGTCGGGGTAGTCATCTTTGCCTATACCTTCATTAACTATAAGTGATTGTAGAAAGGTCAGGTTCAAGTCCATCTGAAAATGGCTCTGGCCGAACATATTATGGGTAATGACATGGGGGAAGCCGCCCGCCCAGCTTTTGCTCTTAACAAAGGGATTGAATGAGGGCATTGGCGCGCTCTGGTATAGGGAGGAGTCCCGGAGATAGTCCCATGTGCGCCGGAAAGTAGGCTTGGGGCAGTACAGCTGGTTCCATTGGAGCACCCAGGCGGGCGGGTGCTTTGAATAGTAACCTGAGCTGACCATCTGATAGTTAGATGGATGGGGCCAGTAGACACCGTTGGGGTGCTTGCCAGCCAGAAAAATAGCCGAACGGGGTTTGGTAGAAACCGTAAAAACTTTAGACTGGGGACTGGAATGCTTAAGCCAGTCGCCGGCCGTATTACCGATAAATAGCCGGGGACTGGCCATTGACTGGCCCCTTGAACCATAAACAGTGTCTGAGGGCTCACCCCGGGTGCAGGCAACAGATATTTGTGTGCCTTTTTCATACCATTTGTTTTTAACGATACCGTTGCTGCGTGGTAAAAGACCGCTTAATATTACGGCATGACCGGTACCTGTCTCGGTGTTCGAGTAGGGTAGAATATGATTTTGAAATGTGACCCCCTGCCGCTGCAGGCGCTTGAAACCATGCTCACCGAATACGGGTTGAAACTTTTCTAAATAGTCTGCGCGCATTTGATCTACGCAGATTACCATGACAAGTTTGGGAAGGGCGGGCCTGGATGAACACGTTAATATAAAAGTAGCCGTAAAAAGAAGAACCGGGAGTAATGATTTTTGGATATGTTTCATAGAGAGGATGACCTTTTTACCGACTACCGAAACAACTCTGAGATACCATTATTTGGTTTGGTCTCAGTGACCTTTATAAACGAATGAATGAGATCCTAAATTATAGTAATGGTTACAGGTAAATCCCGATTACTTTATTTAATACCGGTTTAATTTTACATTTCCAATTCAATTAGAACGGAAACTCACCAACCTGTCCGGCGCAGTACTGCAAAATTGGACGAAGACGGAGGTGGTTTCCGTTCTAGGCTAATGGAAGTTTCTTCCATTAGCAAAGGAGAATGATTAATATCATTCTCCCATAATCCGATGGAGCGTGTTTCACTTTAGTAAAATGCTCATCGGGCATTATTATT
>CAZRWX010000152.1:6984-8533 GCA_964603925.1 uncultured Bifidobacteriales bacterium | reverse complement strand
CGCACTTCCACATTGCCAATTCTTTGGGTATAACTTTCAATACACGACACTAGTGAAACACATATATATCAATGTAGCGCGCCATTTCCTGCCTTTGCTCTCTGGTGGCCACCAATACGGTGAGAGGGTCAAGGGTAGCGGCTATTTCCCATAGAATTATAGCATCGATGAGTTTGTCGAGAACGGCCGCGTACAGGTATTTCTGGGTATGGGGAAGATCGATGTTTTTATTCACCAGAACGGAATTAGCCAGGGCCTGAGTCATAATACACTCTTTAAACATAAGCAGGCTCAGGGAGTCATTGCGGCCCCGCAGCATGGTTTCTATATAATCCTCATCATATTTCCACACGGCCATACAGGTGGCCATAGCCATGCACGCCTCCCCTTCACCTTTTTGTAATACAATATCTACATGGCCTTTTTTAGGGTTATGAATGTAAAAGGGCTGTTTAAGGCGGTTGCTGCGGATATCCAGAGCCGAACTCCTTAATACGAAACGTAGAGTTTCCTGAATATGGGGATCCCTTTTATTAAGCACAAAAGCGTAAATAAGATGTTTTTTGGCTTTTAATATGTTATTACTTCTAAAATGTGCCTGCCCCAGCCACAAATGGGCCTCCCAGTCAATATCATTTAAGGCAACGGCTTTGGTCAGCTGGCCGATTGCGGCCTCATACTCCCCCTGGTCCAGCAGACTTTTGCCATAGTAGGTATAACTTTTAAAATAATCAGGAGAAATGTTAATGACTTTTTCATAAAGGATTTTGGAATCAGCCCATTTTTTCTCCACCTCATAGGCCCTGGCAGCCTCCCAGAACTTCTCCCTTTCAGCGCCTGGTTTATCCGAAAAGACCCTGACTTGCGTTCCCCGGGACATGATATTGAAAAAAGGATCTATAACAGGCACCGCGACAGGAGCGGACACCATGCTGTCTGAAATAAGCTCATTTTGTGCCCGAACACTGAATTTTATCTGGCTGGTCTCCATGATCTGCAGAAACTCCTGAGGGGTATGAAACTCACCGGCCTCCGTCAGGAGTATTTTGATATGGGAATTATCGTAGCGAAACGGCTTGCGGATTAAGGTTATACACGCTGACAATGTTAAAAAGGCGAAAATAACGAGTATATAAAACGCGTACCTCCATAAAGACTGTTGTTGGAAAAAGCTTTTCACGCTATGAATATATTTTTTTTAGGAATGTTATGGTGGCTTTGATTTGGGTAAAAAGCAAAAGGAGGGCGTACTACGCCCTCCCCGTTTACCTTCGATTGGCATTTATCGAGCCAGGACAAAATTCCTGATATAAGTACCCATGGGTGTTTTAAGAACCAGCACATAAACACCTTTTTGGGCTTTAAGAGGCTGCCAGTAAGCCACCCAGACTCCGTTTTCCCAGGAGGCAGGCAAATGTGCTGTTAAATTGCCCTTGATATCACGTATTTCAAACTCAACAGGGGTACCAGACTCCAGGCCCCTAAACCAGGCCTTGATACCTTTACCTGCTTCAGCCACCCTCAGTATACCCTGATTACCCCTGAGGGC
>CAZRWX010000152.1:4824-6884 GCA_964603925.1 uncultured Bifidobacteriales bacterium | reverse complement strand
GCTTCCCTGCTGCTGTTTTCTTCACCGGGCAGCTCTTCCCACAGCTGCATGCCGGGCTCCAGAGCTAAAAGGCTGGTCTGGCTGTTGACTACATGGAAATCCCTGCCCAGAGCATATATGCCCTCCACATTGGTGTAGTCGTCCGTACGCATCTGTTCGGACTTTTGGTAAGCCCAGAGGCTGCCACCCAGTTCGGAAGAACCAGTAGCAGGGCCTACGTTTACCGACTGCAGTTTGGTGAATTTAAGACCGCTCCAAGTGCCCGTAATTGTCAGAGTCAACTGTCCCGGAGTTGTATAAGTGCCTGATACACGGACCTCTACGGAGTCCTGATTATAATAATAGGGGTAAATGGCTGAGCTGGTTTTAGCCATAACCATGGGGCCGTCCAACTCCCATCCGCCTCTCATGCCAAAAGGGTAGTAGGAGATACCGCCTAGTATGGCCAGGTTGTCTACACCAAGCCCGGAGGCAGTGACTTGAAGATTTTGTATACCGGTATTGTCGGGGCGGCCCGGGCCGAAAAGATCGGGCAAGTGCCAGGTATCCGTTGAGGGCCGTACAACAGCGCCGCCGGCATCGTAAGCCGTGGGATAATACCAGTAATAGCTGCCTGTCAGGTTACCCAGCTGGTAGCCGCCGGTAGCGTTGGCAACCTGGGAAATATTGTAGTCGTTCCAGAACCCGAAGAGCATGAGGTTTTTAGCCTTAAGGGAATCGCTGAGATTATTGATACGCACTTGCTGGTCCTGGTACCACTGTGTATAGGCCTGGTTCCATTGGTCGTAATTGATGGAATCCTGAACCCGGCTGCTGGATTTAAAAGGATAAGCAACAGGATAGCGCTCATAAGCCTGACCGCTGATAAGGATAGTGATAGCGCTGTTACCCGGCGCCCTGGCTTTGGCCACACTCTCTGCTACAGCCAGGCCGTTGGCGCTGGCTGAACCGCCCCAGGAAAGCAGGGCGTGATATACCGCAGTAAGGTTAGTGAGAGAAATAGGCACCGGAGCACTGAAGACATAATCAACCTGACCTTGTTTATCCACCAGACCTACATTCATAACCTGGCCCTGACCCACATATTTTTTAATAGCCAGAAGCATGAGTTTACGCGCCCGGGTCAGGTTTTGATCAACATCTGGAACATCGGCGATAAACACCCTCTCTGTGGGTTCAGCTTCTGTTTCCAGCTCACTGTATACCAGAGTAGTTTTAAGGCCGAAGTAGCTTTGGCCGTCTTTAAACCCTGTCCAGGCCTCAGCTGGATTAACTTTTTGACTGATTACGGCCTGGGGTATTTCCTCAACATTGTATTTAACAGTGGTGGCGGGGATAGCGCCGGCCTGGAACTTGCCCAGAGTGCCCCAGTCGATTTCGTATGACTGGCCGTCTGTGGCTGCAATAGTAATAACTACGCTCCCTATGGTTTTGTTGGCCCAAAGGTCGTATGACAGAGTAGGATCGTACACCTTGTATACGCTCTGCATAATGGGAAGCATGGCGCTGCCGGACTCCATGCCCTGTACAAACTGCACTTCAACCTTGCGGGTTTGGGCTGTTTCCAGAGGGAAGATGCGCATGGAGTAGGAGCCATTACCCCAGGTCTGCAGGAGGCAGGGGTCGCGCCTGGCGCCCACAATCTCGTTGTATTGAGCATTGGCAAGAGCGCGCTTTTGTATATAAGCGCGCACCCTGTCCGCACCCACCCACAGGTACATGTCCGTAATGGCGGCATTGGCCTCCAGATTAAACCACATGGAGGACTCCAGACTGTCAGCGTAAAAATATTTACGATTAGTATACTGGTTTTCACCATTAATCCTCTGATAGTTGTAGGTAAGAGCGGAATCTGGAGTTAAAGCTACCACAGCGTTAGTAGTAACGATACCGTTATTGACATTTATGGAGAGCGTGAGGCTGTCAATGCGTGTGTCAACAGAACTCCAGGGCTGGTTGGGCTTAATGGTACTTGTAGTGAGGTAGGATACATTAAATTGAGAAAAAACCTGGGCCGTTAATACGCACAGCAGCAGGAAAATATTGCGGAAAAATAAATT
>CAZRWX010000152.1:0-4724 GCA_964603925.1 uncultured Bifidobacteriales bacterium | reverse complement strand
TCCTCATTTTGCTCTTTTTGGGCTGTATTACCCTGTTTTATCTCATTTACTCAGCGTGATTGGTCTCAGCCGGCAGGCGCGGGCGGGAGCCTTTCCTCAAACCGGGTATTAATATTATGTCTGTCCGTCATAGGCTGAAAAATTGTTAAAATCCATCTCTTTATTCTATATAAAGGTTCGTATGGTCACAATTATCCGCATAATGGGCCTGTTTCTGTTTACTGCCTGGTTTGCCTCGGGGTTGGTTACAGCCCAGGTGCGGGCGGTGGTATTTTCTCAAGACCCCTTTCTCGCATCTTCACCCCAAAGTGGCTCCGGCCTGCGAGTTGGTGTACTGCCCCTGGTAGATATGAAATACTCAGAGGCCGTTGACTGTGATTCTTGTAAATGGCTTTCTCCTGACGGGGTCAGGTTTTTTCTGGAAAACTATCTGGTAGATTTTGGCAAGGCGGCCTTTAAGCTGGATTCTGTCCAATTAACCGCTTCTCATTTGCAGCTGCCTCAAGGGCTGGGGCTGCATGTGCAAACTTTATCCAAAAACCTTGAATTCCCCTTAAAAAAGTGGTTTACACAAAAGGTTCCCATCATTTACCGCCCTAGGGACATAGCCTCTACCCGCGCTTTAAAGGATAGTCTGGGCAGGGTGGGTGCAGCTTTGGGGTTTTCCCATTTGCTTATCCCCACGCAGATGGTGGTTAATTCCAAAGCTAAAGCCCCCCATAAACCCCGGGGCAGGCTGCAATACTCTCTATATATAATACTGTGGGACGTTACAAACAGCCGGCCAGTGTGGGCTATTCATTATGACAATGAATCTAAAAAAGCTGATTTAGATAAAGACCTTCAGATTTCTTTAAAAAAGGCCCTTTCATCCTGGCAGGTATCTTTTGCCCGTGACCTTAAAGAGTACCTGTTAAAGGAGCCCCAATAAAGCACCAACTTGGAAAAAGAGCGAAAATCTACCGTTCAAGTTTAAAATAATTAGTTTTTTTTAACTTTTAACTATTGACGAGGGAATTATGATTCGCTGCAGTTTCTTTAAAGTTTTAATCGTTATTTCGACAGCCGCCTTGCTGTTGTCGGCTTGCCGGCAAAAAGAGGCCGTAAAATCCGGCAAAGCAAAAATCCTGCAAATTGCCGTTATACCCAAGGGCACCACTCATGAGTTCTGGAAGTCTGTGCACGCCGGCGCGCTAAAGGCCGCCGGGGAGTTAGGTAATGTAAACATTATATGGAAGGGCCCTCAGAAGGAGGACGACCGGGAGTCACAAATTACAGTGGTTGACGATTTTATCTCCCGGGGCGTAGACGGCATTGTGCTGGCACCCCTGGACAATGTAGCCCTTAAAAACCCGGTACGGGATGCCTCCAAAGCCGGCATTCCCGTGGTCATTATAGATTCAGGCCTGGAGGGCGAATACCATAAAAGCTTTGTGGCAACCAATAATTTTGAGGCCGGCAAAATGGCCGGCCGACATATGGGCGCGCTGCTGGGGGGCAAAGGCCAGCTCCTGGTCATGCGCTATATGGAGGGCAGCGCCTCTACCATGAAACGAGAGAATGGTTTTTTAGAGGTCATAAGGGACGAGTTCCCCCAAATTAATATCCTTTCAGATAATCAATATGCGGGCCCCACTACAGAAACAGCCCTGGCCCGGGCAGAGAACCTTCTTATCCGTTTTCCTCAGGTAGAGGCGGTGTATTGCCCCAATGAGAGCTCCACTTTCGGCATGCTCAAGGCACTGCAGGACATTGACAAAGCCGGTGCCATTAAGTTTGTGGGCTTTGATGCCAGTGAGGGCCTGGTCCGTGCTCTATCACAGGGGCAGATCCAGGCTCTAATAGTGCAGAACCCCATGAAGATGGGCCAGATGGGTGTAGAAGCCATGGTCAAAACCCTTAGGGGTGACACAGTTCAAAAAGTCATAGATACCGGAGCGGAAATTATAACCCGGGAAAACATGAATCAGCCCGACATGCAGACCCTGCTAAACCCGCCTCTGGATAAGTATTTGAAATCCTAGGGGATACTCTGGCAGGGGTCAGAATCCCGGAAGAACATCCTATGAGTAATACAGATAACACGGGACAGTAATCCTGAGATTGAATCTTTCTAACTGAGATGCCGCCATGATACTCACCATGAATAATATCACCAAGTCTTTTGGCACTACGCGTGCCTTAAGAGGGGTAGATCTCAAAGTACGTAAAGGTGAGGTACACGCACTCATAGGCGAAAATGGGGCGGGTAAGAGCACACTCATGAAAATTTTAAGCGGTGCCTTACGTCCCGACAGCGGCTCTGTTACCCTCAAGGGTGACGCCTATAACCCCGCGTCACCTCACGAGGCCAGGAACATGGGCGTTTCCATGGTATATCAGGAGCTGGCATTAGCCCCCCACCTTACCGTTCAGGAGAATATTATACTGGGCTGGGAAAAACACTCCTCGGGGGTGTTGCGCGCCATGAAGCGTGAGGTGTCCCATGTATACGATTTTCTGGAGGGTGTGCTGCCCGACCCTTTTATACCTGTGGGTCAAGTAGGCATAAGCGGGCGGCAGATGACCGAAATAGGACGCGCCCTGCTGCAAAATTCCTCTATAATAGTAATGGATGAGCCCACCTCAAGTTTAAGCCCCAGGGAGTCAGCCACTTTATTTAAAGTCATTGACAAACTTCGTAACAAGGGCATTACAATCATATACATCAGCCACTTTCTGGAGGAGGTCAAGAAGATATCTGACTCCTATACAGTACTCCGGGACGGGCATGCCATAGTATCTAAAGACACGGCATCTTCTACCATCCCCGAAATAATTGAAGCCATGATTGGCAGAGAGGTTAAAGACTTATACCCCCAGAGCGGCACCGCCCCGGGCGCCGAGGTATTTTCCTTCCATATTGAAGCTGGCGGTCATAAGTCGGGCTGGAACCGCGGCCTGGAAGGCTCCATACACTTCAGTGTTAAAGAGGGAGAGGTTATGGGTATATCGGGCCTGGTGGGCAGCGGACGTACAGAGCTTCTGAAAAGTCTCTGCGGTTTAAACGGCAAAGTTTCCGGAGTGGCGCAGACCATGGGCAGCATAGGCAATGTGGCACTTGGTGATATCGATCAGCGTCAGGTTTCATTTACCAGTATTACCCCAGCCCGCGCCCTTAAAATGGGTTACGGCATGCTCAGTGAGGACAGGGCCGGGGAGGGTGTGGCTCTCTCAATGTCTATCAGCGACAACCTCACTCTGCCCAACTTAAAAGATTTCGTTAAATATTTTTATCTCCAACTACGCCGCCGGGCCCGGTATGTTAATAAGTGGGCAGGGCGTCTTAATATATTTTTCCCCTCTCTGGGGGTGCCTGTGAGCGCTTTAAGTGGCGGCAACCAGCAGAAGGTGGCACTGGGCCGGCTTCTGCAGCAGGATTTAAAACTTCTACTTTTAGACGAGCCCACCAGGGGTGTGGATGTAGGGGCCAAGTCCCAGATATATGCATTGATACACGATATAGCCTCCAGGGGCACTGCGGTTATTATTGTAAGCTCATATTTACCAGAGCTTATGGGTATATGTTCAACCCTGTGCGTTATGCACAAGGGCAAACTTAGTGAAAAATGTCCTGTGTCCGAATGGACAGCGGAAAGTGTAATGGATTTTGCCACCCGGGGCCGCGAGAGCCAGTAAAGGTATACATGAAACAGATATTAAACACATATATGAATATACTGGGACCCGGCATAGGCCTGCTGCTGGTATTTGTGATATTCGGTATCCTCGAAGGGGAGCAGTTCCTCACCCTGTATAATTTTAAAACCGTAGCCGCTCAAAGCGTGATTGTGGCCCTGGGGGCGCTGGGCATGACACTGGTAATGATAAGCGGCGGCATAGACTTGAGCATAGGCAGCAACATCGCCTTTACCACAGTGGTTACGGCCATATGCCTTCGCAGCGATTTCCCCCCCGGGATATCCATATGTATAGGTGTGGGGGCCGCCATACTTGTAGGTATGGCAAATGCCGCCCTTATTACGCGCCTGAGAATAGTACCCTTTATAGCCACCCTGGGTATGCTGGAGGTGGTGCGGGGTCTGGCACAGTGGCTGGGTGCCGAGCAGAAGATAAATGCCCCCGTAACCTGGATAGGCGAGATTATGACCAAGTTCCCCACGCCCGGCTGGGTGGTATTCGCCTGGGGCGTGTGGATACTTCTAATTAGCATGATATTTATGATGTGGTTTTTAAAGTATACGATTCTGGGCCGTCACACCTTTGCTATTGGCAGCAATGAGAACGCCGCCCGCCTGTGCGGCATAAACATTAACCGCGTAAAGTTTAAGGTATATGCCCTGGCAGGCCTGTTTGCGGGTTTAGCCGGTATAGCGCAATTCTCACGCCTTGGCGTTGGGGACCCTACGGTTGCTGTTGGCAAAGAGCTTGATATAGTAGCCGCTGTAGTAATAGGCGGCGGTTCTCTTTCCGGGGGTAAAGGCAGTATCCTGGGGTCTGTAACAGGCGCCCTGCTCATGGCGTTTCTACGCAACGGCTGCACCCTGGTAGGTATCTCAAGCCCCGCCCAGCGCATGGTAATTGGTGCTATAATAATCCTGGCCGTAGCCCTGGACAAGTGGCGCAGCGCCTCGGAGGCCTAGTGAGCCGACAAATTAATTTTTCACCATAATTTACCATATCACTGTCTGGTTCGACTCCGCTCACCATGACAGTGATTATGT
>CAZRWX010000151.1:0-8564 GCA_964603925.1 uncultured Bifidobacteriales bacterium | reverse complement strand
TTAATCACAGTTAAAGTACTTTAACATACTCTAAGGTGGCTCTCAAATGCTTTTTGAAAAGGTTGCCTATCTTAATACCCCACCATTCTTCCAATTCATAATTCATAATTCATAATTCATAATTACTTTTCCCTCATGCTGTCCCCAAATTTATTGCCCATGTTAATTACCGGTCTGCCGGGAGTTCCCGGTTACAATGCTTTTTATTATTTCCGCAAACTTTACGGGCAAAATATTATTGGTATCCGCCGTCGTGACCTGGAATCATTCACTGGTGAGAGTATTTATGGCATCAATGGGGAAAAGTACTCCCTGCTGGAGGGGCTTTTTAAGAAGTACCATTTCCGTTCTGTGGTAGATGCTTCCGGCTGTTGCGCTCTTCGTTCCTGTGAGTATAATTCGTTATTAGCTGCTAAGGTTAACGTGTTATATGGTAAGAACTTAGCTATTTTGTCTAAAATTGATAATATACGTTTGATCCGTTTGTCAACAGACCTTGTTTTTGATGGAATGGGACTCGGTGGGTATAATGAAGATTCTCCGGTATCACCAGTTACAGTTTACGGCAGAACCATGGCTCGGGCGGAGGATGAAATCCTAAACGCCAACCCAAAGGCTGTCGTTTTACGTATTACGTTACCCATGGGTCCATCCTATAATGGTCATGCCGGGGCCATGGACTGGATACAGGGTCGGTTCAAAAAGGGTCTCCCCGCCACTCTTTATTATGATGAAGTCCGGAGTAACATTTATATCCAGGATCTCCTTGGCGTTCTGGAGCTGTTTTTAGAGGAAGACTGGCAGGGAGTTTTCCACCTTGGCGGTCCCCGCGCCCTTTCCCTGTTTCAAATAGCTCAGATTATTAACCGGGAGGGTGGCTATACTCCGGCCCTTTTAAAAGGTTGTTATCGTCAGGAGGCGGGACCCATACCCCCAAGGGCTGGCAATGTGAGTCTTAATTCAGATAAAATTAATGCACTATTACCTGCTGGTTTCATTAAGCCCTGGCCTCTGAATCAGGATCTGATTCCCACTAATCAGCTTTGGCATTGTGACAGGGAGCAACCAGGCTCTTCTGATGCCTTAGCAGAGCGCCTTCATGGGTATGAAGCAATAAAAAATCCCCGGCATCCGGCAAATTACAGTCCATCATTTGGTGAAACTGTAAAATAAACTGGAAAATTCTAAATCCTAAATCCTAAACAAATTCAAAATCCCAAATCCTAAATCCCAAACAAAATCAAAACCCCAAATCTTAAATCCCAAACAAAGTGAAAATCCTAAATCCCAAATCCTAAACAAATTCAAATTTGAAAACATGAAATTCAAAACTTCCAGGGAGTATTACTATTGGATTTGAGAGACGTTTATTTCTTTTTTGAAGTTTAATATGCTCTTATTTGGATTTTAAATTTCTGAATTTATTGTTTGGGATTTAGGATTTGGTATTTTCCCGTTTTAGTTTCCCAATATGCTCTATTGTTGGCCATTTTTTCCCAGATTCACTAAATTCTTAGCTTGTTAGAATGTCTATTTATTAATTGGTAACTTATAATACTATGGTAAATCAAAAACACACTGCCCAAAGCATTCGTTCCACCTTTATAAACTTTTTTAAGGCCAAAGAGCACCAGTTTGTGCGCTCATCACCTGTGGTTGCTCATGACGATCCCACTCTTCTTTTTATAAATGCCGGTATGAACCAGTTTAAGAGCATTTTTTTAGGGGAGAATAAGGACGGCCTCAAGCGTGCTGTCAATTCTCAGAAGTGCATTCGTGTTTCAGGCAAACACAATGACCTGGAGGAGGTGGGCCGGGACACCTATCATCACACCTTGTTTGAGATGCTGGGCAACTGGTCTTTTGGCGACTATTACAAAAAAGAGGCCATCAGCTGGGCCTGGGAGCTTCTTACTGAGGTCTGGGCACTTCCCAAAGACCGTCTCTTTGTCACAGTTTATAAGGACGATGACGAAGCTGCTGAGTTATGGCAGTCCTGTACAGATATTGGCTCTGACCGCATCATGCGTTTTGGTGATAAGGAGAACTTCTGGGAGATGGGGGACACCGGCCCCTGCGGTCCCTGTTCGGAGATTCATTTTGACACAGGAGATAAGGCCACTCAGGCAGCTACTTTCAATCACAAAATAGAGGGCGTAAACGGTGAGAACGCCCGGTATATTGAAATATGGAACCTGGTATTTATCCAGTATGAGCGTCTTTCAGACAGCAGCCTCAAACCTCTGGAAAGTACCCATGTGGATACAGGCATGGGTTTTGAGCGTATCTGCGCCATACTCCAGGGTGTGGGTTCCAACTACGAAACAGATGTTTTTAAGCCAATTCTTGATGAAATTTCCGAAATAACCGGTGTACGCTATGCTCCCGGCTACGCTTCGCAGGGCTCAGCTACGCCGGGCAGGCCCGGCCCTGAGAATGGGGCCGTTTACGATGGTATGTCCCATCGTGTTATAGCCGACCATTTACGCGCGCTTACATTTGCCATCACCGACGGTGCCATGCCCGGCAACGAGGGCAGGGGGTATGTGCTTCGCCGTATTCTGCGCCGCGCCAGCCGCTATGCCCGGGAGCTTGGGCAAAAAGAGGCCATTATATACAAGCTGGTGCCTACTCTGGTCACAAACATGAGCGCCGCTTTTCCCGAGCTTAAAGAGCGCCAACAGTTTGTAATGGACGTTATCCAGGCCGAGGAGGAGCGCTTTATTAAAACCCTTGGTAAAGGTCTCGAGCGCTTTGCCAATATTGCGTCTGCTCTTCAGGCAGAGGGTGGCAGCGAAATCGCCGGCCAGGACGCTTTCACACTTTACGACACTTACGGGTTTCCGCTGGATCTAACCTGTCTTCTGGCACAGGAGAAGTCCCTTACTGTAGATCAAAAGGGCTATGATGTTTGCATGAAAAAGCAGAATGACATGGCTCGTTCCGCTAAAAAGTTCGACAATTCCCTGGCAGGGGACGAGGGCTGGGAGATCCTTAATTCTGAGGCTTCACCGGTTTTTACAGGCTATGACAGTATAGTCGGTGAGTCCCGGGTACTACGTTACCGGCAGGACGATAAATTTGTATACATCATCCTGGAGTCCACACCCTTTTATGCTGAGTCAGGCGGTCAGGTAGGGGACAAGGGCACGTTATCCTGGGCGGGTGTTAAGTTAGAGGTTATAGACACAATTAAAATCACAGATATGACTTCGCACAAGTGCATACTCAAAGAGGGTGTGCTGGCCATTGACAAAAATACCCTTGTACAGGCTCAGATTGACAATGACAAACGCGCCAGTACCCTACGCAACCACTCTGCCACTCACCTGGTGCAAGCCGCCCTTCGGCAGGTGCTGGGTGATCATGTACAGCAGCAGGGCTCCCGTGTGGCGCCAGAGGATTTACGCTTTGACTTTACCCACTATCAGGCCATGACCTCCCGGGAGGTTGAAAAAGTAGAAGATATTGTAAACTCAGAAATCCGCAATAATTTGTCTGTTACGGTTGATATCCAATCTCTGGAGGCAGCTAAATCCGGGGGTGCCATGGCGCTTTTTGGGGAGAAGTACAGCGACGAGGTCAGGGTTGTTAAAATGGGCGGCTTCAGCAAGGAGTTGTGCGGAGGCACCCATGCTTCTGCTACAGGTCAGATAGGGGCCTTCAAAATCATCAGCGAATCCAGTATAGCCTCAGGCGTGCGCCGTATTGAGGCGGTTACTGGTCAGGCCGTTATGGTTTTATTGCGTCAAAAAGCAGACTCCCTCATGCATATTGGCGCTGCTCTTAAAGCCAAACCCGGCCAGGAGGCACAAAAGGTGGACGACCTTATACAGCGCCATAAGGACCAGGAAAAAGAAATGGATATTTTGCGCCGCAAACAGGCCCAGTTCAAGGTGGAGGCCTTACTTACCAGTGCTAAAGAAACTGGCGGTTACCAGGTAGTGGTAGACACCCTTGGAGGTCTGGACAAAAATGACGCTAATGCCCTTCTGGACAATATCGCCTCCAGGCTTGAAAAAGGCGTGGCTGTTTTCACCAACGCTTTGGGCTCCAGTCTCTCCATTTATGCTTTGGTAGGCAAAGGCGCTATGGCCAAAGTTAAAGCCGGGGACCTGGTAAAAGCGCTCAGCGCTCATGCCGGTGGCAAAGGCGGTGGCAGGCCCGACAGGGCCCAGGCCGGCAGCAAGTGCCCCGAAAAGGAATCCCTTGTTCTTGATGAGGCCCACAAACTTTTACAGAAGGTTTTAAATGATTAAACTCGGAGCTATAGAGCAGGGTCTGCAGGCCAAAATAGATGAAGGGAAAAAACTCTTCATAATCCTTTTAGATCCGGATTCCGAGGTACCCGAAAAGATTATTGCTTCTGGTATAAATGCGGCCAAAGCCGGTGCGGATGTCATTTTTATTGGTGGTTCCTTTATAGGTAATCCGGCTTTTACAAAAATTACAGAGGGTATTCGCGCTGAGGTAAATGTACCCATTATACTTTTCCCCGGTGGGGCCTCCCAGGTAACTCCTGGTCCTGACGCAATTTTATTTACCACCCTTATCAGCGGCCGTAACCCCCAATATCTTATTGATGAGCAGGTAAAAGGCGCCGTTCTCTCCCGTAAGCTTAATATGGAGCCTATCCCCACAGCTTATCTTTTAATAGAATCAGGCGGTACCACAGCTGTGGAGTATATCAGCCAGACAAGGCCAATACCCGCAAACATGCCCGCAATAGCCGCTGCCCATGCTCTCGCCGCCCAGTATATGGGCCAACGCTGGGTGTATCTGGAGGCTGGCAGTGGTGCTAAGAACCCGGTGCCCCCTCAAATGGTAGCTCTGGTTGGGGGTACTACTTCCATGAATGTGATCGTTGGCGGCGGCATCCGCACCCCCGAGCTGGCACATGAACGTGTCAAAGCCGGCGCCCACGCTATCGTCATTGGCAATTTCTTTGAGGGTAATAAGGATGAGTCCTTATATAAAGCCTTCAGCGATGCTATCCACGTTTAGAAGGCTGGCTGCAAAAAGTCCTTTTTTTATACAAAAATATAGACAAATACAAACTAGAAGTTTATATTTGTCTATATGATGGTTGCCAGAAAAGTTGAAACTGAACTTAATCTAACAGCAAAGGAGTATCCCGTTATTACGATCACGGGACCTCGCCAGTCAGGCAAAACTACCCTGGCAAAAAAGGTTTTTAACAAACATCTCTATGTAAATCTAGAGGATCCTGAAAAAAGGTCACTGGCCATTTCAGATCCAAAAACGTTTATGAAGCAGTTCCCGGCGCCTGCCATTTTTGATGAAATCCAGAATGTCCCGGGCTTACTTTCCTGGATACAGGTAAGTGTTGATGAAAAGCCCAACCTTAAAGCTCAGTATATATTAACGGGCAGTCATAAACTTTTGCTGCGTGAGGCCATAACACAATCTCTGGCAGGCAGGACTGCTCTTTTAACTTTGCTGCCTTTTTCCTTAAGTGAATTAACCAAGAAATATGTTAAATCAGAACGGGAAACGCTAATCCACAACGGCTTTCTTCCCCGGCTTCACGATCAACAAATCCGGCCAGGCAGGTTGTATCGTGACTATTTTCAGACATATGTAGAGAGGGATGTGAGGAAACTACTGGCCATAGAAAATCAACAGGCATTTGAGCTGTTTCTGAAGCTGCTTGCGGCTCGTGTTGGTCAGGAAATCAATTACAGTTCTCTTTCCAATCAGATAGGGGTTAGCGCTCCACAGATAAAAAAATGGCTGAGTATTCTCGAAGCTTCCTATATAATTTTTAAGCTGCCCCCTTTCTTTAATAATTATGGCAAGCGGTTAACTAAATCTCCCAAAATTTATTTTGTCGAGGTTGGTCTGGCTGTATATCTCCTGGGTATCGAAACTCCTGACCAAATCCAAAGAGATCCGGCTTTTGGGGGGCTGTTTGAAAATATGGTCATCGCTGATATTTATAAGTACAGGCTTAATATGGGTAAAGAGCCTGGTATGTATTTTTATAGAGACAGGTATCAGCATGAGGTTGATCTTCTTTATCCCGATGGTGGTTCCTACATTCCCATGGAGATCAAATCATCCCGCACTTACAAGGAAGACTTTTTAAATGGTATATATTATTTTCAAAGATTATCTGGTTCATTAAAACCAGGCGTTCTTATTTATGATGGTGATATGGAGGTGGAAACAAAGTCTTCAATCTCGCTCAATTTCAGGAATGTATCTCCCTGGCTGGGTCGGTTGTAAGCGCCATGGCGCTATCCATATTTAGAATAATTTTCAATATATGCCTCAATGTTCCCTTTAGTGCAGAGATACACAGGGATATTAAAAATAACTTTGTCTTCAATTTTAAATATTTCAAAAGGAGCCGCTGAAACAAGAATTCCAAAATTTTGATGTGTTAGCGAAAGATAATGCAAAATGTTTTTATAATGTTTTGCTTTTACACTCAGCGCGGCTTTACATTCTATGGGGATTTTGACATCCTTGTCCGTATAGCTCTGAATAAAGTCAATTTCTATATCGCTGTTGGTTTGTTTTTTCCAGGTTTCCAGGCACTTGTATGCTGATTCTCCCTCCAGCAGGTTTATCAAAACAGCATTTTCTAAAAGACCACCTACAGGTGTTCGTAAGGCCGGGTTGATTGTGTCTAATAAGGAGATAGCGGGTGAGTTGGTATGGCGGTATAAATTTACCACACCAGGGTCATGTAAATACCTTTTAGGCAAAAAATCCGAACGTACCGGGTTTAACGGATGTTGCTTTACCTCCTGTACCAGGTGCCATGCCTTCATTTTTTCGATAATCTTCCGGGCCATGTATTTTGTAGTGTCGATATGGGTATACTTTGAAGGGTACCCAAGATTGTTGGCTACAGCTCTTAAAACACTTTCAAATAATTCCGGTTGTTCGTTTTCCTTCCTGTAAAAATCCTCTATAAGGGAGCCGACAATTTCATTGACTACAGCAGCGTAATCTTTTTTTGCACTGTAGGCTTTTACTGCTTCCGGATACCCTCCTACTGATAAATAATTATCAAACTGTTTAATAAAATAATCATGTCTGGATTTGGGTACTTTTACCGGGGAAGAGTTAAGGAATGTATACAACTCATCTGATGAAGTGTACCGGACGAACTCTTGAAAAGAGAACGGGAGTACTTTAATGGTTTTTACCCTGCCCACAGGAATCCTGGTCTTGTCATCAAACATGCGGTTAAGCGATGACCCGGTAAGGATAACTTTGATTTGCGGCCAGTCTTCTTTAAAGGACTTTATATAGGAGGCCAGTTTTGGCGACTCCTGGGCTTCATCAATAAAAAGAATGGAATTGTTTTTTACATGATACTGGTCTTCCATCAAGGCTTTAAAATCCTCAAAATCTTCGGTTTTTAAAATCTGCTGCCGAAGTTTTGGGTTTTTCTCAAGGTCGAAACTATGATACTTTTGATTGAGACTGTTAAGACAATCGTTTATAAGGTATGATTTGCCCACCTGCCTGGCGCCCTCTACCAACAGGGTGTTATTATCTGATGGGTCGTTTAAGACCTTAAGTAATTGGGGAAAAATGTTCCTTTTCATATAGTTATAATTTACCATAATAAGTATTAAATGACAAATAACATTTCCCAAAAAAGGTATATATTGGGAAATAATGAATCTGAATCATTGTGTTTTAGCATATTTCTTGCGTTCCATCGATTCATATTCCATCTTTTGTAAATGGATGTTCTAATTGAATATTGAGGCAGGGTTGCAAGCATTGATGACATTGGTTTCATCAAAAACCTGATTTCAGAAAACCCCAATCATAGCCGTCGAGCATTATCACAACAATTATGCAGAGCTTGGAGTTGGATCCAACCCAATGGCGCTTTACAGGAAAAAAGGGTTTGTGTTTTAGAAGACATGCACAGGGCCTTTTTAAAAACTATTTCTGGGCTGGAAATAATCAACAGACTTATTCTTTTTGCCATGCGCACAGACAAAAATATTTTCTGGCTGATTTCATGCAGATAGTTTTTAGAGAATTTTCTAAAGCCGGGCTTATTTAGCGGGAACACGTAAATATTGATTGTTCTCAGCAGGCGTCAACCACCCTGAAAATTTCCAAAAGTGTTGACTGTCAACTTTGCTAAGATTGGTTCTTACTGGTTTTAACGGATATAAGGCTAAATAAAAAAGGCAGTCCGTTTTGTACCGAACTGCCGTTTTTTAAGTCAAAAATCAAGGATTTTTGTGGTAGCGGGGTCAGGACTTGAACCTGAGACCTTTGGGTTATGAGCCCAACGAGCTACCAAACTGCTCCACCCCGCGACGTTAAGTATAATATAGCATAAATTGGGTGGGAATTAAAGGTTTAAATAAGCTTGTTTTTGCTGTTCTTGTCTGATGCTTACCCCTCGCTACAGCTTACCCCAGCAGAAAAGCAACCCACGCAGCGGTGATGGCTGAGATTCATCCGCTTATCCATACCCTCTGTAAGAGTGCTGCCCAGGTCATAGTCTTTGTCGTCATCTACCAGGGTGCATGCGTAAACGCGTGTTTTACCATTTTGCT
>CAZRWX010000150.1:0-8672 GCA_964603925.1 uncultured Bifidobacteriales bacterium | reverse complement strand
GTAAGGTAACGCTCATGCTCGCTTTGCAAGTCTACACCCCACTTAACCGGGAACTCAAATGACTCCCCGCATTTGTCCAGGATAGCCACAGCCTCGGTATATGTCAGTATCTTGAATTTACTTTTAGCTATGCTTTCCAGAGTTTGAATTACGGTCTTATCTATACGATCATTGAAAAAGTCCATATCATCACCACAGTTGTCCAGTATATGTTTAAAAAGGTCCTGAATAAAGCTCTCAGCCACTTTCATATCATCTTCCAGGTCGGCAAACGCCATCTCGGGCTCTACCATCCAGAACTCAGCCAGATGCCGTGATGTGTGGGAATTTTCTGCACGGAATGTGGGGCCAAAAGTATATACATCCCCCAGGCTGCAGGCATAGGACTCCACCTCCAGCTGGCCGCTGACCGTAAGGTAGGACGGACGCCCGAAAAAATCCTTTGAATAATCTACGGGCTGACCGGGTTTTTGGCCGGCAATATCCAGAGTAGTAACCTGAAACATTTCGCCGGCGCCCTCGCAGTCGCTGGCCGTAATAATGGGAGTATTAATATACAGGAACCCCCTGTCCTGAAAAAATGTGTGAATAGCATGAGAGAGAGCGTTACGTACCCGGGTAACGGCTCCAAATGAGTTAGTGCGTGTGCGTAAATGGCAGTAATCGCGAAGTGTTTCAAAACTTATGCGCTGTTTGCCAAGGGGGTACTCCTTTGCAGGGCAGGTGCCCAGAACTTTAACCTCCAGAGCCTGAACCTCCACCTCCTGCTGCCCCTGGGATTTTTTTAGAATACCCCTCACAGAAATAGAGCTGCCTGTATACAGCTTCTGAATTTCAGCCTCATAATTGCTTAATTTATTATCGGCGATAATCTGTAAATTGGCAAAACATGACCCGTCATTAATTTCAATAAAAGAAAAACCGCCTTTGGAGTCCCGCCTGGTCCTGACCCAGCCGGCTACTTGAATTTCACTGTCATAATTTTTTAACTGCAATGCTGCTTTAACCTTAGTCCTCATTTGTCCCTCTTTTATAAAATTGCCAAAGTTTGACTAAAATTTACAAAAACACCCATCTCTTTCACTTGATTGAGCCACTTTATCCCCTTTTTACTGAATGAAGCAACTTTTTAGTTACAAAAGCTTTAAATTGTCTACTTAATCGGTAGACAATTGGAAAGGGATGTTTTATTATCCCTGTTAAAACCTCAGGAAGCAATTTTAAATGCCAGGTACATTTACAGAAAAATCTCCAAATACAGCTGCTCCGCTCCGGCACAGGGGGGCATATTTTCAGGAGGACGCTTCTACCAAGGGTCTGGGTCTGGTAGAGGCCAAACATAAAGATCTTAAAATTTACTGGCTCGTTGACCCGGAAAATGACCGCATATATTCGGCTAAATTTTTTGCCTATGGCGGGCGTGAGTCCACGGCCATTGGTGAATGTTTAAGCGATATGGTTGAAGGTAAAAGCATAAGCCAGGCAACAGCCATTACCCCTGAGCAGGTCAGGGAGCAGCTGACAATTCAGAGCGGTCAGCAAACCGTTGCGGGTTTATTCGACAAAGTTCTGCCTTCTATAACCAGCCTTCTGGAGGCAGCCCAAAGCGCTTATCCAAAAGCTAAAGCTGTAGTTCTGGCCTGCAAAAAGGCTAATGCCGCCCACACCCCCACTGGCCCGCAGTTCTGCCAGCTGGAGGTGGCAGAGCAAGCCTGGCTAAAACTCGACAAAAACAGTCAGCTGGCTAAAATAGAGGCGGTTTTAGACGGCAAAATCAGGGCCGCCCTAAAAATGCATGGGGGCGAAGTACGCGTTATAGACCTTAAAGAAAGTTACAAACTTACTATTGAATATCTTGGTGCCTGCGGCGGCTGCGCCTCAGCTACTGGGGCCACACTCAGCTATATAGAGGACACCCTTCAAAAAGAGGTTTTTACAAAACTGGAAGTACGGCCGGTATTTTAGGCAGAATGAAATCCAAAAGGAAAAAATGCAAGTTCAAAATCATAATCACGTTCAAATTTGAGATTTACAAATATGTCGAATCCAGGAATATATTACTATGACACCACCAACCAAGCCACCAGACATTCTTAAGAGAAACCAGTACAAATATGGTTTTGTTACAGACGTTGAGTCTGTATCCATGGCAAAAGGCCTTAACGAAGATACCATTAAGCGGATATCTCAAAAGCGCAATGAGCCTGCCTTTATGCTGGACTTCCGCCTTAAGGCCTATAAACACTGGCTGGGTCTGGAAGAGCCCAAATGGTCTTTTATTGATTATAAACCTATAGATTACCAGGATATAGTATACCATTCCGAGCCCAAGGTTAAAAAGCAGCTGGGCAGTATAGATGAGGTAGACCCTGAGGTACTTCGCACCTTTGAAAAACTGGGCATACCTCTGGGGGAGCAAAAGCAGCTGGCCAATGTAGCAGTGGATGCGGTATTTGACAGCGTAAGTGTAGCCACTACCCACAAAAAAAAGCTCCTGGAGCAGGGCATAATATTCTGTCCCATGCAGGAGGCTGTTATAGAGTACCCCGAGCTTGTGGAGCAGTACCTGGGCAGTGTAGTACCAGTAGCAGACAATTACTTTGCCTGTTTAAATTCCGCGGTATTTACAGATGGTTCCTTTGTGTACGTACCGCCAGACACCATAAGCCCCATGGAGCTGTCCACCTATTTCCGTATCAATAATAAGGAAGCCGGGCAGTTTGAGAGGACATTAATTGTTTGTGCGGACAACAGCTATGTAAGCTACCTGGAGGGCTGTACGGCGCCGCAGTTTGATAATAATCAGCTGCACGCGGCAGTGGTAGAGCTGGTAGCTATGGACAATGCCGAGATAAAATACAGTACCGTACAAAACTGGTACGCAGGGGACCCGGAAACCGGTAAGGGTGGTATATATAACTTTGTAACCAAAAGGGCCAAATGCAAAGGCTTCCGCTCCAAAGTATCCTGGACACAGGTAGAGACAGGCTCAGCCATTACCTGGAAATACCCCAGCTGCATATTACAGGGGGATGAGTCCAGCGGGGAGTTCTACTCTGTGGCCTTAACCAATGGTAAAATGCAGGCGGACACCGGTACCAAAATGATACACCTTGGTAAAAACACCAAGTCACGCATCATCAGCAAAGGCATATCGTCAGACTACGCCCAGAACAGCTACCGGGGTTTGGTACGTATAGCTAAAAAGGCCGAGGGAGCCCGTAACTACAGCCAATGCGACAGTATGCTTATTGGCCCCAACTGCGGCGCCCACACATTCCCTTATATAGAGGCATCAAATTCTAAATGCCAACTGGAGCACGAGGCCTCTACCAGTAAAATCAGCGAAGAGCAACTTTTTTATCTGGAATCCAGAGGTATTTTCCGTGAAGATGCCATCAGTATGATAATAAACGGGTTCTGCAAAGAGGTATTCAACCAGCTGCCCATGGAGTTTGCTGTTGAAGCCCAGAGGTTATTAACCATGAAGCTGGAAAACAGCGTCGGGTAAAGAAAGGTATATATGCTTCAGATAAACGATTTACGAGCCGCCGCTCAGGAGGAGATCCTTAAAGGTATAAGGCTTAATGTTAACAAGGGCGAAGTACACGCTATCATGGGCCCCAATGGCTCGGGCAAAAGCACCCTGTCCAAGGTAATAGCCGGCCACCCCGATTATCAAATAACCCATGGGGATATACTTTTTGAGGGTGAGAGCCTGCAGCCGCTGTCACCAGATGAAAGGGCTAAAAGAGGCGTGTTTATGGGGTTCCAGTATCCGGTAGAAATACCAGGCGTTAACAACGCTGAATTTCTGCGCATGGCCTACAACTCCCGGCAGAAGTTCCTGGGCCTGGAGGAGGCCGACCCTCTGGATTTTGACGAGTTACTGGACACAAAAATGGAACTGCTCAAAATGGATGCCAAATTTAAAGAACGCGCTCTTAATCAAGGTTATTCAGGCGGCGAAAAAAAACGCAATGAGATACTGCAGATGGCCATACTTCAGCCCAAACTGGCTGTACTGGACGAAACAGACTCAGGCCTTGACATTGATGCTCTAAAAATTGTTGCTTTAGGCATTAACTACCTTAAAACCAGCGAAAACGCCGTCATACTTATAACCCATTACCAAAGGCTTCTCAATTACATTAAGCCTGATTTTGTACATGTGCTTTCAGGGGGTAAAATATTAAAATCCGGGGACAGCGCCCTGGCCAAAGAGCTCGAGGTTAAGGGCTACGACTGGATCAAGTAGGTTTTCATGAGTTTATACAATACAACTACAGCAGTAGGCTGGAACAAAGGGCTTGTACCTGAGAGCTTGAAGTCAATATCACCAGACCAATTATCTGCTCCATTCTCGGGAGCCCTTGGGGCCCTTAAACAAAAGGCCTGGGTTCGTTTTCTGGAGGTGGGCGTACCCCAGCGTAAAACCGAAAGCTATACGCTGATTAAGCCCCGAGATATGGAGAAATGGTTTGAAATAATGCCCTCACAGGGGCCTGACAAAACATCAGATATTTCAAATATCCAACATGATGCCGAGCTAATACTGGTTAATGGTTCCAAAATCGTCAGCCAAAATACACCGGAGGGTATAATTATTGAGCCCCTGGCCCAGGCCATGGAAAATGACAAAAGCCTGGCGCACGCTCTGACTTCTCTTATTGAGAAAGAAGAAGATGCTTTCGGCGCCTTCTGTGTGGCCCAGGCCCGTTGGCCCCTACTGCTTAATATCAGGCAGGATGCCATAATTCCTGCGTTTAGAACAACTCTGTTTGTAAATGACAGTATCACAGGCATGTCCAGAGCAGACACGCACCTTGTTATTAAAGCAGGTAGCAGCAGCCAGTCAAATATCTTTATTGAATATGCCGGCAGTGGTTCTAACATTACCAGTAATATTCATATACACATAATTCTGGAATCTAATGCCAGAGTTAATGTCACAGTTCTACAAACTGAGGGCCATAGCCCTAATCAATATTCAAAAATTACTGCTAAAGCAGACCGTGATGCCTCCCTGACAGTGAACAATGTATCGCTGGGTGGGGCTATGTCCAGACAGAATACAGCTGTATTTCTGGAAAATGAAGGAGCCCAGGCCTCTTTGTACAGCGCGGCGGCCGTTAAAGATGAGGCCTGCTCTCATCATTACATAAGAGTCCACCATATTTCACCCAACACCCGCTCTCAGCAGCTTTATAAAAATATCCTTAAAGATAAAGGCCGTGCCAGTGTAGACGGTATGGTGATTGTACACAAAGGCGCTCAGCTCTCAGACGCAAATCAGCTGATAAATAATCTTTTACTGTCTGATAATGCCAGAGCTGATACCAAACCTAACCTGCTGATTTACGCCGATGATGTGAAATGCTCTCATGGGGCTACCATAGGTCAGCTTGATAAAGAGCAGCTTTTCTACCTGGAATCCAGGGGCCTAACTCAGGAGGATGCACTCTCTATACTTACAGGTTCTTTTTTAGGGGAAGCGCTTGAAAATATTCCTGATAAAGCCATCAAAAAGGCCCTTACCCTCCAGCTTTCCCGGCAACTCACACATACAGTTTAAAGGCAGCCCATGACCTCTCCAACTATATCCAATGTAAAAAACTGTAAGAAACACTTTCCCCTTCTTAATCAGCCTGTCCATGGCAAAAGGCTGTATTATCTGGACAATGCCGCTACCACTCAAAAACCCGAGAGCGTCCTTCAGGCATTAGAGAGTTTTTACAGGCACGACTATGGCACTGTCCGCCGGGGTGTTTATAAACTAAGCGCCAAAGCCACACAAGCCTATGAAGAGACCAGGCAAAAGGCCGCCGACCTTATTGGGGCTGCTTCAGCAAATGAAATAATATATACCTCCGGCGCTACCCAGGCCATTAACCTGGTCGCATATTCTTACGGCCGTAAGTTTATTACCAGGGGTCAGAATATTATTATATCCCAGATAGAACACCATGCAAATATTACCCCCTGGCAGATGGTGGCCGAAGAAACAGGCGCCCGCATAAAGGTAATCCCCGTAAACGATGCGGGTGAGCTGGATATGGCCCAATACGGCCGCCTGCTTGAGGCAGGTGCGGCTTTTGTTGCCGTTAACCATATTTCCAATGCCCTGGGTACCATTAACCCCATTAAAGAGATTATAACCAGGGCCCATAAGGCAGGCGCACTGGTGCTCATCGACGGCGCCCAGTCCGCCGCCCATACACCCGTAAATGTTCAGGAGCTGGATGCAGACTTTTACACCTTCTCCGGCCATAAAATTTACGGCCCTACTGGTATCGGCATACTATATGGTAAAATGGATATTCTGGAGCTTATGCCCCCCTACCAGCGTGGTGGGGATATGATAGAAGAGGTTACTTTTGCAAAAACAACCTATCAGCTGCCCCCTCACAGGTTTGAAGCCGGTACCCCCCCTATTGCCGAAGTTGTAGGCCTAGGCGCGGCCATTGATTACCTTCAAACCCTGGGGCTGGCAAATATAGAGCAGTACGAAAATGAGCTGCTGGTATACGCCACCCAGGTACTTAATAAAATTCCCGGCCTCCGTATTATAGGTACAGCTGCCCAAAAAGCCGGCATTCTGAGTTTTTATATGGATGCTGCCCACCCCCATGATATAGGCACTATGCTGGATGATGCGGGCATTGCCATACGCGCTGGCCACCACTGCGCGCAGCCCACCATGGCGAGGTTTGGGGTGCCTGCCACAGCCAGAGCCTCCCTGGGTGTATATAATACCACCGAAGACCTGGACGCTTTAGGCGCTGCCCTTATAAAAGTAAACGAGGTATTTGGGTAAGTATAAACAAGTCAAGGGCCGTTTTCACAACGCTTTTGAGCATCCTTAAACCTGTCAATGGTAATATGCAGAGAATGAATTAAGGATTTGTCCTGATGAAAAATGGTACGTGTAATATTTATAAAGCGCTCTATATACTGAAACGCGCCGGGTAGTTCCATATAATGCAGACACCCGTTTAAAATAATGCTCCAATTTGAAGTAGTGGCAGGCTGTTGTTCGAATAGTTGTTCAAAAGTGGACATGGCCCGGTTTTTATCACCGGACAACTCTAAAGCCCTGGCCTGACGACAGAGTTTATTAGATGATAAAAAGCCCTTGTTGCTGATGGCATCGGCCATAGCCAATGACTTATGGACCTCGCCCAGTTTAAGGTAAGAGTCCGCAGCGTAACCAAGGCAGTTATCAATAAATAAACTGCAAATCTCCATAAACTGCCCGGTTCGCTTATCCTCTATTATGGTGTGGTTACTGTCTATACGCATGCCGCTGAAAAGGTCTAAAGGCGGTACAAGGTAGTCATAAAGCCGCTGACGCTCGGGTAGGGCATCAGGTGAATTTATCAAATTTGAGAGTAGTTGCTGGCAGGTTTTGCTTTTTTGTATACACTGAGCGTATTCTTTTTTAAGGAAATGAATGTACATTAAAAAATAAGCGCCCAGTGGAGCAGGCATAATAGTGGGAGCATTAAATTTATGTTCCAGCATGGAGAATATATCCCCTGAAACATTGTTCTTAAGTGTGCCCTGCCCTACCCCCTGTAATATTAAGGCTGGCAACAATTCCAGTTCCAGATCAGGTAATCTTTTGCAGATGGCATTTAAGACCACGTGCATATCTTCATTAGCAAACCCGTTGCCCATCAGGTTGCTCTTAATAACTGCTTTAAGAGGTCTGGTTTTTAACCCGCTGTTAACACCCTCCCCGAATGAAATAACCCTGGGTGGTTTTATCCTGCCCGCAGATATAACTTTGTCGAGAAGATCGCGTATCTGAACAGCCTTAGTCTGGTTACTGACAACAACCTGAGCGGCCTGGCTCATGGCAGCTTTAGTGTGGGCGGGCAGTTGTAGATACCTGGCAATACAATATTCCAGAGAATCTTCATTATATTCCAGATAATGCACACCTTCCTGAAATAAAAGAGGTACCTCCTGGTTACCTGATTCTATTAATGGAACAGCACCGCACGCCATAGCCTCAAAAGTGCGCATGTTTGCCTCTGAGCGTATAGAGTGGTTCCATACCAATTTGCTCTGATTAAGGATATTAACATAGTCTTTGCCGAACAACTGCCCCACGTACACTTTATATTTTAAGGAAAGACCCGCGAATTTCCCAAGCAGGCGGTTGCGAGCGCTGTGCATGCCCTGGTTAAAATTACCGCAAAAGGTTATATCATATTTCCGCTCTTCAATATCCCCGTTATTTTCTGTATAAAATATGGAGGCATCATGCCCAAAAAGCGGTTGATGATAAATATTAGGCACGCCCCAGGATTTAAGTATTTCAAAACCGCGCAAATCTGTAAAACAGAAATCAAACATGGGACATATATCTTCTAAAAACCTAAGGCAAACGTTCCAGTCTGTAATTAGCAGAATTTTATACCCGGGAAAGCTGGCAATATCCTCTGGTACGGGCAGATACTCTGGAGAATTAATTAGAACGGCTTGAGGCTTTTCTTCAGGTGGTATTACATCCAGCACAGCCTTTAAGCTGGTATATTTTAGCCCCGGAGTAGGAATATAGTCTGAGAAAGTTTTAAGAGAATACGGGCTGGACACAGGCAGCCATAAATTTGAAAGAATATTCATTAGGTTACACTGCCATGGAGGAAATTATCAAAGTTACA
>CAZRWX010000149.1:0-8740 GCA_964603925.1 uncultured Bifidobacteriales bacterium | reverse complement strand
TTTATAAATACCGATATTATTTCCTGCGCGGTATTTTGTAGATAAGTACTGGCATTGGCTATTGACGCCTGCAGGCTAACAGGCCCCGGGGTAAGAGAAAATGCTGCAGTAAGACCATGGGGCTTTAAGGCGCTCCAGCCTGTGTCGAGCTTACCTGCTATAGCTATTACCGGGACACCAGCTTGACGCCCTGCCTGGCATATATACATGGGTAATTTGCCATCAGCAGTTTGGGAGTCTAATGCGCCTTCAGCGGTTATTATCAAATCAGCTTTTTTTGCATTTTGATAAAAATTACATTCATTTAATAATAATTGCGCTCCCGGTATTAATTCAGCCTTTAAAAGGCTCTTAAACACATAACCGATACCGCCTGCAGCACCGGAACCAGGGCTGTTGCGGTAATCAACATAGCCTGAGTTCTTAATAACATCAGCCAGGTTTTTAAGAGAATTTTCCAGGATGGGTATTTGAGAAGCTTTAGCGCCTTTTTGAGGGCCAAAGATGGCGCTGGCTCCCCTTTTGCCTAATAGAGGATTGTTAACATCACAGGCAATTGTAAATGCCGCTTTTTTTAGGGCTTTGTGGATATTGTTGGGGATAATGGCTGCCAGCCCGGCAAGAGGTGCTGCCCCGTGACTAAGTTCACGGCCGCTCTTGTCTTTTAAGGAGTACCCCAGAGCCTGCAGCATGCCAGCACCGGCATCATTTGTGGCGCTGCCGCCAATACCTATTATAAAACGTGTGATACCTTTATTGAGAGCGTGTATAATTACGCTGCCAAGCCCAAAAGTGGAAGCATTTAAAATATCCCTTTCATTATCCTTTAATAGAGCCAGTCCGGATATCAGAGACATTTCTATAATGGCGGTTTTATTACTTAAAAGCCCATAACGGGTTTGGATTTCCCGACCCAGTGGATCGGGAGCTTTTAGCCTTTGTTTGCTGATTTTTTGGATACCAGAAAAAGCCTCCAGCATACCATCACCGCCATCGGCCATGGGGTATAAGCTGACATTTGCATATGGGCAGGATTTTATAATCCCCTTTTTAATGGCTAATGAAGCCTTTTTAGCTGATAAAGAACCTTTAAGAGCATTTGGGGCAACGATTATACGGGGGATGTGATTGTTCATATTATTAATGCACTCTATAAATAAGATATAGGAAATTTACGATTCTGATTTTAAGAAATTTTCTGAGCCGATTTTACTTAAATTCAGATTTAAAATTTAAATCTGAATAAAGGTCTATTTGGCATAAATTTTAGATTTTATGCTTATTTTGCTAAAATTCCAATTTCATCGCACATTATCCTGTTAACAGGGGAGAAATATTATTAAAATCGGAAAAACCCCATCGTTGTCTCTTAGGGCAGAATTGGAAGCTATTTTTCCAAAAGTTGACTGCCCAGGGCGGTATATAGGCAATGAACCTAACCAGGTTGTTAAGGACTTGGATACCATTATCGCAGACATTGTCCTTACCTTCCCGGACAGTTATGAACTTGGCATGTCTCACCAGGGCACCAGGATTCTGTATCATGCTGTCAATCGGGAGGAGCACCTGTATGCAGAAAGGTGTTTTGCCCCTAAGCCTGACATGGCTCAGCAGCTTCGCAGTCACAATATCCCCTTGTATAGTTTGGAGACTTATCGTGCTTTAAGCGCTTTCACTGCCATAGGAATATCTCTCCAAACAGAACTAAACTTTACCAATGTGCCATTTATACTGGAACTAGGCGGTATCAATGCATACTCAAAAAGCAGGGGAAATAATGAACCTTTTGTAATAGGTGGGGGGGCATGTATGGCAAATCCTGAACCTGTGGCAGATTTTTTTGATGTACTGGTAATAGGCGATGGAGAGACCGTACTTCCTCACATTTTGCGTGTTATGGGAGAGGGCAGGGCGGCTGGAATAACCAGGCAGTCTATATTAGAACAGGTATCAGCAGTCCAGGGGGTTTATGTTCCATGTCTATTTTCGGCAAATGTAAATAATGAAGGATTTGTCATACCCGGTTTTAAAATACAAAGGTCTGATAAGACTACCGGCAAAGTAAAAAGAATATGGCAAATTGATTTGGAACCCGAAAACTCCCCATCTTTTTTTCCTATTCCCAATGTCAGCCTCATTCATAATCGTTTAGCCATAGAGGTTATGAGAGGTTGTACCCAGGGCTGCCGATTCTGCCAGGCCGGTTATTGGTACAGGCCGGTTAGAGAAGTGCCAATTGATTTTGTAATAGAACAAATAGATGAAGGGTTAAAGGCATCGGGTGAAAGAGAATTAGGCCTGTTGTCACTTTCCAGTGCCGATTACAGTCAGATAGAACCCCTCACCGATTATCTTGCAGGAAAACGCGCTTATTCAGATATAAATCTATCTCTTCCCTCCCTGCGGGCTAGTTCTTTCAGCAGGGAATTAGCGGGAAAGGTGCAGGCTTTAGGAGGCAGCAATAGTATTACATTTGCACCTGAATGCGGAAGTGACCGCTTGCGTCGCGTAATTAATAAACATATTACAGATGAAGACTTAATAAAGTCGGCCGAATCGGCTTTCAAGAGCGGATTTAATAAAATCAAGCTATACAGCATGGTGGGCTTTCCAACAGAAACTCTTGAAGATATGCAGGCTCTAGGAAAATTGGTGGAGAAAATTGCTGAAATAGGAAAAGAATATAATCGTAAAAATTCTGTACACCTTCATATAGGCATACTTGTTCCAAAACCATTTACACCTATGCAATGGTGTGAGTTTGTCTCCAGAGAAAATGCATCTTCTCATATATACTATGTCCGGGATTATTTAAGACGGGTACCCAAAACCCGTGTTACCTGGTCAGACTGGAATACGGCCTGTGTTGAGAGTTTCCTGGCCAGGGGAGACAGATCTGTTTCCACCTTAATATATAAAGCCTATAAAGCCGGGGAAATATTCGAGACTTTCACAGAGAACTTTGATTTTTCCATTTGGGAAACTCTATGGCAGGAACAAAATTATACCTTCGGCAAGTGGATGGGAAGTCGGGGTTTAAAATCTGATTTACCCTGGGATGTGATAGATTCGGGGATTAAGAAAACATATCTAGCCAAAGAATATGAAAAAATGTTTGCCGAACCAGGTGTGGATACACCTGATTGTAAATGGGGGGATTGTCAGGGGTGTGGGATACCAGGAAATTATAAAGATATAAAGCTGTCCCCGAAATCCACCTTATATCAGCAAACAGCTTTAACCCTTGAAGAAATAAGCAAGCTGGGAAAATTCTCTAATAAAAATGATAAGGAAATTGTTGCTTATATCATTGAATATAAGAAGAAGGATTTTGCCAGATTTTTACCTCATCTTGCTGTTATGGCCCATTTTGAAAAATCTTTTCGACGCCTGGATGTTAAGCTACAGTATTCTCAAGGTTTTAACCCCAGAGTAGTATTTAAAAACCCAGGCGCCCTTCCGCTTGGCATGGAATCTGAATGTGAAATATTAATGATACAGACTAGAGGTGAAATAATTGCAGACATTGATAAGTTATACACCAGTCTTAATGATATTCTCCCCTCCGGTATAGTGATTGTCAGCGTAACTAAAGCTGGAAGTTTAAAGCTGCCAAGGGTAAAGGCTGTCACTTACTGTCTTTATAACTTCGGCGGGGGTGGGGACCTTACTATTTCGGGGAGTTCTGATCATACTGTCACAAATAGAAAAGGGAAGACCATTGATCTTTCAAAGTCCATAGTTTCGGTATGCAGGGAGGGCGAAAACATTAAGTTGACAGCTCAGACAAATGCCAGTGGCAGCACCCCAAGCCCATATCTACTTTATGCTGAGGTTCTGCATATAACTGAACAGGAGGCCAGAAACCTGGATATTCGGAAAATTTGCCTTCATTATGAATAAAATTTTAAAGTAACATTGATTTTCATTTAGTTTATAGAAATACAGGATTATTTATGTCAGAAATTAAAGGGATATTTGAGAATCTCAATATAGATGAGAGTATTGCCAGAGTGGACAATTTACTTACCAGTAATCTACCTGGATCAGGGGAACAAATGGGTACATGCCTGGGAATTAGACTGGCATTGGAGATGGCCAGGGAAATAATCAATGGCAGCGGTCTTGGGAGCCAATCAAGTACAATAATTGCTAACTGGGTTAAAGAATTTGGAGAGAATCAGGTAGAAACCGCAATCCAGGCTGCGAGAAGTTTTATTACACAGCCTGAAAATTTAAAAAATGAACTTGAAAAAAGATTGTTTCCAGAATGACACTATATGCGTCTATAGATATAGGTACTAATTCTGCAATTTTGCAGATTGCGTCAATGAAAGGCAATGAGGTTTATCCCTGTCTGGAAAAAATATGTGAACCCCGGCTTGGAGAGGGTGTATACTCCACTGGTGAAATTTCTGAAAAAGCCTGGCACAGGTTAGAAAAACACCTTTATGATTTCCGTCGTACTATAGCAAGATTAGGGGCCAGGTTGGTAGAAGTTGCAGGCACTCAGGTCTTAAGAAAGGCTAAAAACTCCAATGATATTGCTTATAGGATAGAGAAAATATTTAATAAAGCCCCGCTTATTCTTACGGGCAAATTGGAGGCAGAACTGCTTTATTCAATACATTCCCATATTTATAAAGAAAAAAATATAGGCGTAATCGATATTGGCGGCGGTAGTACGGAGGTTTCCATGGAGAATACAGCTTTATCCTTTCCTATTGGCGCTGTTACTCTAAAGGAAAATAAGAGTATTAAAGATTTGGCTGGAATTCGCCAAAGGGCAGAAAAAGCAGTCAGGAAAATATCCGGACTGGAAGTACCCAATAAGATTATACTTGTAGGCGGCACAGCCATAACCCTGGCCATGATGGATATGCAATCAGCAGAATATCAGTCTGATAAGGTTAATGGATACGGCGGCAAAATAAATATGGTGACATCATGGATTAAAAAGCTGGATAAAATTCCTATTACTCAGCCAAAAGATATACCTGGTCTTTCAATTTCCAGAGAGGACATTATAATACCCGGGCTTTGCATTATGGAGGCAATTTTAAATATTTGGCCTAAAAACTTTATTATTTCGGTCTGGGGTTTAAGGCATAGCTTAATTTTTAAACACCTTATTAAATAATGGCCTTTTTCAAGTTTTCTTAAAAATATCTTAATCAATGCGAATAAATCGTTTTTTATGTCTTTGTGGTTATGGCAGCCGCAGGAAGGTAGAAGATTTAATAAAAAATGGTGCAGTGACAGTAAATAATTCTAATCTAAAGTCTCTGGCATATCAGGTGGCTGATAGTGATGAAGTCAGGGTCAGAGATACTCTTTGCACTCTTCCTGCTTGTCCAACATATGTTCTTTTTAACAAACCGGTTGGGTTCCTCTGCTCCCGCAAAGATTTAAAGCACCGCCCCCTTATTTATGATTTACTACCTGATAAATATCAAAAATTACATTATGTTGGAAGGCTGGATCTTAATAGCAGAGGTTTATTGCTGCTAACAGATGATGGGTATTTTACTCAAAAACTCAGCCATCCATCATTTCAAATTCCACGGACTTATCAGGTCAAAACCCACCCTAAAATCCGAAAAAAGCATAAAGACTGCCTTTTAAAAGGCCTGAAGTTGGAAAATGAGATACTTAAAGCATCATCAATCAAATTAGGTGGAGAATATGCCGAAATCACTCTAAAAGAGGGCAAAAACAGGGAAATTCGTAAAATGATGGAGGCCTTTGGAATTAAGATACTTGATTTGAAAAGAGTTAGTTTTGGCCCCTTTTTACTTGATGGGCTAAAAGAGGGAAAACTGCAAATCCTTAAAAAAGATGAAATAGACTTATTAAACTGTGAATAAAATCCGATAAAAAGTGTAATAAATTTTATCTAATATGAGATACCCTTATTTACTCTTTCTAACCCTAAGCTCTCTGGTATTCGCCAGACCGCGTTTGCCAGGGTTAACCCAAATTCCCACTGCTGATGTTTTACCCCATGGTATGTTTCATTTATCTGCAAGTCTGAATTATTTTACGGGTTATGATTTCCCTCAGGACACTATCCTAAATCCGGGGCAATTGCCAACTGAAATAGTAAGGAAACCATATACGGCAGGTGTTGTACTGGGTTTTGATAACAGAGCACAATTCGGTATTCAGTTTGGGTCAGAATTAAGCGCTTCCTTTAAGGCTTATGTATACGAATCATCGGGTAAAGACCTTTTCCCAGATGTAATTATTGGGGCCCGGTCCTTATTCAGCAGCCAGGAGGGGCGTCTTTTCTGGGTGACTGATAACAATGATATGCGCCAGCTTAAGAATGAAGCCTTTCTGGCTTTAAGCACAAACCTCAGCACATCTACCAGGGTCCATACAAGTGCTTCGGTGCTGCCCTTTGCAGATAAAGGTAAAGAATCCTTATCTTTCGGCCTTGAGCAATACATGGGATCTGGTGTTTATTTTGGCTATGAAGCTTTCCAGCGCTATAATATTTTTCATCATGGCTTAACGGCTTTGCTTAAGGTTAAAGAGTATTTTCTTATATCTGTTACTCTTACAGAACTTCAGACCTGGGTTAAACAGGAGGAACAATGGGGTTTCTATCTTAAGCCAGCAGAACCTCAGAAGGATGGTTATAGTTCTCCAGGTATAAAGGTATCTGTGTCTATAGGAGGGTGGGCGCTCAGAAATGAAAGGGTTACTGATAGAGAAAGACTTAAAAAGCTTGAACAGCAGCAGGCTAAAACTCAGGGTGATTTAAAAAAGCTAATTGAAGTAATATCTGAAAATCAACAGAATATCGAAAGACTATTGAGAAGAAGATCGGAAGCAAGCAGATCGGAGGACAATCAAGTAAGTGATTATCTTGATATGATAAAGCGAAAAATAACCTCAGATATGCCATACGACCCGGCGGATATTCAGGATCTTAGAAATAAAATAATTGAGCTCAAAGGCAGTGCCAGGATAGTCTTAAAGAAAATAGTCACTAACCCTGCCACAGATGTAGATCACCGGGCACAGGCCTGCATAATAATGGGAATAATGGGAAGAGGGGAATTTACAGAGCCTTTGCTTAAAGCTACCGCTGATCCTGAAGCCAAAGTTCGTAAAGAGGCAATACTGGCTATTGGCAGAATGAAATTGCAGATTGGGATGGAATACGCCAGAACTCTCTTAGACGATACCGATTTTGCAGTACAGGCTGCGGCCGCCCAGGCAATTAATATGATAAAAGAAGCAGCAGGAGTTGAAATTCAAGAAAAACAGCAACCTTCTCTGCCTTAAATAAAAGTTTATCGATAAATTAGGCCATTAACAAAACTGCTTTTCAGCAGGTTTTGTTAAATTTACCCCCATATGCGGAACATTTCCGATTATGATTTCGACTTTCCCAAACGTCTAATAGCTGATTACCCCTTGGAAAGAGGGGAGTCTCGTTTAATAGTTGTGCCAAAATGTGGAACAGACATTAGCGAGAGTGTCATGGATAAAACATCCAACCTGCATAATTACCTTTGTGCAGGAGATGTTGTTGTTTTAAATAACACAAAAGTAATTCAAGCAAGGTTGGAAGGCTTCAATAATAGAGGGAGCCGCATGGATATATTACTTCTGAATCCGCTGCCTGGCAATACAAGGCAATGGGAGGCTTTGGTTAAACCGGGAAAGCGCTTTAGAAAGAACACTCAGATTAAATTTTCTGACGATTTAACTGCACAAGTTGTTGAAAACCTGCCAGAGGGCCACCGAGTAATAGAATTTGAATATGACTATGCTAATTTATTAGCAAAACTGGAAATACACGGCAGGATGCCGTTACCACCATACATTAAGAGAGAATGTGAAATAGATGATATTATAAACTATCAAAGTATTTTTGCTAAAAATCCAGGTTCAGTGGCAGCGCCTACCGCCAGTCTTCATTTATCACAAAGGGGATTAGATGCATTAAGGCAGAAGGGTATAATACTTACAGAGGTTACGTTGCATGTGGGTGCTGGTACGTTCCAGCCTGTCAGGTGTGAAAATGTAGATGAACACATTATGCATGGAGAATATTATTCAATTGATAAAGCTTCGTGTGATGTTATAAATGCGGCCAAAAAAGGGGGTAATAAAATTATAGCTGTCGGCACAACAGTTGCGAGAGTGTTGGAAACCGTTTCAATAGATACTGGGTATGTAAGGGCCCATGAGGGTATGACACATAAATTCATATTACCAGGCTATAAATGGAAGACTGTAGATAATCTTTTAACCAACTTTCACTGGCCTAAATCCACATTATTCATGTTGGTGTGCAGTCTTTTGTCAACAGAAAGAGCAAGGCTCGTTTATGAGTTTGCTTTTCAAAATGAATTCCGCTTATTTAGCTATGGGGATGCCATGCTTATCAAGTGATTGCCAGTCTCCGGCATTTTTCCGTGTAAATGTGACATACGACTTAGACGTGAACTTGCGCTAAAAACCCCCACCACTCATTGATTTGCACCTCTTCTACAAGTATATGCCTGCGTTTATTGAGCCAGTCTACCCAATAGTCCTTTTCCTCAAATAACTGACCTGAAATTATAAAATAAGCACCCTTTTTAGCTCTGGAAAGCATGTGGTCTTTTAGAGGCCAAATTTCAGAGCGAATCATATTAGTAACTATCATATCGAAAAAAGGCTGCAACCTAAGGCAATTTAAACTGCCTATTAAAAAACAAGCAGAAGGTATTTGGGCGGC
>CAZRWX010000148.1:0-8754 GCA_964603925.1 uncultured Bifidobacteriales bacterium | reverse complement strand
GAAGAACTTAAATTGCCAATATGGAAGGTAAAACTTATGATACAGTACACTAGCTCCACAACTCGGGATTAAATAAGCTCTTTAATTTTTGCTATTAGGACATCGGCATTTACTGGCTTTTCCAGGACGGCGTTTGGTTTTAAGTCGCTCAGCTTTGCGCTAATAATCTCCCCGAAACGCAGAGCCACCTCATCTGACTCCTTGCGGCCTTCATCCTTCTGCCCGGTAGTAAGGTTGATGCCGGTTGCCTCTGTGGCCCCGGAGGCAATAATTACAGGGATAGATTTTAAATCCTCATCCTGCTTTAATTTCTGAAGAACATTTAAGCCGCTTTTGCCCGGCATCATTATATCCAGGATAATAAGCAGGGGGCGTTCTTTTTTAATAGCCTCTAGGGCCTCGTTACCATTACGGGCCACCTTGTATTCGAACCCGTTGTCTTCAAGCACTCGAGATATAAAAATGACCTGTTCCTCACTGTCGTCTACTAATAAAATTTTCTTGTCTGATGGCATAATACCTCCTGAATTATAAATTATGATGGTTTTAGATTAACAGGTAGATGAAGGGTAAATGTAGAGCCCTTACCCGGTTTAGAAATAACTTGAATAGTGCCTTCATGTTCGCTAATAACCTTTTGGGTTACACTTAAACCCAGACCAGTGCCTTCGGCACCTTTATTGGTATAAAAGGGCTTAAAGATAGAGCTAATTGTAGTTTTATCCATACCACTGCCTTGATCTGATACTGTAATAGTAAACTCTCTTTTACTTTTGCCACTTACAATGACTTTTATTACAGTACCGGGGTACTCTTTACTAGCATCAAGTGCATTGCCTATTATATTTAAAATACAACGATAAATACCTTTTGGGTCGATAAAAACCTTTTTAAGCTTTTTATCAGGAGTAAATTCCAGCGTTATCTCCTGTTTTTTAGCGTTGGGGCCCATAAGGTTTATAACCGAACCTGCCAGGTCATTGATATCTGTAAGCTCCAGACGGGGCTTGCGGTCTGCTGCAGTGGTAAGCATGTCTTTAACCAAATCTGTAAGCCTCTCCAGGTTGCGCTCCAGCAACTCAAAACCTGTACCATCGACATCCACACCCGCCCTGCGGATATCGCTTTTAACAACATAAAGACCGCCATGCAGGCCATTAAGCATATTTTTTACATAATGGGCCACACCGGATACAGCCTCACCCATGGCCGCGCGCCTTTCTGCCTTTAGAGCCTTTTTAGTGAGCTGTACATTTTGGATGGCTACGGCAATTTGAGAGGCAACGGCCTCAGCCAGCAGAACATCATGATCTCCGAAGCCTTCTTTATTCTTTTTGTTAACCAGCTCCAGCTCACCCACGCAGGATGAATCTACCATTAGGGGGACACAAAGTATGGAACGAGTATTGAAATTACCGGCCTTTTTCTTATTGCCTGCCGCCGCAGCCTGACTACCTACATCATTTTTGATAATGGTAGTTTTGTTTAAAGTGCCTTTACCAAAGAAGCCCTCGTTTTCCGGGATTTCAAAGCTGGAAAGCTCTGTTGACTTTTTACCTGTGAGCGTGTAAAGTATAAGGTTCTCCTTCTCCTTGTTGCGGACAACAACGCTGCATTCTTCCACCTCCAGCATGTTGGTGGTAATACGCATTGTCATGCGCATAAGGTTGTCCAAATTCTGGATTGAGGAGTGAAGCAAATGAGAAGTATCAATAATGCCAAGCAGCTCTTTCTCCAAAAGACGAATGGCGCGATCTGCTTTACGTCTGCCAGAGACTGCTTCTACAGGAACCTTGTTGGCAACAAACAGAAGATTGCCGCAGCTGCAGGCAATTTCGGTTTGATCGGTGAAAGACTTGATTTTGTATTTGCGCTGACAGTAAGGGCACTTGCCCCCGGTTTTAAGGCTGATGATTTGGCGATATGACGGCCAGGGAGGCACCTTGAAGATATTGCCGCAGGAACAAATGACCCTGGTGCTTTTGTCTGATTTAGCCACCTCGTGGCGTTTATTACATTGCGGACAGACTGTGAGCATATTCTATGGTATTTAAAATTAAAGGGAAATTACACTAAAAAGTGAATCTTAAGGATAAAAAGGCTGGTTTTAAGTTAGAAAACGTTTCGATTTCGGTATAGATTAAAGTAAAATGAGCGGATTGAACCCTCCTGTGCGTAATTATATAAAATATCAGAAACAGGAGTCATCCCATGAAATCACTTATTCTCTTCAGTCTGCTGGCAGTTTTAACCATGTCATGTACCGGGCATATAATTTTATCAGAAAATACCGGCCCTAACCTGGTTGTCACTCACCATGGTGATTACGAGGATATTGTCGGTTTTCAAAGGGTTTCTGTAGACACCTCATTCCCCTACCCCGGTATCCACGCTCTGGAGGCTGCGGATTTTGATGAATTAGCCTGCAGTGAGGGTGAATGTTTCGGCACTATCACACGTACCATGGATGTGGTAGAGAGAGGTTATGATATTACAGTAAGAAATGATGGAAATGAGTCTGCTTATGGCCTGTGGGCGTCATTGCGTATCCGCAGTGAGGAAGATGCCGGCGGTCATTCACATTCTACCATTGTTAATTACAGAACAGAAGACCTGTACATGGCCGACATACTTGAACCTGGCTGGCAGGTTAGAGTTTCTTACGCCCTTTGGGACAACGAAGATGTACTGGATTTTATGGGTATTGAATGGGACGAGTATGAAAACCTGGCTAAGAAATCAGCAAAAGCTGACACCCTCAAAGACGCAAATAAAAACAGGATAAAAATTAAACTGGAAAAAATACCCCAAGGTAACCTTTAATCTGAAAGGTTACCATATTGTGTCAGCCGTTTACCAGGAACTTCTTTATAACACGCACTATATCATCCTTATTGAAAGGTTTAGATATCACATCGTCCATTCCCACAGCCCGGCATTTTTCATGGTCTTCCATAAGTACGCTTGCAGTAAGTGCTACAATGGGAATGGAGTTCCTTGGTGATTCAAGTTCACGTATTTTTTTTGTGGCCTCCATTCCGTCCATTATGGGCATCTGCATATCCATTAAAATCATGTTGTAGCTGTTACGTTTTACAGCCTTCAGGGCTTCTGCGCCGTCTTTGGCTATATCACAGCCCACGCCGATTTTCTCCAGCATATGAGCGATAACTTTACGGTTAATAAGATTGTCTTCGGCTACCAGGAGCCTGTATTTGTCTTTTATACGTTCATCCACAATATGCTTGGTAATGATTTCTGGTTTTGAAAGGGCGCCTGCTGCCGGCAAACCCATTTTAATCAGGTTAAGACAGTTAAGCAAATGAGACTTTTTAATAGGTTTTGTGAGATAACCACAGTACCCGTTAGTCTGGAGACTTTTGGCGTCTCCACGCCTGGCGTGGGTAGTAAGACATACCATGGCCAGGTCCGAAAGCGCCTTGTGATTATGTATGGAGTTGGCGGTTTGAATATAATGCTCTGATGTTTCGTTTTGGTAATCTACCAGCATTATGTTGTATTTACTAAGACCCTCCTGGTTAGCCTGCAGTTCATTAATTGCCTGTTCATCATTTGTAACCTCTTTACACTTACCGCCCCAGTATTGTATATACAGTGAGAGCACCTTCCTTGAGATGGCGCTGTTGGAAAGAACCAGCACTTTATGACCCTCCAGGCTGTTGGCAGTTTCTAAAAAAGAATGATCTTCTTCTGATATAATCTCAAAGGGAATTTTACACCAGAAAGTACTGCCTTCGCCCTCCTTGCTGTCTACACCAATACTGCCTCCCATTAGATGACATATTCTTTTGCATATGGCCAGGCCCAGGCCCGTACCCCCGAATTTACGGGAGGTTGATGTATCAGCTTGAGAAAAGCTGTCAAACAGCTTTTTAATGGTGGCAGCGGATATACCGATGCCTGTATCGGTAACCTCGAATTGCAGCATGGCTTTATTTGATTTTAAAGCTGCGGGCGGCCCCTGATGACTTGAATCCTCTGTGTCAACTGATACCGATATCATACCTTTTTGGGTGAACTTAATTGCATTGCCAATTAGATTCAGTAATATTTGCCGCAGCCTTTCCGGGTCGCCTCGCAATATTATGGGGACGCCAGTATAAATAAGACTGGCCATCTCCAGACCTTTATCAAAAGCCTTAATCGAGAGAAGATCGACGATACCCTCAACGCAGGTGCGAAGGTTAAATTCGATATTTTCCAGACTTAATTTCCCGGCTTCCATTTTACTGTAGTCCAGGATATCATTAACCAGCGCCAGAAGTATATTACCCGAGCTCTTTATAGTACTGGTAAAATCAAGCTGTTCATCATTAAGTTCGGTGTCAAGGAGCAGATCTGTCATGCCCATAATGCCATTAAGAGGGGTGCGGATTTCGTGGCTCATTGTAGATAAAAACGAACTTTTTGCTACCACTGCTTCATCTGCTTTTTCCTTAAGTACCTTTAGGTGTTTTACCATGGATTCAAGCTGAGTGGTCCGCTTTTTAACCTCAAACTCAAGGTCTTTAGTATATGCGGCGTTCTTTCTGCCTAAGTCCCATTTTTTTGTAAGCGCCAGCGCTATTTGCTTCACGGATACCGCATCAAAGGGTTTTTTCATAAACAGAAGATGATCGGTTTCACCTAGTTTTTTTATAATTTCGTCCCAGGAATAATCGGAATAGGCTGTGCAAATGACGACCTCAATATTGGGGAAATTCTTCCAGATCCGCTGAATTGTCTGGATACCATCAATGCCCGGAGGCATGCGGACATCCATAAATATAAGGGAATACTGTCTTCCCTCCTTTTCGGCAGTCTCTACCATTTTTATAGCCTCTTCTCCTTGAAGAGCATCATCAATCTCGTAAGCGGTGCGGGCTACAGTTGGCTGTTTATTTGATTCACCGCTATCCTCAAACAAAAAATTCTCCAACTCCAGGGTTTTATCATCTTTACTTATTGACCCACCGGGACCCAATACCTTTCTGAAGTCTTCGTGTATATCAATATTATCATCAACAAGTAAAATTCTTTTTGCAGCATTATCCATATCCATTTACCTCTTCCCGGTTTAAGGGTAGCTCTATAATAAATGTAGCCCCCTGACCCAGACCAGAGCTTTCAACACTTAACTTACCACCCATTTCTGTGAGGTAGTTGGCTGAGCTGTGCAAACCAAAGCCATGGCCTTTGGGTTTGGTTGTAAAACCATGTTTAAAGATGTTACTAAGATTGTCCGCTGAAATACCTGTACCATTATCGCTGACAGTTAAGACAAGAATATTATCATCGAAAGATGAACTGATAGTAATTGCTCGTTCGTTTTCAGAAATGTCTAGAAGAGCCTCCCTGGCATTTTTAAAAAGATTTATGAGAACGTGTATTAACTTGGTTTTTTGAAGAAAAAGTTTTGGAATAGGCTTGTAATTTTTGATAATATTAATGTGATATTTTTCCATGGAAGCGCTTTGCATTATAAGGGCATCCTTAACCACATTGTGGATATCTACCTCTTGAATAAAGGCCGTGCTTGACGCGTAATTCTGTTGAGCGGCAATAACATCGGCAATATTCTGGACTTTGTCCTCCAGCCTGTGAGTGTCTTTTTTAAGCTCGTTTTCATATTTGTTAAAGGCTTCATCAAGTTTAAGGAAATACTGCATTAGGGCAGGACCCTTGGAACCTGTTTGCATAAATTGGGTCAGGTTCTCCATATTTTGTTTTAGCAAACTTACGCCTTTGGTGTAATCTGCAATCGGCGAGCTGGCCTGCATTTGAGTGATAGAATGAAGCGTGGCTGTAATACTGTTTAAAATGTTGCCAACATTATGAATAGTGCCAGTGGCTACATCAGCCATTCCCGCCCTGTGGGCTTTTTCCAGAAGCTCCTTTTGCGTATCTCTTAATTGTTTAGTTCGGTCCTTAACAATTTGTTCCAAATTATCAATGTATGTACGGATAGTTATGCGCATCACTTCAAAGCTCTGAGCTAATGCCCCAATTTCGTCATCTGTGTCAATGGCGACTGAATGTGCGTAATCGCCCTGAGCAACAGCGCTCATTCTTTTTGATATGTCTGCTATGGGGCTTATCACTGTGCGGCGCAATACAAATGTAAGCACTAATGAAATAAGTACATTTACCATAATTGTAAGCACTATTACAGCTATTATCAGCCTTCTGGTAACCAGAGCCTGGCGGGTGGCGGCTTCTTTTTCTGCTTTTTTAAGTTCCCTGGTTGAGTGCCCTATTTTAACTCTTCCAGCAAGCAAATTTACCCCCATCTTTTCTGGATCTGTTCGAATTTCCTGTTCAAAAAAACGGGAATCCTCCAGCAGTTGGCTTTTCTGCTCACGAAGCAGAGCATTGCCGTTTTTATCATAAATTTCGACAGATGTAACTTCTTTATCACGCAGCACTTCGGTAGCATATAGCTTGAGCGCATATAAGTCCAACCCAAGTACCGCTTCAGGGGATATTTTGCTGACCAAATTAGTTAGAAGCATGCCTTTATTTTCAGCTGCAGATACCAGCATGGCTTGTTCGCGGTGCTGATGGTCTTTGAACAGTTTGCTGTATTGCTGGAAGATAAAAAGTGAACTGAGAGCTAAAATTAAGGTGAGAACTAGGGTGGCGTTTAAGGCAAAACGGCGGGAAAGGCTTTTTTTATAACTCATTTGATAGATTATATGATGTAAACTGGGTTATAATCAATATTAAAGTCACAAATCAAAAAAGCCCGGTTAAAAACCGGGCTTTGCAAGAAAGAGATAAATAGCAGGCTTACAGACTTAATCTATACGTTTAAGCTCTACCCGCCTGTTGCGTTCACGGCCCTCGGCTGTTTTATTGTCCGCAATGGGGCTCTCCGGGCCGTAGCCTATGGCATTAAGCCGGTCTGAAGAAATACCCTTTGAAACCATATATTGCTTAACGGACTCCGCCCTGTCTTGAGAAAGACGTTTGTTGGTTTCAAAACCGCCTACATTATCTGTGTAGCCTTGAATTTCCAGTTTGATTTCCTTCCACTCGTTGAGCGACTCTATGACCTGATCGAGTATAGTGAAGGAGTTTGTATTTAAAACTGCTTTGCTAGTCTGGAAGGAAACTTTAAGCAGCATGGGTTTGCCGCGCTTGATTTCATCGGCTTTGGGGCAGCCCTTCTTTTCTACAATACCTTTATTATTGGGGCATTGATCTTCAGTATCCAGAAAACCATCACCATCATTATCTAAATCCGGACAGCCGTCTTCGTCCTCAAAACCGTCTTCGTCCTCAGCCTTTTGCGGGCATTTGTCTACCTGGTCAAAAATTTTGTCTTTATCGTTGTCCTCATCTGGACAGCCGTCGGTGTCTTCAAAACCGTCCATATCTTCTGCCTTTTCCGGGCAGTTGTCGTCTTTATTTTTTATACCATCGTTATCTACATCTACAACAGGACAGCCTTGAACTTCGGTAAAAGTATTGGGGCACTTGTCTATGGCGTCCAGAACCCCGTCCTTATCGTTATCAATGTCCGGGCAGCCATCCTTGTCCTGGAACTTATCAATATCCTCGGCCTCATGAGGGCATTTGTCAAACTCATTGGGTACGCCGTCTTTATCGCTGTCAAGCATTTTGGCAAGACCCGACCAGCCTACAGTAAGGTTAACGCCGAATTGGGGTGTGCCTTTTGTGGAAAACCTGTAACCTCTTTGAAGCCATTCTGAACGAACATCGTCATCTGCTAAACCAATATCAAAACCCAGTGTGGTATGCAGACCATTTTTAGCTTTGTACTTGATACCAGGTGTTAATATGAAAACATCATCATCGAAGGATTGAAAAGAGAAACTGGAAAGGTAATATGAAACCCTGGATTCACCGCTTAGCTCCAGGAAAAGTGTAAAATTTTTATTAATGTCAAACTCACCCGCAAAAGCCGCTATGATTGCACCGGTAGAGTGTATGGCACCGCCAAAATTAGCGTGAAGCCTGATGGGTATTTTATAGCTGTTGAGACGATCTAAATAAGCTGACCAGATCATTTGCGGAATAATTACGAAATCACCAGAGGTATAACGGTCCTTTTCTGGAGAAGGAAGATCTTTAATATAATAGGCATGACGTGGGAAATAGCCGCTGCCTTTGGCACCGGTTGGAATTACAACTTTAAGAAAATATGCCTGGTTTATGAACTGCTCCTCCTGCTTGAAAGGGTACCTCAGTTTTGAGGTTAACTCCAGATTACCAAAGGCTGTGTGGTCGGGACCCCAACCGGTTTTGTCATGATAAACAGGAAGATCCAGGGAAAAATCCCAGAAATTGGCTAAACCATATGAGAAGAATAGCACACCCGAACCAAGCTGGGAAAGATCGATTTCTTCGTAGGTGTTGTTATTCAATGTGTTTTGAACACCCGAAGCAGTACCGGAGGGGCCTTTGGCATAATACATGTCCAGGTCGTATTTGAGGCCAATGCCTGTGTTTATACCGCCAACGCCATGGGTTTCTACAGTAAGAGCCCTGACGATACCCTTTTGCCCGCCTGTGTTTACATTGTTAGCCCATAAAATTACGGGTACAAACAAAGTTAGAAGCATTAGCGTTTTACTGATATTGGGTTGGCTCATTTAGGACCTCATGGGGTGGTTTTTGATTCTGCACATTAAAAAACAAATCAATTACATACTGGACTTAAATTTAGCATTATTCTACAAATATAAGGTATTATGTACAAATTTCGTTTTAATTGTTTCTCAGTTGATT
>CAZRWX010000147.1:4322-8794 GCA_964603925.1 uncultured Bifidobacteriales bacterium | reverse complement strand
CTAATAAACTGATGGAGCATATCCCAACTTTGTGAGAATGCTCATCAGACATTATTCGGGGAATTTTCCAATAAGGGTGGTTAACAATTTCACAGATTTTTGATTAAATGAGGCATTTTAATACCAGTTTTATAATCTTCTTTATTTGTATCGCGCTGCTGAGCCACGCGGTTGCTCAGGGCCCGTTCTCTCCCGCTCAAGATTCCACACCTCTGCCAGCCGGCCAGTTGGAGCTGGTTAATATTTCAGGGTCTTCCCATTTTACTGTAGAGGCCCCCCATGCCGGCGACACTCTCAGCTATATCATCACCGTTGAGTGGGAAAACCCCAAAATTCCGGTAACGGTCTTAGCACCGGAGAGTCTCTCATTTTCCGGTCTCAAAAAAACTGGTGCCAGCACTCAGCATAAAAAGATAGCTGTACAAAAAGCCAGCGGCGTAATACTCAAAAACAGTTCCTTGTTTATTTTTAATCTTAAAGCCCTGACTTCAGGCTCAGCTAAGGCTCAGTCAGCCAGGCTGCCTTATTTTTCCGCCGCCAGTCAGGAGCGCGAATATGTATACATCAGCCCCAGTCTCATTACCGTGTTGCCCGCTATTACACCCATTTCACAAACCATTACCTTTAAGCTTATACTGGGCCTGTTAGCGGTATCAGCCTTAATGGCGGGTGTTTATTTTGCTGTTAAAAGGTTTAAACAGGGTTCTAAACCATCGGCAGGTCAAACACTATCCTTTGAAGAAGAGGTTAAAGACCTTAAGTCCCGTATCCAGGTAGCAGATTCCAGGCAGCTCCTGCAGGAGGCCGAAAAGGTGTGTGTCAAATATCTGCGTTCCCGGCTGCCGGGCACGCAACTCGCAAGCACAGACGCTCTTATAGACTCTTACCTGACTAAATACAGCGAAGAGCACAAAACCCAGTGGCAGCTGTTAAAAAACGATTTTGAGCTGGCCAACTTTGGGGGCGGCCAAAAGGTCGCTCATGAGCTGGCCAATACCATTAAAAATATTAAAACCTGTTTGAATATCAGAGAGGATGAAAACCATGAGTAACGTAGACATTCAAGCCATTACCGAAAAGGTAAACCAGCATGCACCCACCCTGCAGAAGGTAGTTGAGGGCATTAGCCAAACCATTGTGGGGCAAAAAAACATGGTGGAGAAGCTCATCATCGGCCTTTTAGCAGACGGCCACATATTACTGGAGGGTGTGCCCGGCCTTGCCAAAACTACTGCTATTAAGGCCATGGCAGCGGCTGTTAACACAGCCTTCAGCCGCATACAGTTTACACCAGATCTGCTCCCTGCCGATCTTATCGGTACCCTTATCTTCAACCCCAAGTCCGGGGAGTTCAAGGTTAAAAAGGGTCCTGTTTTTTCCAACCTTATCCTGGCTGACGAAATCAACCGGGCGCCCTCCAAGGTACAGTCCGCACTCCTGGAGGCCATGCAGGAAAAGCAGGTCACCATCGGGGACGAGACGTTCAAACTCCCGGAACTTTTTCTGGTGCTGGCATCACAAAACCCCATAGAGCAGGAGGGCACCTACCCCCTGCCAGAGGCCCAGATAGACCGTTTCATGCTCAAGGTTGTAATCACCTACCCCAATAAAGAAGAAGAAAAGTCCATTATCGACAGCGTAACCGGTCCGGGGCTTACTTATCCAAAAAGTATGGCCACAGGGGACGATATACTGGCCGCCCGCAAAGTAGTTAGAGAAATTTACATAGATGATAAAATCAAAGAATATATTGTAAACATTGTAAGCGCCACCCGCGACCCACTTGGCGCCGGCATTAAAGATATAGCCGGCCTTATCGAATATGGCGCCAGCCCCCGGGCCAGCATATACCTGGCCCAGGCATCCAAGGCCCACGCTTTTATAAAGGGCCGTGGCTATGTCACTCCAGAGGACATCAAATACATCGGCATGGACGTACTGCGCCACAGGATACTGCTCAGCTACGAAGCCGAAGCCGAGGAAATACGGGCTGAGAATATAGTACAGAAAATTTTTGATGGAGTGGAAGTACCTTAGGAAAATTCAAAATCCCAAAAACCAAACAATAAATGCAGAAATTCAAAATTCTAAACTCAAAACATAACAATGTAATCGTTTCAAGTTGCTTACATTCAAGTTCCACTTCAGAGGATTCTGGAAACCGGGTTTTGAATTTTTGGATTTTCCGACCGCGAAGCAATTTCAATAAATTACAGCTCAGCTTCGCGCCATTGTTTGGAATTTGGGGTTTAGAATTTTGAATTTTGGATTTATCATGATTTACCCGGTTTGCACAAGTGATACCTAAAGAAGTCCTTAAAAAGGTTAAGCAGATAGAGATAAAAACACGCAGTGTGGTTAATACTGTGGTCTCTGGAGCTTATACATCGGCTTTTAAAGGCAAGGGCATGGAGTTCTCCGAGGTCAGGGAGTACATGCCCGGCGACGACATCCGCAGTATAGACTGGAATGTAACCGCCCGCACAGGTATTCCCTTTACTAAGAAATTTGTAGAAGAGCGTGAGCTTACCGTTATGCTGGTTGTAGATGCCAGTTCCTCCGGTGACTTCGGCAGCCAGAAGGAGATGAAAGGTGAGGTCATGGCCACTATCAGCGCTCTATTAGCCTTTTCGGCAATCAACAATAATGACCGTGTGGGCCTGCTTATATTCACTTCCAAAGTGGAATTATTTATTCCCCCGCAAAAAGGCCGTAAACACGTACTGCGCGTTATCCGCGAGCTCTTGTATTTTAAACCCGAAGAGCGCGGTACCAATATGGCCCTGGCTCTGGAGTACCTCAATAAAATATTAACCAGACGCTCTGTGGTGTTCCTTATATCAGATTATGATACCGGCGAGTTCGAGACACCCATCAAGCTCCTTAACCGCCGCCACGACTGTGTGGCAATTACAGTTTTAGATCCAAGAGAAAAGTCCCTGCCTAATGTTGGTTTTATAGAGCTGGAAGACGCCGAAACAGGAGAGGTATTACTAATAGATACCGGTGACCCCGGGTTCCGTCAGGATTTTGAGAAAGCCGCAAAAAAAGAGGGCGGCCGCCTTCAGCGACTGTTTCGTAAACTGGACATGGACTATGTGGAGATCCTTATTAAAAAAGACTACGATGAGACAATAAACCCGCTTATTCATTTCTTTAAAAAACGGGCAGCCAGGATAACGGGTTGAAGAAATACTTATGAAAAGTAAAAATTATTACAAAGATAATATGTCAAAATTAGATAGTTTTGGATTTCCGATTTTGGATTTTGAATTAGGGCGTCGCGTTGCTCCTTCAAACTTGCCTCCGGCTGCGGTGGTTTGGAATTTCGAATTTGGAATTTTGGATTTAGTAAAAAATCATGGTTTTAAAATACCAATAGCGGTGCTGTTATTAACCCTTTTACTATTTATCAGTTCCTGTCAACAATCAGGTTCCCGGTTCAGTTGGTCCAGCAGCCAGTATCGGGCAGCGGCTACAGCCCTCTACCAGCGTGAGCTGTTTGAAGAGGCCATTAAAATGTATGAACAATATCTGGAGTCACCGGTAATTGTCTCTGACGATATTCCCAAGGTACTTTACCAGGCCGGCAATATTTATCTGGATAACCTTAAACAGCCTAAAGCCGCTCTGGCCAAATACACAATTCTAAAAGCCCTTTATCCTTCACATACCTTTAATAATCAACTGGGCAAAAAAATTGTCCAATGTCTGGAGCTCACCGGGCGCCGCACAGACGCCAAGCATGCCCTTTCATCACTTACCGATCTGGCACCTGAACCCGGCAAATCGGCCCACGATGGTTCTAAAGTAGTAGCCCAGATAGACGACCGCCAGATAACCATAAACGAGATGGAGCAGGCTGTTGGCAAATTGCCGGATTCCCCTCTGGAGTTAAATCAACTGGCATCTCAATATGTAGCCCAAATCCTGATTGCGGAGTCAGCAATCCGCAAGGGCATGGCCAACAGGCCCGATGTTCTTAAGAAAGTGGACTTTTTCCGTAATCAAATACTTGCTCAGGAAAATTTAAAAGAAGAAATCAAACTTGAACCACCATCTCAGAATGACCTTAAATATTATTTCGAGGCTAAAAAAGCCCGTTACAATAAGGGGGAGGATTCTCTAAAAACTTTTGAGCAGCTTATTCCTAAAATTCAACAGGACTGGGCACAGGAAAAGCACATGGAAAAGTATCAGGAGTATGTACAAAACCTTCTTCGCTCAGACAGGGTTAAGTTTTTCAGCAGTGTGAGTGGTAATCAGTCCCCATGATTTTTCCTACGTTCATTAGAAACCTGGCAGCTTTTGGGTGTCAATGTGAACCTTTCAACGGTAAAGGGGCTAAATTAAATTTGTCATCCCGAGCGGAGTCGAGGGAGAGCAAATACAGCCCCAAAAGGCAGCTAAAAACCAGATTTAAATATATTGAAAATTATTATTGCGGCTGTCGTCCCTCGACTCCGCTCGGG
>CAZRWX010000147.1:0-4222 GCA_964603925.1 uncultured Bifidobacteriales bacterium | reverse complement strand
ATGACAGATAGAACTCCGCTCGGGATGACAGATAGAACTCCGCTCGGGATGACAGATAGAACTCCGCTCGGGATGACAGCTGGTGTTTTTAACTACCGCTTACTATTTCTGTTTTTATTTCTTCTTATAATTCAATTAAATGTTTGTCCTACCTCAGCTTCTGAGGGAACTCTGGAGGTCAATTCTTCAGTAGACAAATCAGAGATAACGGTCGGGGACAAAATCACCTACAAAATAGAGGTAACCTACCCGGGAGAGGGCGTGGTTGAGTTGCCCTCTGTGCTGGGTAATCTGGGCAGCTTTGAGGTTAAGGAGTTTAACCAGGGGGAGCCTGAGAAGGCCGGCAGCAATATGCGCCGGACATGGACACTCCTTATCTCAACTTTTACCGTTGGCCCCTACACCATCCCCCCCCAGGTTGTAGAATATACACCCCTGGGCGACACGGCAAAACTTTCCACTTATACAGAGCCCATAATCATCAATGTAGAGCGCTCCTCACCCGAAACGGTTAAGGATATTGCCGATATCACCGGGCTGATTAACTTCCGCCCGGGGGGCTCATATACTTTATGGATCATTATAGTCATTCTTATACTCCTGGCAGGGGGTGCATTGTGGTTTGTATATTATATGGACAAAGGTAAAGTTAACCCCCCCCCGCCCCCACCGCCATATGAAGAAGCCAGGGACGCTCTGTATTCCTTAAAATCCCGGAACCTGCCGGCTAAGGGCTTTGTTAAGGAATATTGTTTCGCACTATCTGAAATAGTACGCCGCTACATTACGCGCAGATATCAAATTGACGCCCTGGAGTCTACAACTGAGGAATTCCTGGAAAAACTTCTGTCGATTAAGATCACCCTGGCCCAGCGCGAGTCATTGCAGGCCTTCTGCACTATTACCGACCCTGTTAAGTTCGCGTCCTTTACTATTGATGTTTCTCAGGCTGACAATACCTTTAATGTAATCAAAGAATTTATCGAACAAACCAAGCCCGCTCTTACCCAGGATGAAAGCGGCTCTGCCAAAACCGGCGATAAAGTGGGGCAATCATCATGACCCTTCCCCATTTTCAAAACCCCCAATACCTGCTGTTGCTGGCTGTAATACCAGTAGTTGTACTTATTCAGCTGCGTTATGCCCGCAACCGCAAGGCCAGCATCAGGTTTCCCAGTTTAAAAATTGCCCGTAAAATTACTTCCACCTGGGCGGTAAAAGCTCGTCACAGCCTGCTTTTACTACGTCTTATTGCTATCGCACTTTTTATCATAGCCCTTGCTCGTCCACAAAAGGGTGAGTCTATCGAGGAAATTACCACCCATGGCGTTGATATTATACTGGCTCTGGATATTTCCACCAGCATGAAAACCATGGATTTTAAACCAAAGCACCGCTTACATGTGGCCAAAAATGTCATAGAAGAATTTGTACTGGGAAGGAAGACCGACCGTATTGGTCTGGTAGTATTCGCCGCTAAAAGTTTTACCCAGTGCCCTCTCACTCTGGATTACGGTATCCTGGTTCAGTTCCTAAAACGCGTTGACTTTAATATGGTGCAGGACGGTACAGCCATTGGGACTGCTATCCTTAATTCCTTAAACAGGCTTAGAGATTCAAAAGCCAGGAGCAAGATAATCATCCTTTTAACAGACGGTGAGAACAACTCCGGCGAGGTTGACCCCATAACGGCAGCTAAAGCAGCCAAGGCCCTGGGTATTAAAATTTACACTATAGGTGTAGGCAAAAGCGGTGACCAGCCTATGGAAATTGACGACCCGCTTTTCGGCAAGCGTATTATTTCAGTCCCTACCAAAATAGATGAAAAGTCCTTAAAACAGATAGCGGCCAGTACCGGAGCCGGCTATTTCCGGGCCCAGAACCCTAAAGCCCTTAAGACCATTTATGAAAAAATAGACGCCCTGGAAAAAACCGAAATTGAGAGCAGCAGTTTTACCAGGTATTATGAGCTGTTTTCCAATATTGTATTCCTGGCACTGGCACTGCTGGTCATGGAGATAATCTTAGCCAATACGAGGTTTATGAAGATACCATGAAATTTGGCGCTCCACATTTCTTTTGGCTTCTTTTTATACTGCCTGTACTGGCTGGGTTCTACCTATATGCTTTTAACAGTAAGCGCAAGGCGCTGCGGCGCTTCGCCCAGGTGGAGATGCTCAGCCGTCTTATGGATCGCATATCCCGTGGCAGGCAGGTCATCAAGGCACTCTGCCTGCTTCTGGTCTTCCTTTTTGGGACCATTGCTCTTACCCGCCCTCAGTATGGCACCAAAATGGAACTGATGAAACGTAAAGGTCTGGATGTTGTTATAGCCATAGATGTCTCCCTTTCCATGTATGCCGAGGATATCAAACCCAACCGCCTTATCAAGGCTAAAAAAGAGATCTCCAACTTTATGGATCGTCTGGCCGGTGACCGCATCGGCCTGGTTGCCTTTGCCGGCGAGGCCTTTCTGCAATGCCCCCTTACCCTGGACTACAGTGCGGCCAAAATTTTTCTGGATGTGCTGGGCCCTGGCTTAATCCAGACACCCGGTACAAATCTTGGTTCGGCCATAGAGACCGCTCTCAGCGCCTTCGACCCCAAAGAGCGCAAATACCGGGTTATGATCCTCCTTACCGATGGTGAGGATCACAGCAAAAAGGCCCAGGAATGGGCCGAAGAAGCTGCTAAACAGGGCGTAATAATTTACACCGTAGGTATTGGGGCTACAAGCGGTGTTCCTATCCCCGTCAAGGATGAATACGGCAATGTAAACTATAAAAAAGACAATAATGGCAATGTAGTATCCACTCATCTGGATGAACTTACTCTGCAGAAGGTGGCCCTGGCAACAGAGGGTAAATACTTCCATGCTGCCCCCGGGCGCTTTGAGCTTGACCAGGTGGTTGACGAAATTAGTCAAATGGAAAAACGGGAACTGGAGGGGGAACGGTTCACCCAGTATGAAGAACGTTTTCAAATCCCCCTGGCTGTTGCCATCGTGTTTCTAATTTTCGAGATGCTGTTATCTGACCGCCGCAAGGTGTCTAAAGAGTGGAAGGGGCGTTTTAGATGATGAAATACCTTATTGCCATCATGATTATTACAGTACTTAACGCTTATACGGGAGCGGGCGCTCAGGGTGCCATAGGCACCCTGAGCGGCAACCAAACACCGGATACTACCAATAATTATATCGATGACGAACAAATGCCCGACCTTCTCGATAACCTGGAAGAAGGAGAGGGTGCCTCTAAAATTGGTATTTGGTCACGAATATCAAAATGGCTGGGGCTTAAGTCTACCAGTATCAAAAAAGGCGAAAGCGCATACAAAGCTGAAGACTACGACCTTGCCCTGCAAAATTTTATGGAGGCAAAACTCGACCACCCTGAATCCCAGGCGCTATCCCACAATATAGGCAATGCCGAATACAAAAAGAAAAAGTATGACAAAGCCATTGAGTCTTTTAAACTGGCCCTCACAGGTGATAACGCGCAGATAGCGGCATCCGCCTATTACAATAGCGGCAATGCCTATTTCCGCAAAGGGGAATTTGCTGTACAAAATGGCGACCAGCAGGGCATACAGCACTACCGCAGCGCCATGGCCAATTACAAGAAGAGTCTGGACATAAACCCCGACAATAAAAATGCCAAACAAAATATCGAAGTAGTGCAGGCGCGTATCAAAGAGCTGCTTCAGCGCCAGGAGCAACAACAGCAGCAACAGCAGGACGGCCAGCAAAAGCCGCCGCCTAAGCCCAGTGAAAAGGCAAAGGCCGCCCTGGCCCGCGCTATGCAGCTGACCAAAGAACGTAAATACCAGGAGGCCAAAGCTGTTCTGGAGGCTATAATTCAGGAGGACGCTACCGCTGCCAGCTATCAGGCCCATGTTGGGCGCATAGACGACATTATGAATATTATGGATGGCAAAGCGCCGGCACCACCCGCTCCACAAGACCCAAGGAGCCAGCAACAGGGTGTAGGGGTTATTTAATTATAATTGAGGAGATTTTTTGACAGGATTAACAGGATTTAACAGGATAAAATAACTTTAATGTAACCAGGAATTGAAAACAGATGAACTAATTATATCAGATAAGGTTTACAGGATTCAAATCCAGTCCATCCTGTTAATTCTGTCATAAAGAATTACTGAGTGAATATATTGCTCAAATTGAGTCTATACTATGAATTATAAATTATTTACAATCATT
>CAZRWX010000146.1:2290-8809 GCA_964603925.1 uncultured Bifidobacteriales bacterium | reverse complement strand
CCAGCCCCATGGCGGCCCCCAGTACCTCTACGGGGTGAATGGTCTTTTTCTGCGGTACGCCGTGCTCCATTTGCAGGCGGCAGGTGCTGCAGTCTGTGAGACCGGCGTGTATCTCCGGGTTACTCAGCGCCTCAAACAAACCGGCGCCTATGCGCATGCTGGCGTCGTAGCCTTTTGTCTGCATGCCGTAAGTGCCCGCAATACCGCAGCAGCCCTTATTGATGGGTACAATGTTAAGACCGGGTATTGGAGATAATAGGTCCAGGGCGGCCTGAAATGTGCCCACTGTTTTTATATGGCAGGGGGTGTGGTAGCCCAGAGTAAGGGGAATGTTTTTAAAGCCCGTTTTGATGAGGCCTTTGTTTAACAGGTCCAGAAGAAAACTTACTGCGTCCATGGTTGTATCTGCCACCTTTTTAAAACGCTCTCCCTTATCCAGCAACAGGTATTCCCGGCGCAGCATAAGGGCGGCGGTGGGCTCTGTACTCACTATGGTGTAACCTGCTTGTGCCAGGGGGTATAGCTTATCCACATTATAGCTGGCAATGGTCCTGGCTTTGTTTACTTCCCCATAGTTCAGGGGCAGTATGCCGCTGCCCTTTTGTTCAGGTACTACTACCTCCACCCCGCAATGCTCCAGGATACTTATAAAATTATTGGCGATGGCGGGGTTAATGAGATTAGCGAACATGTCTACAAAATATGCAACCCGGGGTTTATGCTTTGCACCAGTGTTTGAGAGTGTGCCCCGGACTGTTTGTCCCGCGGTGGTGTTTATTAAAAAAGGTTCCGAGCTCAGGCGGGGGGGACGGCGTTTGGCGCTTATGCCTGTTAAGGTCTCGGTAATTTTACGAGTGATAGAAAGATTGGAAACAGCGTTTGTAAGTGCTGGTATATGGGAGGCTGCTTGTAATACCGCCTCGATCATGCAAATGGCTTTGGCTGAACGGCTCTGGGCACCTTGGGCTGTGGTTTGGGCCTTGAGTTCCAGCATGAGCTCCGAGGCGTCCACACCTCCGGGGCAGTCCACGCTGCACATTTTACAGTTTATGCAGTAGTCGGCAAAGGAGCGGATTTCTTTCATATCGGCTTCATCAATATCGCCGGTGAGGAAATTACGCATGAGGTTGGCTTTGGCCCGGGTGCTGGCGGCCTCTGTGCCAAAGGCACGGAAAACCGGGCACATGTCTTTGTCGCCTATTGTAGAGCGGCACACGCCACAGCCGTTACAGGCCTCCACCAGGTTTAAGAGGCGGTCTTTGTCCCAGACCAGTTTTGTATCCAGGCTCCGGGGGTTGTAGCTGTTGCCAAAGCGTATGTCCTTCTGCCAGGAGGTAAAGCCCGTACAGCCGGTTTTTTTATCGGGATTAAGTATTCCATTGGGGTCAAAGGCATGTTTAATCTGCTTAAATACATCGAACAGTTCCCCATACTGTTTTTTAATAAAGGGGGCGCGCAACAGGCCGTCGCCGTGCTCACCGCTTATGGTGCCTTTAAGCTTGTGGGTGAGTGTGTATACGTCTTCGCACATTTGGGGCAGCCAGGTGTATGTCTCCTGGTCCTTTAAGCTTAAGAAGGGGCGTATGTGTACTGTGCCGGAGCCGGCGTGGCCAAAGCATAAAAAATCTATACCGCGTTTTTGAAATATGGTCTCAATGCCGGTAAAATATTCTGCCAGGTTTTCGGGATTGACGCATACATCCTCTACCAGGGGCACAGGCTGGTATTTGCCGGGCACCCGGTTAATCATGCCCGCTATCAGTTTGCGCATGTCCCATACTGTTGACTTCATAGCCTTAGTATTGCAGGGGATGGAGCGTAACAGGGGCAGAGATGAGGCCGCAAGATTTGCCTGGGCTGTGTTGATTTTATCTTCTATGATCACGCTGGATGCGCCGTCAAACTCTACCAGGAGTACAGTATTGTCATCCTCATTAAATATATCACTGTATGCTTTTTGTGTCCGCGCCATACTCATGCAGTGGTGGTCTATGACCTCTACTGCTGCCGGGTCCAGAGTCAAAAGATCCGGGACAGCTTTAGCCGCACTCAGGCGGTCGGCAAAGGTAAAGGCTATAAGGCCGGTGGTCGCTGGCAGGGGGGATGTCCCCATTTCGGCTTCCAGTAGTATGCCCAGAGTGCCCTCGCTGGCGCAAAAGAGTTTTGCCAGGTTTATGGTGTTGCCGGTGAGCGTATCTTTTAGCAGGTAGCCATGGCGATTACGGGGTGTGTTGGGCCATTTCTCCTCAATTAAGGCTTGGTTTTGTTTAAGCAGTGGCACAAGTTGTTTGTAGAGCTCAGCCTCCCTGGTGGGGGCCCGGGTGATAGCTTTGTATTCCGGGCCGCCCATATCGTACTCTTTTAAAAGCGCCGTGGTGCCGTCATCGAGCATTATTTTTAGTGACTGCACCCACTGGCACGTCATGCCGTAACGCAGGGAGTGGGCGCCGGTGGAGTTGTTGGCAATCATGCCCCCAATAGTGCAGCGGTTGCTGGTGGCGGGGTCGGGGCCAAATACCCGGTTATGTTTTGCCAGCTCCTGGTTTAAAAGGCCGTGCACAAGACCAGGCTGGGCTTTGAAAAACCCGGTATCTGTGGAAAAACCCAGGAAGCTTTTCATATTAACTGAGAAATCCAATATTAAACCACGAGTGAGGCTCTCACCTGCCAGACCGCTACCCGCGCCCCGGGCGGCCACAGGTATATGATTCTCTTTGGCAAAGAGTAAAACTTCACGGACATCGTTTTCTGAGCTGGGCTCAATTACTGCCGCAGGCACCATGCGGAACATGGAAGCATCGGTGGCATAGAGATTACGGGTAATAATATCGCCATAAACTCTCCCTGAAATACGGGGAGCCAGGGATTTTACTATAAGGGCAGAATCTGACATAGAACCTTTTATAACTACTCAGGTGTTAAAGGCTTGTGCTTCATGCCTTTTGAAGACTTCCATTGTCGCAGTTACAGGAGAAGTCTCGTGAAATTGTAAACAGGATTTCTCACTAAAGAACAACTTAATGAAATGTTCGAAATGACACATTTGGGCACTCTTTTATTTGGATAAATGAGTAGTTACGACCTTTTTATCAAAGGCTTAATATATATCAAGGAATTTGGAGGATCAATAAAAGATAAAATGGACCCTATTAGGGTGCCATATGGACGGGCGTGCGAGAACTGGCTATAGCCTTGCGCCAAAGCTCTGGACTCATACCGCAATAGCGCTCAAAATCCTGATTGAAGAAGTAAGAATTGTTATAACCAACATTCCTGGCTATTTCATCAATGCTGAAACTTGTTTCTTTGAGGAAAATTTGCGCTCGTTTGATTTGAAAATCTATAAGGTGCATTTCTACATATTTTGCTGCGCTTTTGTTATCGTGAGACATATTCTATTTGACCTGCCGTTGTAATACTGTCATTTATTTAATAATAAATATAGCCAAATTATGGCCGTTTTGTAGTTAAAACGCCCCCAGATAATGGGTTTTGACAATACAGCAGACTTCCTCATAGCCAATATTCTGGGTTAGGTTATCTGGTTTATAGCAGTGAAGTTTCTGAGAAGATCTGCAAGCCTGCGGGACTCAGACGTGAGTGCGGCATCAAACCGGTTAATTACAGCGGGAATTTGCTATTATGGAAAAAGGCTGTTTAGATTCTGTTCAAAATAGATTTACTTTAAGGCATCGCCCCTTCGACTACCTGTTTGCAGGCAAACAGGTAGTCGAAGGGGCGATGGCGATAACAACTATATTTTAAACAAGAACCAGTTACAAATAAATCCGGGACACAATTATGGCAGATACTATTTACTCCCCTCTTACAAAAGAGCAAATTCAGGTTTTAAAAATTAATGGTTGTCAGGCGGTTTCCTGGGACAATGTCCGGGCGGCTGAGGGCTTTACTCCTCAGGCTGTTATTAATACCCGTTTTGAAGGGTGTGTTAATTTAAATGCTCTGGAGGGGGCACTTAATGGTCCCGATGGTGTTTCCCGGGTGGCTGGCATACGCCATGCGTGTCTTCGGGATGTCAACATAGGCTCCGGTTGTGTAATTAATAATGTCCATGGTATTTTGTTCGGGCTTAATATTGGCGATGGGGTTTTAATTGAAGATGTGGGCTCTATCACCTGCACAGGTACCAGCACTTTTGGCAATGGGCACATGATCAGCGCCCTGAACGAGGGGGGTGGCAGGCGGCTTCCCATCACGGCTCAAACAGGTGCCCAGGCAGCTTACCTTGGGCTCATGTACCGTCACGACAAGGCCTTGATTGATAAGCTGGATGCCATGGCCCACGATTATGCCAATAGCGCCAGGAGCCAGCGGGCATCAGTCGGCAGTGGTGCCAGCATAACTTCCAGTCGCAGCCTGGTAGATGTAGTTGTGGGGCCAGGCGCACGTATACACGGTATTACCTCTCTTAAAAACGGCACTGTGTGTTCGTCGCCATCATCTCCTACTCTAGTTCGGGACGATGTTATCGCCCGGGATTTTATTATCCAGCAGGGCGCCCGGGTGTGTGAGGGCGTTATGCTTTCGGGCTGCCTGGTGGGGGAGGGCGTAAGGCTGGGCAAACAGTTTTCCGCGGAGAATTCCATTTTCCTGTCCAACTCAGAGGGCTATCACTCTGAGGCTGTGTCTGTGTTTGCCGGGCCCTATTCCGTTACCCATCACCGCTCCACGCTGTTAATTGCTGTTTATGTATCCTTTTTTAATGCCGGCAGCGGTACTAATCAGTCCAACCACGCCTACAAGCTGGGGCCTCTTCATCAGGGCATTCTGGAGCGGGGGTGTAAAACAGGGTCATCATCCTACCTTTTCTTGCCCAGCGCGGTGGGGGCTTTCTCAGCCATCATGGGCAAACATACAGCGCATTTTGATACCAGGGATCTCCCCTTTTCCCTGGTGATGGAAGACAGCGGTAAATCATTTTTGGTACCGGGTCATAATCTTTTAGCCTCCGGCGTACAGCGGGATATTGCCAAGTGGCCCCAGCGGGATCGCCGTGCGGGCTCTGGGGGTATGGATATTATTAACTTCAGGGCCTTGTCGCCTTTTACGGCTCAAAAGCTTATTCTGGGCGGGCAGATCCTGTCAGACTTAAAGGCTCAGCCGGGTAGTACGGGTGATTCAGTTATTTATAAGGGCATTCATATTAAAAGGGCCATGATTCGCAGGGGGGCCAAAAATTATACTCAAGCACTGCACAAATATTTCGGGGATGTAATTTTAAGCCGCATTGGATCAAGTAGTATATCAGACCTCAAGAAGGAGCTTAAGACTCTCCCGCAGGGTGAGAACATACCGGGTAAGTGGGTGGATGTATGCGGCCTGCTATGTCCCGCTTCCAGGCTGCAGGCTCTTATCGATAAAGTTAAGGCAGGTAGTGTGAACACCTTAAGCGCTCTGCACGCAGGTTTTAAAAATATACATGACTTGTATGAGGCTGATGAATGGAACTGGTGCCTGGCCAATTTCCAAGAGGTTTTTGGGTATCCTATGGATCCAGAAAATACTGAAACCTGGAAGAGCTTTATCCAATCCTGGAAGTCAGCGTCTATTAAAATAATTGATATGGTAATCACAGACGCCTCCCGGGATTTTGATGTGAACTCCCATGTAGCCTATGGGATAGACGGTTCTGCTGGGGATGACTTCCAGAATGTAAGAGGCTCCCTTGGGGATAACGCCTTTATCAGGGAGATGGAGAGCCAGAAGGCCAGGATAGAGGCGACTGCGGCTACCTTATCTACTGGTAGGGCCAGTTCATGAACTGGCCTTACAAGTAGATCAGTTGACGGTCGGGGGCTCCAGGTTCCTGTCTACGTAGGCTTTAAAGATATCCGCGTAATCGTTGATGAAGAAGTATTTCTTCTTTTTAGCTTGTAGGATTATAAGCTTTTTGCCCATTACCTCTTTATTGGGGACGGTTACTTTTATTATCTCCTCCATGGGTATTTCTGTGGGGCCGATGCGGGTGTCCATCCAGGGTTTATTTTTGGCATCGGGGGGGCCATCAAAAATAACCTGGTTATTTATTATGGCCAGCAGACCCTGATAGTTGGGGTCGTTCCATTCTTTAAAACCGAAGGGGTAATAGCGGGTGGGGGCCTGAAACTGTATTGAATTATTAAGGCCAGAATACTTTTTGGAAAGCCTTTTGCCGGTACAGCCGCTCAGGGACAAAACCATAAGCAGTGATATTGATACTTTTATGAGAACTTTTCTATTCATTTTTCTTATTATATCACATTTTAGCAATAAAAAAAACCCGGCTCCGCAAAACGCGGAACCGGGCTTAAATTTTAGATAAAGTCTGTTAAAGTCTGTTAAAGTCTGTTATTTTTTCTTTTTAATGGGCTTTTTAGCTGATTTAGCTTTATCAGCAATAGCTGACTGGGCTGCTGCCAAGCGTGCGATAGGCACGCGGTAAGGTGAGCAGCTAACATAGTTGAGGCCCTGTCTGTAACAGAAATCTACAGATGCCGGGTCACCACCCTGCTCACCACA
>CAZRWX010000146.1:0-2190 GCA_964603925.1 uncultured Bifidobacteriales bacterium | reverse complement strand
GGCCCTGTCTGTAACAGAAATCTACAGATGCCGGGTCACCACCCTGCTCACCACAGATACCAATTTTAAGTTTGGGTTTGGTTGAGCGGCCGCGGGTAACCGCAATCTTAATAAGCTGGCCAACACCCTCCTGATCTATAGTTTGGAATGGGTCAGCGGCTAAGATTTTCTGCTCCAGATAGTCATTCAGGAACCCGCCAATGTCATCACGGCTGAAACCGTAAGTCATCTGGGTAAGGTCGTTAGTACCAAAAGAGAAGAAGTCGGCAACCTCAGCCATTTTGTCGGCTAAGAGTGCTGCTCTGGGAATCTCTATCATGGTACCAACCAGGTGCTCGATCTTTTTGAGACCGGACTTTTTGAGAACCTCTTTATAAACCCTGTCAATGATGACCTTTTGAGATTTGAGCTCATTGACATCGCAGGTAACGGGGATCATGATCTCCGGATAGACCTTTTTCTTGGCTTTGAGAAGATCGGCCGCTGCCTCAAAAATGGCGCGAACCTGCATCTCGGTAACTTCAGGATAAGTAATACCCAGACGAACACCGCGATGACCCATCATGGGGTTGAGCTCATGGAGCTCTTCGCCGCGTTTGACAATGTCGGCAACCGTGATACCAAGGCTCTTGGCCAACTGCTGCTGCATGCCCTTTTCCTGAGGTACGAACTCATGGAGAGGGGGGTCGAGAAGACGGATGGTAACATGAAGGCCTTCCATAACAGCCAGAGTGTCCTTAATGTCCTTTTTGACATAGACGGACAGCTCTTTGAGATTTTTAACGCGCTCTGCTTGAGTGCTGCTTAAAATCATTTTGCGAAGAGCGAACAGGGGCTTTTCTGAACCCGTGCCGTAGAACATATGCTCTGTGCGGAAGAGGCCGATACCCTCAGCGCCAAACTCACGAGCCAGTTTGGCATCCTCGGATGTTTCGCCGTTGGTGCGAACACCCATGGTGCGGAACTTGTCTGCCATGGTCATGAACGCCTGGAACCTGGGGTTCTCGGTGGCGTCTATCATGTCCAGCATACCCTCGTAAACATAACCCTTAGTACCGTTGAGAGTGATGAGGTCGCCTTGTTTGTAGGTTTTGCCGCCAACCTTCATGACTTTGGCAGCCACGTCGACTTTGATTTCGCCAGCGCCTACGATACAGCATTTACCCCAACCCCTGGCAACCAGTGCTGCGTGGCTGGTCATACCGCCGCGGGCGGTAAGAATACCCATGGAGGCACGCATACCTTCAACATCTTCAGGATTAGTTTCTTCGCGGACAAGGATAACGTCCTTGCCGGTTTTGTTTACCTTAACAGCCTCGTCAGCCGTAAACACAATGTGACCCCTGGCACCGCCAGGACCTGCGGGCAGGCCTTTAGCAATGGGTTTGGCCTTCTTTTCAGCAGCTTGGTCTACAATGGGATGGAGGAGCTCGTCGAGCTGAGCGGGCTTAAGACGCATAACGGCTGTGGACTGATTGATGAGCCTTTCTTTAAGCATGTCCATGGCCATGTTGAGAGCGGCTGTGCCTGTGCGTTTGCCAGTACGCGTTTGCAGAAGATAAAGTTTGCCTTCTTGAATGGTAAACTCCAGATCCTGCATGTCGTGATAGTGCCTCTCCAGCTTGTTCTGGATAGCGTGGAGCTGTTTGTAGATAGCGGGCATGGCTGTTTCCAGAGACTCCATGTGCGCGTTCTGCTCGGTTTTGGTGGACTCGTTAACCGGGTTGGGTGTACGGGTGCCTGCAACTACATCCTCGCCCTGGGCATTGACCAGCCACTCGCCGAAAAATTTGTTCTCACCAGTGGCGGGGTTACGTGTAAAAGCAACACCGGTGGCGGAAGTATCGCCCATGTTACCAAAAACCATGGCTTGAACATTAACCGCTGTGCCCCAATCGTCGGGTATACTCTCTATGCGGCGGTAGGAAATAGCGCGTTTGCCATTCCAGCTTTTGAATACAGCGGTAACACCGCCCCAAAGCTGTTTGTAAGCGTCGTCCGGGAAATCTTTACCCAGGACCTTTTTGACACATACTTTGTACTTGTCGCAGATTATTTTGAGATCGTCAGCGGATAAATCTGTGTCGAACTTGAAACCCTTCTCTTCTTTGTAAGCCTCTAAAATACCCTCGAGCTGGGTGCGGATGCCTTTGCCCTCTGCTGGCTCGATACCCTCAGACTTCTCCATAA
>CAZRWX010000145.1:0-8835 GCA_964603925.1 uncultured Bifidobacteriales bacterium | reverse complement strand
ATTTAATGTAAAAACCTGCTTAATTGATAAAAATAGTTATTATTACTGGTAATTTCCGTTTGCATGATTTGGGGTAAGTTAATATTTGTTATCTTTTATTACACAAATCATTGATTTTACTCAGGAATGCGATATATTTATAAATAACGTGTAAACTATGGATATTTATCAATACGACGATTTTCGTCTCTTTCTAAAAGAGGCCTTTGATGCTAAGAAATCTAGCGAGCCATCATTTACTTATCGCAAATTTTCCGCCTTTGCCGGGGTCAAAAACCCCGGACTGTTGCTGGACATAATAAAAGGCAAACGCCGCCTCAGCAGCAAAGTTCTAAAAAAGTCTGTGGATATTTTCGAACTCAAACCTCTGGAGGCAGAGTTTTTTGAATTGCTGGTTAATTTTGGCCAAACGCGTAGGGCCGATGTCCGCCAGTCACTATATAAAGAAATCCTTAACCGCCGTAACCACAGCAATTTTGTGCGCCTTAACCCCGGGCAGACAAGGTATTACGAGGACACTAATTACGCTCTGGTAGTCGCTGCCATAGAGGCAGCCGGTTTTGCTGGTGACTATGAGGCTTTGTCCTCTTTTTTAAACCCGCCTCTGACTGCGGGCAAAGTTAAAAAGTATGTGCGGGATCTTTGCGACTGGGGTCTTGTCAAGCAGGAGGCAGATGGTAAATATATTGTAGTCTTCAATTTTCTGGAGCCGCCTTCCACACTCAAACTTCCTGTTAAAAATATGAACCGGGACTGGATTCAGCAGGCGGGGGAGGCTCTGTTTAATGTACCACAGGAGCAAAGGCACATAAGTACAGCTATACTTACGGTCAGTTCCCAAACCAGGGAACATATTAAAGACAAAATTGAGCAGTTCCGCCGGGAGGTTATAGAACTTGTAAAAGCGGACACTAATCCCCAGGACGTTATGCAGTTTACCATGGTGTATTATCCCAAATCCAGGATTGATAAATGAAACAGCATGTACTATTACTTGTGAGCTTTGCCTGGGCGTTATTAACCGGGTGTTTTACCAGCGAAGATGATAAAACCGCCGGTGCACAGGATTTTCCCAATACCATACAAACCCTCACCTGCCTTGCTCAACGGGCGCTGGATGGCTCCTCTGAGTGGCAGCAGGTAGACAAAATGGAGCAGGATCCTCAAATTGAGGACGTTGACAGCGCCCTTCAGCAGAGTAACCCGTGGTTGGGCAAAGTCTCCGCAGAGCCGCTTTTTATGGACACCACAATATGGGACTTTTCTGATACTGCTGACGGTCTGGCTATTGCCTACAGGGAGCGGCGGTTTGGTGTTATACATACCCTGGATACGCTGGATGTATTATGGGATAGTAAGGCTGTTGATACCATTAAAGATAATGAGATCATACTTACAGCCCGTACTCTGGTAGTTTTTGAGGATACCGACTTGCGCCTTATAGTAAAGGTTGAAGACAGTGACACCAACGGTATTCCGGATTTACGCCGTAACGAGATTATTTTCCCTCCCCAAAATGGTATGCGCAAGCACCATATAACTCTGGATGGCCCAGGGCCGGACGGCGCTTTTAATAAAAGAGCTGACAATGAATCATACTTTATTCAATACCTTATTACCAGCGGCGTGGACACTTTATCCAATGAGTGGCAGTCTGATGCCGACAATGACAGTATAGTATTAGGGGGGGCAAAAGCGGACTCAAATATTTTTGACTCCTATAAATATGTTAGCGGCCAGCTTGCCGAACCGGGTGTAGCATTTTCCACTGTGTTTAAGCGGCAGGTTTTCTTTGCCGCCAACTGGGGTAAAAATTACAGCATACGGTTCGATTTACGGCAGGTGCGTGAAAGCGGAGAAAAAATCAGCTTTTCCATACATGGTCCCGGTCCCGATTCAGTTTTTTATCCCGGTGATACTGTAAGCGCTAATCTGAATATTGAAGTACCTGAACCCGATAGTGTTTCCCTGTTCTGGCTTAAATTTGTCATTGGTTTGAGCCCTAACCCCAATAATATTCTTCTCACCAGCGTGCTTGGTTTTGAGGGCGGTTTTAAGTTACGCCAAGGCCCCTATTATGAGGTTTCAGTTGCTTATACGCCTACTATTCCAATCAGGTTTGGCGGTAAAGCGGATGACGGCCGCATTGTGCTGATTGCTGCCCCCCAGTCTGGTGGGATGGATAAATTAGATCTACAGGTTAGTAAGGAGGGTCTTGATGGTGAGTTCACTGCCTCAACTGGTGAAAAATACTCTATTACCTGGTTAAAAGGCGGACAGTTACAAGCCTTTCCTGTAAATTAATTTTCAATCACCTGTAGATGGGCCATTAACTGCATATCTACAGGCGATAAGGTACCCTTATGCTTGGGTGAGTGCTGAGTGTTTGTCTATTTTGGACAGATACTAACTATTAATGGAAGTGAATCTCTAAAGTGATAAATAAAGTTCTTAACCAAAGAGTTCAAGCAGTTATTGATAATATTATAAAGTCTGGTGCCGAAGCTGGTTTGCAGGTAGCGGCTTATATTAATGGCAAACTGGCAGTGGATGCCTGGTCAGGCGTGTCTGACGTAAGGAGTAGTAAGCGTGTAGACGGTGATACATTATTTACGGCATTTTCTACTACAAAAGGTTTTACGGTTACCTGCCTGCACATTCTCGCCGACAAGGGGCAGGTGGATTATGATACCCCCATCGCCTGTTACTGGCCGGAGTTCGCCGCTAATGGTAAAGGTTCTATTACTATCCGTCAAGCGTTGACTCATACTGCTGGTATCCCGCAGTTACCCAGTAATGTAACACCACAAATGATGAGTGACTGGGATGCCATGTGCCAGGAAATTGTCGGTATGACGCCTCTCTGGGGGCCCGGTACTAAAACAGGATATCACGCCTGGAGCTTCGGCTGGATAATAGGTGAGGTAATACACCGTGTAAGCCGTAAACCAATGGATATTTTCTGGAAAGAAGACCTTTGTAAACCATTAGGTATAAAGGATGCATATCTTGGTATCCCCGATGATGTAGAACACAGGGTGGCTAGCATTAAAATGGGCAGCGTTAGCACCAATATGTTCGTCCCCTCAAGCTTATACTTGAAGGCAATTCCCCCACAGGTTACTTCCGCCAGGGTGGCTAATCAGCCCGGTTTCCGCAGGGGCGTAATACCAGCTGGTGGTGGTATAATGAATGCCAGGTCTATTGCCAGGCTTTATGCCATGTTAGCCAATGGTGGTGCATTGGACGGTGTGCGTATACTATCCCGGGAGTGTATAGATAACGCCCGTGCAGTGCAGGTTTATGAGAAGGATGAAGTACTCGGAGATAAATTACACAAAGGTCTGGGCTATATGGTTGGGGGCCATGAGAATGGCGATGCCGACGGCTCGGATAATGAATTTGGGCATTCGGGTTTTGGCGGCACAGCGGGCTTTGCCGACCCTGTGAGAAATTTTAGTCTTGGTCTCACAAAAACCCTGGTAAGGACAGATGTGGAACATGGGGAGACTGCAGCTCATAAGGTGGCAGATGTGATTAGAGACTTTATAGATAAAAAATTACGTTGATCTGGTTAAAGTTCGCAATTATTATACTACTATCGTTTTGTCTCTCTCGCGACTTAGTGTTCGAAGAAATAAAGATTAAATTAAGCGAAATTCACCTGTCTTATGCATCAGGTCACGGTGGAGCGAGTAAGGAAGTGTATAGATAATATACCGAGAAACAGCTCCAGCGGGATCGATAGTAAGTCTGTAGACCAGGTAAAAGACAATCTATCCTGGCTTCTTTTGCCAGAACTGGATAAGATACATAAGAAAAGGTACAGTCCTCCCCCAGCAAAACGGGTATACATACCCAAGCCACAGGGAGGGGAACGGCCTATAGGTATACCAATTATACTGGATCGTGGAATACAAGCGGCGATGGCTGAAGGCGGGTGTGATGAAAAACGGGGTATATGAAGCAACGGAAAAAGGAACTCCCCAAGGGAGGCGTAAAAACTCTAGCAGCATATCGAAGTATGGCGCGGGTAAGGGTGAGCACTGTTCGGGTGATTTATTAACTGCGGTTGGGGTGTTTTTATGGCGCAAATCCATTGATTTCTAATGAATGCGCCAAATAAAGTGCTTTATTTTGATAATTTAATATATTTTAAGGTTATATGGCGCATAAAGTATATTTTAACAATTGCGCCAAATAAGGGGCCATTATGCCAAAAAAACTTACTAAAGAAGATTACAGGCAAATTGAAGATACCATAAAAGGATGTACAGCTCCTTTATCCATAGACGAAATTATGGGGAAATTGCCCAAACGAATGCCGCGCAGGACATTACAAAGAAGGTTAGCGTGGTTGGCAGGCGAGAAAAGAATTGAATCTATTGGTCTACGAAGGGGGACCCGATATAAAATATCTTCAACAATTTCACCTCAAAAAGAGCAGAAGCAAAATCTTAATTCATCCGCAGAACAAATCCCTCTATCTAAAACAGGCATTGAGATTTTTAAATTGATAACCAGGCCTGTTACCTCAAGAACCCCTGTTGGTTATCAATTTTCATTTTTAGAGGATTATGTGCCAAATTCCACCCAATATTTGAATAAGCCCATCAGGGATGAATTATGGCATATGGGCCAGGTGGGTGTATCCAAACAACCGGCCGGTACCTATTTACGACAGCTACTGGACAGGCTGTTAATTGATCTGTCATGGAATTCCAGCCGACTGGAAGGGAATACCTATTCTTTGTTGGAAACTGAACGTCTTATTCAAATTGGTGAGAACGCGGAAGGTAAAGAGGCCAGGGACACACAAATGATCTTAAACCATAAAGGCGCCATTGAAATGATAGCAGACCAGGCTGAGGAAATAGGCTTCAACACTTATACCATATGTAACCTTCATGCTCTACTTTCTGATAATCTACTTTCCGACCCTGGCGCTTGCGGCCGTGTTCGGTCAAGAGCTGTAGCCATTACGGGAACCATATTCCTGCCTTTGGGAATTCCTCAATCTATTGAAGAGCATTTTCAATTGCTGTTAAAAAAAGCTGATCAAATTAAGGACCCTTTTGAACAGGCCTTCTTTATTATGGTTCATATCCCATATCTGCAGCCTTTTGAGGATGTAAACAAAAGGGTTTCCCGGTTAGCGGCCAATATCCCTCTGGTAAAATTAAACTTATGTCCTCTTTCTTTTGTTGATGTGCCGCAACGGGATTATATAAACGGGACCATAGCTGTTTATGAATTAAATCGGGTGGAGTATTTACGGGATGTTTTTATATGGGCATACCAGAGGTCATGTGCGAGATATTCTGCCATCCAACAATCATTAGGCCAGCCAGATCCTCTCAGGGTAAAATTTCGCTTACAAATTAAAAAAGCAGTCTCGGACATAATTAAAAACGAAATTCATAAAAAAAACGCTCCCGGTTGGATTGTAAATTTTATTGATAAGAGCATCCCAAATTCGGATAAGTCAAAGGTTATGGAAATTATCGAGAATGAATTGAGAAGCCTGCATGAGGGCAGTATAGCCCGTTATGGATTAAGATTAACGGAATACTCAAAGTGGAAAAAGAAATGGGTTTAATAAATGCTCTTTCCAAGCTCTAAGGTTACGCCACGAAGGGGGGAGGTAATTATGAATTTACATGGCCAGTTCATGAACTGGCCATGTAAATACGTTATTTTAGTAATGTCATCTTACGCGCCTTCTTATAATCGGGTGTCACCATAAAGTATAAATAATCGTCCTCGTCCTTCGTCCTTCGTCCTCGTCCTCGATTGTGTACTAACCATGTGAATCTGGAAATAAAATCAAGTTAAACCTTGTTGACTTTTACCCGGCCTTATTAAACTTGGATTCGAGGACGAGGACGAGGACGAGGACGAGGGACGATGGGGAACAGCCCCTTAGGGGAACAGGGGGGCGTTACTACCGTTGGGGTGCTCTTGCAGGTTGAGTATTGAGTGAGAAATGAAAAGTGGTGAGTTTTGAGTGCGTTTGTGGGTTTGTTTGTGGGTGGTGAGTGAAAAGTGGGAAGTGAAAAGTGAAAAGTGAAAAGTGGGAAGTGGGAAGTGGTGAGTGGTGAAGGTAATACAAAGTTATATGTTTTTCTTATGATAATGTCTAAATTGCTGGACAAAAAAGGTTGTAGGGTGGATTCTAATTTACGTCATAATTTTATTTGTAATGCTATGGGGGAGAGTTTTTGGGGGTTTCAGGTATCCCTGGTGGCTCCTGCCACTGTCCTTGTTGTGCTATTGCGGGATATGGGCGCGTCTCCGGGTTTTATATCCTCCCTGGCCTCCATAGATGCTGCTTTTTTGTTTCTGCCTCAGTTTGTGGGAGCCTGGTTTTTTTCCCGTTTTAAATCTCTTAAGAAACCCATATTGCTATGGCATTATTTGTGTATTATTCCCGCCTTTTGTCTGATAGGCTTCTTCGTGTTTTTAGAGCCATGGACCGGTCCCGTTCTTTGCCGCTGGCTGATACTAATGGCTTATGCCATGTCTGTTTTTTCCATGGGCCTTATCCTTTCCGTATGGTGGGCGTGGCTTTCCAGTATTTTCCCGGAAAAATGCCGGGGCACAGTTCTTGGTGTAAGCTTTTTCTCTTCAGCATTTTTTGGTACAGCGGCAGGGTTGCTGGCCGGCTGGGTGTTAAGCCATTATCCAGGCCGTCACAGCTTTATCTATCTGTATATGGCAGCGGCCGCTATTCAGGTATTATCCATTACCATATTTACCTTTGTGCGGGAGCCATCATCGGATGTTGATATTGATAAAGCTCCGGAGGGGTTACAAGATCTGTTAAGCCGTTTCCGCCAGAGTATTGGGGATAGTAATTTCCGGGAGTTTATATTCAGCCGTATACTGGGGTCTATGGGTTTTTGTATTCTTCCTCTGATTGCGGTGTATTACAGTTCCGAGGCAGGGGGCAATATAGTCAAAGGTCAACTGGTTTCATATGGCGCTGCCATGACTGTGGGTACAGCCCTGACCAATCTGAGTTTGGGGCGTCTGGGTGACCATTTTGGCCACAGGCTGGGCATTGTCATTGGCCTGATGGCTCAGGTTCTCACAGTCACATTAATGCTGTTCTCCAGGGGCAGTATCAGCTGCATTCTGGTATATTTTGGCGCTGGTATATGTATGGGCAGCAGTTTTATATCCCATATCAACATGCTTATTGAGACTTGTCCTCATCCAAACCGTTTGGCTCATATTGCTCTTGGAAACACTATGCTTGGAGCAGCCGTTATTCCGGGTCCAATATTGGCGGGTAAGTTATTTGGTTTATATGGTCACAAACCAGTTTTTGTTATCACCCTGATGTTCAGTTTTGCGGCTCTCGCCTGGGTTTTGCTCCGTGTGAGAGATCCTCGGTCGACACGAGTTGTGTGTAAATAATCGTCCTCGTCCTTCGTCCTTCGTCCTCGTCCTCGATTGTACAACTGTTCAGAGAATAAGGCCGCCTGCAAAATTAGTTTCTACAAAAAACTGGAGTCAGTGTGTCTGGCGGATTTAGATGAAAAGCCGATTAAGAGTCCCAACATTAAGATTAAAATTAGCGGTAAAACTTTTACAGCGGAGCTGGGAGCCTGGAAGGTACAGACGTATCTGGTGGAACTGAAATAACTAATCAGGAACCCGGGAGTAAATAATGGAGATTAAGCTGTCAGCTTAAATTTTGTGCATCCACCTTATCCTGGGGGCGGGAAGGTGTCAAAGACAGCGGCCCCATTTGATGAGTAAGCGCGAGATAAATGTGTTTTATTGAATGAAAAGGTTATTACATTCTCTGAGATAAAAATATGTCACTCCTGGGATTATGGATACAGGAAATATGAAGCGGTGGAATAGGGGAATCGGAATTTGGTTAAAGAGAGCAGTTAAATCAGGATATAAGTGTGTAAATAGTAAAATATGGGTGAATTAGAAGGCAAGCGCCTGTCAAAGTAAGGCTAAAAAGTTTTTCTCAGGGTCTCTGCGCGATATTTTTTTATTTAAAGAGCTACACCCAATTAAAAAGAACCTTTGGAAGGTATACTAATATTTGAAGCGGCTGCGTATAAGTTGGGAGGCCATTTACCCGGTGTAATTGCCTGATTGTTGTGGTCAATAAAAACTGTATAGCCTGCGTCTTTCAGAAAATTGTAAATTGCTTCCTCATTTTCAGACATTTCTATAACTATGACCGGGTGGAATTTTTCGACTGTTTTTTTTGCGCCTTTAAGCACATCAAAATCACCGCCATCAACATCTATTTTTAAAAATTTAACCTTGCTTATATCGTTGGAAAAAACTGTGTCGTCAATAGTGGTTATGGAGCCCTGGGGAGTAGCACCAACACCTTTGGGTATTATTAAGGCTACATCTTCCAAGTTATTGTCAGAGATGTTTTTTTTGAGAATATCGCGGATGGGATCGGATAACTCAAAACCTAACACCCTGCCCCCTGGCTGTACGCTAAGGCCCATAATTACTGTAATAAAACCAAAACTTGTACCTGCGTCAATGGCTGTGTCACCAGGACCCAAAGAGGCCCGGGCCACTCTACAAATTCTACTTTCTATGCCCTGGACCTGAGCGTGATATAGGGACTGGAAGGAAGCTGTAAATGAAAATTTATAACCCTCCCATACTACTTGCCCGGAATTAATTAATGGAGTACCTGAATCTCTAAAAAGCCAGTTGCGAAATGTTAAAGTTAGGCTTGAACGGGAAATAGCATTTAAGAAAAATTTGGGAAGCAGCAAACGTAATATTTTGGTAGCGTATCTTTAAGTAGACCTGGGAATACTACCTCTTTTTACGACTTCA
>CAZRWX010000144.1:0-8879 GCA_964603925.1 uncultured Bifidobacteriales bacterium | reverse complement strand
CTAACAAGTAGAGGCGCGATTAATCGCGCCTCTACTTGTTTGCTAAACTAAATGATTTATAAAATTTTAAAAATCACTTGCAATCTATTCAATCTGGCATTATTATAATGTGATGTAATGTGATGTTTTAATAAGACTAAATTAATGCACAGCAGTTTAAAATTCAGGAAATCCGCTCATAAGCCCATATATCAGGAGCTTTTTGATGATTTAAAGCAGGCTATTCTGGCCCGCCAGTATTCGCCTGGCAGCCGCGTGCCTTCTATAAACGAGCTGCAGTCACGTTATCATATCGCCCGGGAAACAGCCAAACTGGTTCTTAAAATGCTGGCTGACCAGGGCTACATCATTAAGGTGCCTGGCAAAGGCTCTTTTGTACGCGACATTGGTCCCAAAAAGCCAATATGGGGCGTAATCACACCTTCCATCACTGCCCACACAGAAGACCTTATCTTTCAGCTTCGGAATTTTGCACTGCGCCGGGGCCGCCATATAGAGAGTTATGTAGACGATAACAGCTGGGAGCAGGAGATCCGGCTGACAGGTCAATTAATTAACGACCGGTATGAAGCTGTCATCATTATCCCCACCTTCAACGAATCTAAAACCGCTGAATTTTACAGCCGCGGCAATGCCAGCGACACCGTAATCACTTTGCTGGATCACACCATGAGTGGCTCATACTTCACTTATGTTATCCAGAGTTACGATCTCGGTGTCAAAAGAGCTGTGGGCTACCTTACCACAGGCATATCACAGGGTACATTCGGTTTTGTTAAAAACCATTTATGGGCAGGGCGCAATTCGCTGGAAAACTTCATGGAGCAAAATTACAGGAACTTTATCGATAAATCAGGCGAAAGCAATAATATGGTGGTACTTCCGGAAGTAGCGGCGTTATCCAGAGAGTATATCAAACATCTGAATATTCGCGGTATTTTCTGCTGCGACGACCTGGACGCCATGCGTATTATTGGGCGTCTTAAGGAGTGGAACATTAAAATACCCGAAGAGGTTAAAATTATAAGCTACGGCAACACAGACCTTGCCAGGTACTTTACACCGCCCATTACCAGCATAGACCCTCATTGCGCTAAAATGGCCAGTATTACAGTAGACATTATCACTGACAAACTTTCCGGCAAAGACATGAGCCATTCCCAGTATGTAGTTCAGCCAACCCTAATCGTAAGGGGTACATAGCAGTGTTTTATAATTAAAAAATTTCACCCAATCACCAACAGCGAAAGGAAATAAAATGGAGAATTATAAAGAACAGATCGCGATATTAATCGAAAAGGGAAAGATAAATAAAACTTCCCCTTTCCCTCCCGACCTTAAGGGTCAGGACGGGGCAGACGAAATAACCGCAGCAGCATTAAAAAATGGCGTCGATCCCGGCGATATTCTTGCAGGTTGCATGATTGGTATGAACAATATCGGCGAAAAATTCAGTCAGAACAAAGTTTTTGTGCCTGAGCTGCTTATGGCAGCCAAGGCCATGACATTGGCCATGGCCCACCTGGAGCCATTTTTCTCCTCCGGAGAGGTTAAACGCAAGGGTGTTTTTATTGTTGGCACTGTAGCCGGCGATTTACATGATATCGGTAAAAACCTTGTTGCCATGGTTGTAAAAGGTGCCGGCTGGGAAATAGTAGACATGGGCGTAGATGTTTCCACTGCCAAGTTTGTCGAAGCAGCCAAAGCCCACCCAGGCTCAGTTGTAGGTTTAAGTGCCCTTTTAACCACCACCATGGTTAATATGGAGAACACAGTAAAGGCCGTTAAAGAGGCTGATGCAACGGCTAAAGTTATTGTAGGCGGAGCGCCTCTTACCCAGGAATTTGCCAATAAAATTGGTGCCGACGGCTACAGTTCAGACCCTCAAGGGGCCGTAAATTACCTCAATAGCCTTAATTAAAGCCCAATCCACTTCGTTAAATACTAAACAAAATGACAATCAAGGCAAAAGTCGAATGACTTTTGCCTTTTTTTATTGTAGCATATCTATTATTAAATGGCATTTGCAAAGAATCTGTCCTATAAAACACCTAATAACAGGAGCAAAACAAATGGAAAAAGTATTTCTCAATGACAGCGAAATTCCCAAACAATGGTATAATCTGGCAGCCGACTTACCCAGCCCCATGCCTCCCCCTCTGGGCCCCGATGGCAAACCTGTTGGGCCCGAGGCCCTGGCCCCTGTGTTCCCTATGAACCTCATTGAGCAGGAGATGTGCCCGGACAGGTGGGTGGATATCCCCGACGAGGTTCTGCAGCTATTATACCGTTGGCGGCCCGCACCCCTTAAACGCGCCGTCCATCTGGAAAAAGCTCTGGGGACCCCTGCCAAAATCTATTACAAAGATGAGAGCACATCCCCGGCCGGCAGCCATAAGCCCAATACGGCTGTAGCACAAGCCTGGTACAACAAGCAGTTTGGAACTGAGACCTTAACCACCGAGACAGGCGCCGGCCAGTGGGGGTCTGCGCTTAGTTTTGCCACCGCCCTGGTGGGCCTTAAGTGCAAAGTTTTTATGGTGCGTATAAGCTTCGATCAAAAGCCCTTCCGTAAAATTCTCATGGAGACCTGGGGGGGCCAGTGCGTTGCCAGCCCCAGTTCCGAGACCGCCGCCGGGCGTAAATTTCTGGAACAGTTCCCCAATACCCCCGGGAGCCTGGGTATGGCCATTTCAGAGGCTGTGGAAGCTGCCGTCACCGACCCTTCGGGCAAAACAAAATACTCACTTGGCAGCGTACTCAACCACGTGCTCCTGCATCAAACCATTATCGGCCTGGAGGCTAAAAAGCAGCTTGCCAAGCTGGGCATTAAAAAACCCGATGTGGTCATTGGCTGCGTTGGCGGCGGCAGCAACTTTGCGGGTCTGGCCTTCCCCTTTGTTGCCGACAAAATTGCCGGTGCCGATATCCGCATAATACCTGTAGAGCCTGAATCCTGCCCCACTATCACCCGTGGGATATACAGCTACGATCACGGCGACACTGCATGCATGACGCCCCTTTTGGCCATGCACACACTGGGGCATGAGTTTGTACCCGATCCTATCCATGCCGGTGGCCTGCGTTATCATGGCATGGCGCCTCTGGTCAGTGCTGCCATAGAGCAGGGGTTAATGGAAAAGCTCTCAATGCCCCAGCTGGAGTGTTTTGAGGCTGCTATTCAATGGGCACGCACAGAGGGCTATATTGTAGCTCCCGAAACCAGCCACGCCCTGGCGGCCACAGTTCGCGAGGCCCTCAGAGCCAAAGAAGAAGGCAAGGAAAAGGTCATTCTATTTAACTTGAGCGGGCATGGTCTAATGGACTTAGCCGGTTATTCCAAATATATGGCCGGTGAATTAAACAATTATGACCTGCCGGAAGAAAAAATCGATGCAGCAAAAGAGGTTCTCAAACAATACCCGCCTATCGGGTAATTATTTAATACCGGTGTACTTCAGAGGCTCCCGTATAAGCACGGGGGCCTTTTTTATTGCCCGGGATATATAAAATTAGAACTTATGCAGCAGGGGCTGTAAGGGCTGTAGGCCTGGGTAATACAACTCCGGTCTCTATAGCCTCTTTGCGAATTTGAGCCAGCGTTGTCTCCTCGGCCCATTTATGAAACATTTTTTTAACCTTGAACCAGGAGGGGTGAAGGGGGCATGGCGCTGCGGTGCTGCACTGGCCCCAGCCAAAAATACAGTCCTCATTATTAGTGTCATAATCTACGGCTTTGAGTATTTGAGCCACATTAATCTGTTCTAAAGCACGGGTAATAACAAAACCCCCGCCATGGCCTTTTTGGGCCTGCAACAGGCCCTGAGACACTAAACGCCGCAGCACTTTGGATAAGTAAGGCAAAGGGATACGAGTAATGACCGAGAGATCTTTGGCTCGCACAGACTGCAGGGGTGTATAAGAGGCTATATGAGAAATTGCGTTAAGGGCATATTCGGCTGTTTGGGGTAAATGCATGGTAAACTCCTGCTTAATAATCTTTATCAGCGATATTCACATTATAATATATTACGGAGACCATATGGCAAAAGCAAAGCAAATATCCAAACAAAAAATCGATTGTGTTTTGCCATGCATGTAATTTCTTTTTTATTTAAACATTATCAGGAATATTAGTATATTCTAATATTATATATTTTTTAACAGCTTTTACAGCAAAGATTAAACAGAATGAGTAATAAAAAGAAAAGAATTATAATTATCGGCGGCCTCTCGGCCGGTCCCTCTGCAGCGGCCAAAGCAAGGCGCATTAATGAAGATTGCGACATTATTCTATTCGAAAAGGGCGGCGATATAAGCTACGCTACCTGCGGTCTGCCCTATGCTGTATCAGGTGTCATTTCACAACGTAAAAAGTTACTGGTGGCCCAGGCTCAAACTTTTGCCACCCGCTTTAATATTGACCTTCATCTTGGTGAAGAGGTAACAGGCATTACGCCGCGCCAAAAGCAAATACAGACAAGCAAAGGTACTTACTCCTATGACAAGCTTATATTGGCTACTGGTGCTAAAACCGTTATACCGCCAATTAAGGGGTTGAAAGAGGCCGGCAACTGGTCAGCGCTTCGTACATTGGAGGATTTTGACAAAGTAATGAAAAAGGGCGGTATCAAAGACGCTAACAATGTTGCCGTACTGGGAGGGGGGCTCATAGGTGTTGAGCTTGCCGAAAACCTGGCCGCAATGGGTAAAAGCGTCACCCTGATAGAGGCTGGCCCCCAGATACTGCCCCAATGGGACTGGGAATTTAGTTTCCATGCTGCTCAGGTCCTTCAAGAAAAGGGCCTTAAACTTATTGAGGCAACCCTTATGAATGAGGTATCGGTTAAAAACGGCGCCATAACTCATTTTACCACTTCCACCGGCCTGCAATTTAAAACCGAATATCTTATGATTTGCGCGGGCATCCGTCCTAATACCAACCTGCTTATATCCTGCGGTGCCAAAGCTATTGGCAACGGCGCTCTTATAGTAAATGATAAAATGCACACCTCCTTGCCCCATATTTACGCCGCCGGCGACTGTGCCTCCATTGTAAATTTGCAAACCGGGCTACAGGGGTATTTCCCTCTTGGCACTCACTCTAATAAGGCGGGGCGCTGTGCGGGCGCTAACGCCGCGGGGGGCAGGGAACTTTTTAAAGGCGCCTACGGCACAGCTATTATAAAGGTATTTGATTACAGCCTGGCGCGCACCGGCATGAATGAGCGGGAGCTAATCCAATATGGTCAGGCCGCCCAGTCCTTCATTTTTTATGCCCCCTCCTCCCCGGGCTACTATCCCGGCGGCTCAGAGCAACTTGTTAAGGTAAGTTACCATAAAAAATCCGGTAAGCTTCTGGGGGCCCAGATATTCGGCCAAAGTGGTGTGGATAAACGCATTGACGTATTCAGTACCGCCATTTACGCGGGGCTTACAATTGACGACTTGCCCAACCTGGACCTTGCTTATGCTCCGCCGTTTTCACCGGCCAAAGACCCGGTAATTGTAGCTGGTTTTGTGGGCGGTAATGTAAAAAAGAATCACATAAAATTTATCACCTCCAGCAGCCTGAATAAAAGCCTTAAATCCCACAAACCCATTCAGTTAGTAGATGTCAGGGACAAAACAGAGCTTAAAAAATACGGCAACATAGAGGGTTGTATAAATATACCACTGGACACTCTCCGGCAAGGTCTTAAAACGCTGAATCCTTTAAAAGATACCGTTATATATTGTCAAATGGGCCTGCGCAGCTACCTGGCCTTCCTTATCCTTAAGCACAATGGTTTTAAAAAAATACAAAGTCTGGAGGGCGGTTTTACCTGCTGGAGAGATCTGGGATTTTCAACTAAATTAAAATAAGCATATGTCATAAAATGGAGTCTTAAATATTATGAATGCATTACTTTCATCACGTTCTACACAGATGGTCATTATGGTCCTTGTTATTACGGGGGGCTTCTGGATGTATTCGGCCTGGTCCCAGGGTAATAATAGCAACATGCCGGGCGTCACTGCGACAGCTTTTAAAGATATTTCCGCCACCATAGCAAGGCAAATGCTGGATTCCAATACTTTGCTGCTTGATGTACGCACTCAGGGGGAGTATGATTCCAGGCACTTACCTGAAGCCATCCTCATACCCTTACAAAGTCTGAAGGCCAGGCAGGGGGAGCTAACTCCTTATAAAAATAAACCCATCATAATTTATTGCCGTACCGGCAGGCGCAGCAGTATTGCTGCTTCCTATCTGGCCGCTCAGGGCTTTACAAATATTTACAATTTGCAGGGTGGTCTTAACACCTGGTAAATTGCCCGATGCCTGCGGGCGGGCTCAGGATGAGCGGGGGGCACGCTCCATCGGTTTATTAGAAGATGATATTTCATATATTATTGTAAGACAAAATGACCCTTTATTGGTTGTGACATAGAGCGGGATAGTTATTATACTTTGCCTCCAAATGTAGGGTTATTTATGCAATAAACCATTAATTTTAACTAGCGCAAATCATTCACAACACAATTCAGGAGGATTAATGTCCACAGAACCACAGAGTCAAAGTATGAAATCTTTAATGGTGGAAAACCGCTCTTTTCCACCTCCAGCAGAGCTTACCAAAGGTGCTCATATCAAAACCAATGAGCAGTACGAGGAGATGTACAAACGCTCTATAAAAGATCCAGAAGGCTTCTGGCTGGAGCAGGCCAAAACACTTTCATGGATAAAAGAGCCTACCAAAGCCCGTGAGTACACCTGGCAGACAGATGCCGGCAAAATTGACCACACCTGGTTCGCAGACGGCGAGCTTAATGCTGCCGCCAACTGTCTGGACAAGCATTTAGGCACACCCACAGAAAACAAAACAGCCATTATCTGGCAGGGCGAGCCCGAAGAGGACGTAGTCAAGCTCACCTATAAGCAGCTTCATGCAGAGGTCTGCAAGTTCGCCAACGTTCTTAAATCCAAAGGCGTCGTCAAAGGCGACCGTGTTTGCATTTACATGGGCATGGTCCCCCAGCTGGCTGTTGCCATGCTTGGTTGTGCCCGTATTGGCGCCATCCACTCCATCGTTTTTGGCGGTTTCAGTGCCGACTCTTTAAGAGATCGTATACAGGATTCAGACTGCAAAGTACTTGTAACATGCAATGTATCACCCCGTTCAGGCAAAAGCGTTCTTCTCAAGAATATTTCTGACAAGGCTCTTGAGAATGCCCCCACTATTACAAGCTGCATAGTTTACAAACGTAACGATGAGCCTTGTAATATGGTAGAGGGCAGGGACACCTGGTACCAGGACGAAATGGCCAATGCTTCTGCTGATTGCGCTCCTGAGCAGATGAATGCCGAAGACCCGCTTTTCATCCTCTATACATCCGGTTCCACCGGCAAGCCCAAAGGTGTTGTTCACAGCACAGCGGGTTATCTTTTGTATACTTCACTTACCCATAAGTATGTTTTCGACATTCACGATAATGACGTATACTGGTGCACAGCCGATATTGGCTGGGTTACTGGTCACAGTTACATCGTTTACGGCCCTCTCATTAACGGCGCCACTTCTCTCATGTTCGAGGGCGTCCCCACATACCCCGATGCCGGGCGTTTCTGGCACATTGTGGAGAAGTTCAAAGCCACTATTTTTTACACAGCTCCTACAGCTATCCGTGCTCTTATCCGTCTGGGCGACCAGTGGCCCGAGAAGTACGACCTTAGCTCCCTGCGTATCCTGGGTAGTGTTGGTGAGCCCATCAATCCCGAAGCGTGGATCTGGTACTATGAAAAAATTGGTAAGAGCAAATGCCCAATAGTAGACACCTGGTGGCAGACAGAAACAGGCGGTTTCATGATCACACCACTGCCTGGCGCCCATTCTATCAAACCCGGCAGTGCCAGCAAGCCTTTCTTTGGCGTTGAACCCGTTATTCTCCGTGACGACAACACTGTGTGTGACGTCAACGAGGGCGGTAAGCTCTGCATCAAAAAGCCCTGGCCTGCAATTCTACGCACCACTTGGGGCGATCACAAGCGTTTTATTGACGTCTACTTTTCCACCTACAAAAATCTGTATTTCACAGGCGATGGCTGCCGCATAGACGAAGCCGGCGACTACTGGCTCATGGGCCGTGTAGACGACGTTGTTAACGTTTCCGGCCACCGCATTGGTACAGCTGAGGTAGAGAGCGCCCTGGTCAGCCACGAAAAGGTTGCCGAGGCTGCAGTAGCTCCCATGCCCCATGATATCAAGGGCCAAGGCCTGTATGCTTTCATCACCCTGATTGAGGGCATTGAGGGCACAGACGCTCTTAAAAAAGAGCTTGTAGCTCATGTCCGTAATCAAATTGGTCCTATAGCTGCACCTGACAAAATTCAGTTTGCAGTTGGCCTGCCTAAAACCCGCTCCGGTAAAATTATGCGCCGTATTCTGCGCAAAATTGCCGAAGGCGCAACAGACAGTCTGGGCGACACTTCTACATTAGCAGATCCTTCCGTAGTAAACGATCTGGTATCGGGTATGCAGTCCTAAGTCATAATTACATATTCAGCCCATTCTGGCAGCAGCCGGGATGGGCTTTTTAATTTTCAGAATTTCACACCCAGCTACTCCGATTTGATCAGTATCAGCGTCAGTCACTCCGGCCCATCCTGAGCCCTTGCTTCGACTGCCAGCTTGTAAACCAGCAGGCGCTCAGCATGAGCGGGATCAGGACAGGCTTAGTCGAAGGGCCGGAGTCAGAATTAAATCTTGATACCCGCCCGCCTCTTGGATCGCACAGATTTAATTGATTAAAAATCGTAACTACTCAGGTACTACAGATGCCACAATTTTGTCATTTCGACCAATTCCACAGTTGTTTACAAGGGAGAAATCCCGTTT
>CAZRWX010000143.1:0-8902 GCA_964603925.1 uncultured Bifidobacteriales bacterium | reverse complement strand
TCACATTTTAACCTTACGTCATTAAAACTTTTAATTTCTTCTTATGAGTAAAAACCTTCCTGTTAAATTTTCGGCTCCTCCTATACTCCTGGCCGCCTGGCCCGGCCAGGGTAGCGTGGGCATTATGGCCGTCGATTACCTTAAATACCAGCTAAAGGCCGTTCCTCTTTCCTGTTTAGACACCAGCTCACTTATATCACCCGATATGGTACCCGTGCAAAACGGCGTTATGCAGACACCCATCCTGCCACGCAGCGAGTTCTTTATCAGCGAGAACCCCGGCATTATTTTCTTTGAAAGCGACGTACGCCTGCAAGGTCGGGAAAACATAATTATGATAGAGGAGATTCTTAAAACCGCTATCCAGTTTAAAGTCACCCACATTTTTACCGTGGCCAGCGCTCCCCTGCCCATGTCATTTAAGTCCCCCAGTCGTCTTTACTTTTCCTGCAGCAACCAGGGTTTCGCCGAGGAGTTTTTAACTTACGGGGTAGAGCCCATGACTTCAGGCATATTAACCGGTTCTGAGGGCCTGCTGCCCCAGTTAGCGGGCAAAAAAGGCATTAAGGGTGCCTGCATACTGGCCGGTATTCCCCCATATGCCTCAGTTCTCCCCTACCCCAGTGCCTCCCTGGATATAATGAACCTGTATATGAGCATGTTTAATTTTAAGGTAGACACCAGCGAAATCGAAAACCTTATCAGCCGTATGGGGACCATGTACCAGCAGGCGGAGTCACAGTCAGCGTCTGTAACCTCTAATGCCGGCGATAACAGCGAAGAGGACGATCTGCCTCAGATATTACCGGAGACCGCTGAAGGCCTTAGTAAGGATACACCGGCATTTATTTTTGAGAAGATTGAAAAGCTTTTTGCTGAAGCAGTAAAGGATATATCCCGTGCTCCTGTGCTTAAAAAGGAGCTGGACAAGTGGGAGCTATTCTCCAAATATGAAGCCCGGTTTCTGGAGCTGTTTAAAAAATCAGATAAGTAAAGCCGGTATCCGGCCGTGCTCCCGCCTATTGCTTCAAGCCCTGGACTCACCCTGAAGCTTCCGTTGAGTTAGGACCTAATGTCTGATGAGCATTTATGCTCCATCAGTTAATTAGAATGTAAATTCCACTTTGCGGGCCTTACATTCTAACGGAGTACCGGGAATGTGCCAGGCACTAAACCGCAAACGTGAGCGCGCCACAGCCGCCTGTGGCGGACTAATACCGGTAAATTATTAGGAATCAAAATCCCCATTTACCCCTCCCCCTATTAGAATGCAGTTTAAGCAACTGTATGATATTTGAACACTGCTTCCCCCTAGTTTGGAACTGGCCTTTTCATAACAGAGCGCTTGAATTACCAAATCCGTTATTTCAGTCTATAATGACCGATTTAAAACTGGTACAAGGTTTGCTATTAAGCATGTGAATGAATTCAGCCATAAATTTTTTGTAATAAGGGGATTATATGTTCTCAGACTTTTTAAGCAATTCAGAAGAGCAGCGCAATTATAAGCAATACTTAAAAGAAGTATCCCGCTACCCATTGCTTAACACCCATGAGGAAGAGCGCCTTATCAGAAAAATTAAGGAAGGCAGCAAAAGTGCCTTTGACAAGTTGGTATGCTCCAACCTGCGCTTCGTAATAAAAATGGCCTTTATGTACCGCGGCCAGGGGCTGCCGGTTGAGGATCTAATAAATGAGGGTAACATAGGTTTAATAGAGGGCGCCAAAAGGTTCAACCCCGGCAAGGGTGTAAAATTCATGTCCTACGCGGTATGGTGGGTGCGGCAGGCCATGACCAGGGCCATATTCGAAAAGGCCAGGCTGGTTCGTCTGTCTGCGGCAAACGAACTTAAAATCCGGCGCATTATAAAGCATTCACCCCAAACTAAACAGGTAATTGGCAGCGATAGCCCGGTGGTAGATACAGACACTCTTGCAGTAAGCATGGGTTATTCAGATACATTTACAGAAAATCTTGTAAGCATGAATCAGAAGCATTTGTCACTGGATACCCCGTCTTTTGCAGATTCCACTTCCTCTTTATTAGATAATATTATATGCGGTCATTTTGATACTCCGGACAAAGAGGTTGAAAACCAATCCCTCTATAAATTCATTGCTGACTCTATGACTCATTTAAGCCCTAAAGAAAAGAAAGTGTTAACCTTCACTTTTGGGCTGGGCGCAAACAAACAACTCAACCTCACCGAAGTTGGGGAGCTTATTGGTCTCAGCAAAGAGCGTGTAAGGCAAATTAAAGAGGAGGCTCTGGAAAAGCTGCGCAATGTGGTTGCACCTAAAAAGCACCTGAAAGCGGCTTGAATTTATGTTTTTTTTAGAATAACAATTCCAGGCTCATATTAAAAGTTTGGTTTAGCAGACTTGCAGCAAGCATAAGGCTGTATAAACAGACAGCGCTCATGCTGATGCCGACGGCTGCCGCAAGGATGTACTTGGTGCCTTGAGGAAATTAGCGATGACCGCCATGCGTTATCCCGGTGGTAATTTCGCTTCCGGCTACCACTGGCAGGACGGATTTGCTAAAGGTTGATTTGGCGGCTTAAGATGGCTTTTGAATAAGCTGCTGTAAATCATTATCAAGCTTGAGCCATAACATTGGGTGGCTTTCAACCAGACGGGCAATATCCCCAAGATCTTTGAGTTTTTTACTTTGCCGCCTTTCTTTATCCCTCCATGCAAGACTTTTTCCGCGAAGAGTATCCTCTAACGAAGCCACCCGCATAAGGATCCCATGGATATCCGCCGGGACTGAATTTTTTGGAAATTCTTTATAAAAATCTTCTGTACTCAATTGAATGCTGATTTTTGACTGACCTGTGAAATTAATGGACCAGGCAAACTTTTGAGACGTGAAACCAGCATTTCCCAGCAATTTTATGGCTTGTTCAATTGATTCTGCTGCAACTACAAGATCAACGTCCTGTGTGACCATAGGCTCCTTTGCCCAATGATTTACGGCAATACCCCCGATAGCACACCACGAAATATCCGCTCGTTCAAGACAGTCGACCAACCGCATAACATCATCAGTACCACCTGCGGTTTGCCAATCATAAAACTTTTTTGGGGTCATACTGCCTTTCTCTCAATTATTCTGTCCCTGGAAAACAATAAGAATCTTTCTGCTGATAATTATACTCTTTTTCCATCAAAATTTCTTAATAAAGCCAATAAACACATAAAAAGCCTGAAAGCCGCCATTTACCTTAAGATAACGGGCCCGCTGAACTCACCCTTTTTATTAGCCCCCCAGCCAATGCCTACATTAAAGTCCAGATAAAAACTGCCAGACGCCACCATAAGGTACTCGGGTATATACTCATAAAAGCCCTGCTGAATACCAGCACCCGCTTCTATATAATAATTAAGCCACCCCCACACCCATTTATTACCCAGGCAGGCACCGTAAGTCCGGACATTACCATTGAATGTTTTATTAAGGCCCGAGGGAATAATGGAATACAGTAAAAGACCGAACTGAGGATGTACATAAATGCCCTGAGGCTTGCCGCTTAAATAATACTGCATACCCAGATCCCCGCCCATGAAGTAAAAATCGGGAACTCCAGGCTTCTTTTTATACGTTTTTTGCAATAGTCCTGAAAAAGTCAAAGAATGGGTTTTGGTAAGGAACTTCTCAAAGGTAAAATTAGCATGTATGTTTTTGTCTATGCCTGCCATACCCATGGGAGCTGGATTAAAGAGAAGAGAATAATTTGGAACCTGGGAGTGGATATATTGAAAGCTGAAGATAGCTAAACCAATAGCCAGTATTTTGCGGCAAAGCCCATTTTGGATAGCGGATATCATATTGTTAACCCACAAAATTATGGTTACAATAAATTAACCTAATCCTCCTATTATCACAACGCTCAAAAGTAAGAACTTTGACGTAAGGACATACCCGTATCCCGGATGATTAACAGTAATAATGGCTTATGAATAAGGCGCCAGTGCCCCGGATTTTCTAAAATCTCGTGGGGTTTGCCCCGTAAATTTCTTAAAAGCGGTGGAAAAAATAAAAGGGTCAGCATAACCGGTTCGTTCGGCAATGATTTTAAGGGGATAGTGACTGTGCTTTAAAAGTTGCTGAGCGGTTTCCATGCGTAGACGGACTACAATCTCCCACGGGGTTGTCTCAAAATGACTGACAACGGCTCTCTTAAAGCTCGATTCCGACATGGAAATTCTTTCTGCCAGTAATCGTACACTCCATTTATGGCCTACATTGGAGCCCACATTTCTCCACAGTTCTTCCAGTTCCTGTTTCTGAGTTTGTTCTTCTGAGAGCGGATTATGATTCAAACTCTGAAAAAGAGACGAAAGAATCAATTCACTGTATTTTATGGCATCCCCATTCCGAGAGTTTGAGTTCCCAGCGCATTCATCTAAAAACCCCTCCATTGCTCTTTTCATTTTCCCAATTGAAAATGACCGCTCCAGAGAAACACCACGACTTTTTAGAAACTCCCACTGCCGTTCAGGTTTCATATAGAACCATAATATGTCCCACCGATTTTTTTTAGCCCCGAACAGCCAGCCGGTACCATGTGGAACACTTAGGATTGTACCTGGAATCAACGCAAGCTCCTGTGAATGTGTAGTAAAGTAACCCTCGCCGCCAAATGTCGCAATAACCATGTGTGATGATGAGTCCACTTGCCCAACACGATAACGGCTCTTCAGGTAGCTTATACCGCTGAAATGTATACCCAAGTCCACCATTTGAATAGATGCCGGATGAACCAGCGGCAGGTAGGTTTCGAGACAGCTTTTGGGGATATTGACCGTATTTCGAATATTATTAGTCATATTTACAATGGTTATTAGGTTAATGTTTGGATATGTTTGAACTAATATAACATTTAATAGTTAAAGGAGATGCATTATGAATAAAAGAGAAGTAGTAATAGCGGCCCTTACCGGAAAAGAAGTACCGTATGTTCCATGGAGTTTCGGATTTACCGCCGAAGCAGCAGAAAAACTGGCTCCATATACTCGCAGCGAGGGTCTAATTGAATTCTGCGGTAATCATTGCATGGTTGCCTATGCGGGCCTGCCCTGGACAGAACTGACAGGTGAAAGGGTCAGAGACCCTTACGGTGTGGTTTGGAATAGGAGTGTTGATAAGGATATCGGTATTGTCGAGGGAACAGTACTCCAGAGCCCGACACTCAAAGGATATACGTTCCCCAGTTTAGATAACGCCGGGGTTTTTGGCCCTCTTGAAAATATTGCTTCGGCTCCTCGCGACAAATTTCTGATTTTGGATATAGGGTTTTCGTTGTACGAACGCGCCTGGACCCTACGTGGTATGGAAAATGTTTTGACAGATTTTTATCTGCATCCGGACTTTATGCATGAATTGCTCGATGCGATTTGTGATCACAATATTGAACAGGTTCGGCGTATAAAAGACTGGGATTTTGATGCGGTTCAGTTTGGTGATGACTGGGGGCAGCAGAAAGGACTTCAAATGGGTATTGATATATGGCGTACATTTATTAAACCGCGTTTAAAGAGGATGTATAGTGCGGTAAAAGAGTCAGGAAGGTTCGTGATGATTCATTCTTGCGGAAAAGTTGACGAGCTTTTTGATGACTTAATTGACATCGGAGTAAATTGTTTTAATCCTTTTCAGCCAGAAGTTATGGATACCGAAAAGCTTCTTAATACTTACCGTGGAAGGCTCTCGTTTTATGGAGGCCTCTCCACCCAAAAAGTATTGCCTTATTCAACTGCTGATGAGGTCAGAGCAGAAACCAGAAGGCTCCTGACATTGGGAAAAGAGGGTGGTTACATTTTATCACCTGCCCATGCGGTTGAAGGTGATGTGCCTGTGGAGAATATGTTGGCTTTTATTGAAGAAGCAAAAGGACAGTTATGTACAGTTTGCTGAGTGATTAAATGAAGATCCTTTTTACAGGGAAATACTAGTGGCATGTCCCGAATAGATTGTATGTAATGTATTTTTTCGCGTACCGCCGATACAGGCGCGTCATAACAACTGCGAGCGTCTATATGCTTGTCCATGATGACCTTACCATTAACATTGTAGAGTTTAATACGCACAGGCACCTCTCTCGGGTTAGCAAACACCAGATAACGTGAGGATTGCCATATACCGGGTAATTCAAAATTCCTAATTCAGAATTATTCGCCAAGGCAGACGCTTTGCGTTTGAGGATAATGGGCTTTGGCCCATTAGCTAAGGAGAATGATTAGGAATCATTCTCACACAAACCGGTGGAGCGTGCCCCCCTGAGGTGGAAGGCTCATCGGACAATAAAGTATAGAGCTACATGAGGGAATAGGTAAATACTATTATAAATTACTAAATTACCCGCGAACTTTTCAACAATTCAACCACCGGGAGACAAGCCGATTATGGATGCAAAATTGCTGCTTAAGAAGCTAAAACTACCGACAGATATCAGGGACATCCTGGAAAATTGTCCATCACTTACTATCGCCAACTCCATAGAAGATATCGCCGCCCTCTCCGTAAAGGATGAAAAAAATGGCCTCCACACTGTATCTTATGATGTACCCGGCCAGGGTGAGGTAAAAGAAGCCTATGTGTGCAAAACAAAAAACGGGATTTGCGCCAATTATTTTGACACCTACATGCGCCGCCGGGATCCGGATTCCATGCTTATTGGAGACGACCTCCCCACCGATAAGGTGCGTTACCAGGACGTTTATCATAAGCCTTTTGGTGAGCTTCGAGAGGCTACATTTAAATGGCTCAAAGCCAACAGGCTCGCAGCCTTCATCTTTACCTCAGGCCAGATAGCCCAAGGCATACCCTCCCTTGCTATCGTTCCTGATAACGCGGGCTTCTTCGCTCTGTCCCTGGCCAAACTACAGGGCATTATCAATCTCGCAACCCTGGACAAAGAGTTCACCCCAAAATGTTTTCTCTTTGCGGCCCCCCCATTTCGGCATACCCATTTCGGCGGCAAGCAGATAGTGGTCCCCCACCGCTACCAGGACTCCTTCGAGATATTCAGCTATAACCTTTACCCCGGTCCCAGTGCCAAAAAGGGTATTTTCGGCGCGCTTCTTCATTACGGGGAAAAGGAGGGGTGGGTAACCGCCCACGCCGCGGTGGTCCAGGTTGTAACCCCTTACGGCAACAAAACCACCATCATGCACGAAGGCGCCAGCGGTGGGGGTAAAAGCGAAATGAACGAACACATCCACAGAGAGGCAGATGGTAGTGTGATTTTTGGCAGGAACCTCGCCACGGGTGAGAAGAGGGAACTGGCAATCCCCAAGGTCTGCCGCCTCAATCCTGTAGCCGATGACATGGCCTTGTGCCACCCCAGCCTGCAAAAAGCCGGCGGCAAGCTCACAGTGGCCGACGCGGAGCACGCCTGGTTTATCCGGGTGGACCATATCAAAAACTACGGCACAGACCCGGACATCGAGTCCTGTTCCATCCACCCCAAATGCCCCCTTTTATTTTTAAACATTGACGCCCCTCCTGGCAGCACCGCGCTCCTCTGGGAACACATTCAGGATTCTCCGGGCACCCCCTGCCCCAACCCCAGGTTTATCTTCCCCCGGGAAATCATCCCAAATATCGTTGAGCGCCCTGTGAGCGTCGATATCCGCAGCTTCGGAGTACGCACACCACCTTGCACCGGGCAAAAACCCAGTTACGGTATTGCCGGTGTCTTTCATATACTCCCACCCGCCCTGGCCTGGCTCTGGCGGCTGGTCTCTCCCAGGGGGCATGACAACCCCAGCGTAGTAGGCTCCCAGGGCATGCAATCCGAGGGTGTCGGTTCCTTCTGGCCTTTCGCCACCGGTAAAAAGGTGAACTTCGCAAATCTGCTGCTGGCCCAAATCCGGGACTACCCTAATACTAATTACATCCTTTGCCCGGTCAAGCATATCGGCGTATGGGAGGTCAGCTTCATGCCCCAGTGGGTGGCCCGTGAATACCTGGCCCGCCGGGGGGGGGTGCGGTTCGCCAAAGACGAAATCACACCTTCCAAATGCCCCATCCTTGGTTATTCCCTCAACAGGCTGGTGGTGGAAGGTCAGGAAATCGAACCCTTCTTCCTGAAGGTGCACAAACAGCCAGAAGTCGGGGAAGCGGGTTTTGCCGCCGGGGCGCGCGAGCTGTCCGATTACTTTAAGGCAGAGCTCCGGCAATTTATTGATGATGACCTCGACCCTCTGGGCCGGAAGATTATTGAATGCTGCCTCAACGACGGTTCATTGCAGGATTATATAGACCTGCTGGACGGCGCACCAGTCTTTTATGAGGACTGAAGCGCACGATGACGGATCGTCTGCGGCAAATAAGCAATACTCAAGTTTATTTCATGCCCGGCGCTGGGTTTTACGACTCAAAACTGTTTAATTCCCCAGTTTCTTTTGGAACTCAATAATATTTTTTTGCATGCAGGTTTTTTCATTCAAGGAAAATTCCATAAACTTTACCAGCCTGCCCAATACGTTGGCCGAAATGGAGTGCTCCACTTTGCAGGCCTCTGCTTCTGCCTCCTGCTGCTTTATGCCCAGGATATTTACGAAAAAATCCTGCAGGGCATCATGGCGCTTAATTACGTCTAAGGCGGTTTTTTCGCCGGTAGCGGTAAGGGAGATTACATCGTAGGGGGCATAATTGATTAAGTTGAGTTCCAGAAGATGGCGCAGGGCGCCGCTTACAGAGGCGTTACTTACCCCTAAACGCTTGGCGATGTCTTTAACCCGGACAGCCTTTTTTTCAGCAATTACATTGTAAATAGCCTCCAGGTAGTCTTCCATGCTGGCGCTGTATTTGGCTTTTGCCATAAGTTAATCCTTATTTTTTGTAACTACTCAGGTATCTAGGGAAGGCAAAACGTGTCATTTCGAACGATTC
>CAZRWX010000142.1:0-9071 GCA_964603925.1 uncultured Bifidobacteriales bacterium | reverse complement strand
GGGATGCGATGGGATGCGAAATGGTCCACGAAATGGTCCACGAATTGGTCCAACCGATGGGTTAATCGTCCCCAAGGCCGGCCCGGTATTCTTTAACCTTAGCCCGGATGGCGTCATCGCCAACAGCCAGGATTTGGGCAGCCAGATAACCGGCGTTTTTGCCGTTGGCTATGCCCACGGTGGCCACTGGTATACCGGGAGGCATCTGCACAATGCTGTGCAGGGCGTCTGTACCTTTTAAGGGGCCGCCGTCACCGGGGACACCTATAACCGGAAGTATGGTATGGCCCGCCATCACACCCGGGAGCGCAGCCGCAAGACCGGCTACACCAATAAGCACTTTGAGACCACGGCCTTCGGCACCTTTTACATAAGCGGCTGTTTTGTTGGGAGTACGATGGGCGGAGAGCACGTTATACTCCCAGCCAATACCAAACTCGTCCAGCACACCGGTTATTTTATCTACAATATTTTTGTCTGAAGCGCTGCCCGATAGTATACCTACCTGTGGATTTTGTGATGTCATGGTATCAGTTCCTTTTTTTAAAAAAAAACTTATTGGGCCAATTCATGATCTAGTTGGCATGATTCATGAATCATGCCAACTAGATCATGCCGACAAGTTATTAATTCTATTCAGCCCCTTCTGGCCGATGTCCTTCCTGAAATGCATGCCCTTGAAGCTGATGCACTCTACAGCGTTGTAGGCTGCGGCCAGGGCAAGCTTAAGATTGCCGGCTTGCCCAACTACGCCGAGAACACGCCCGCCATTGGTAACAATATTGCCATCCTGCTCTTTGGTACCGGCATGAATAATATGAGCACCCTCAGGAAGCGGACGGTCTAAACCATTAATTATTTCGCCCTTGTTATAGGGGCCGGGATAACCGCCGGCGGCCAGGATTACTATGGCTGAACTGCCGGTGGATTGCGGGGTGGGGTATGAGGTCAGGGTACCCTCCAGTGAGGCAAGAATGAGTTTGAGAAAATCACCCTGGTAAGCGGGCAAAACTACCTGGGCCTCGGGGTCGCCCAAGCGTACATTGAACTCTACTACCTTGGGGCCCTCTGAAGTAACCATGATGCCGGCATAAAGTACACCGGTGAAGGGGCAGCCCTCCTGCTTCATGCCCTGGAGTACAGGTACTATAACCTCAGACTCTACCCGGGCCAGAAGCTCGGGAGTAACCAGGGGAGCGGGGGAGTAAGCGCCCATACCGCCGGTGTTAGGGCCCTCGTCATTGTCCAGAGCCCTTTTGTGGTCCTGGGAGGAGGGGAGAATAGTGTAAGATTCGCCGTCGCAGATAGCCAGAATGGAGGCCTCTTCCCCCTGCATGCACTCCTCGATAACCACCTTGGAACCTGCCTGGCCGAACTGGGGATTGGCTCCCAGCATGGAGTCTACGGCCTCACGTGCGCTCTCCAGAGTGCTGCATACAATGGCGCCTTTGCCGGCAGCAAGACCGCTGGCCTTAATAACAATAGGGGCACCGACTTTTGTAAGGTAGTCCTGAGCGGGCTGAAGCTCTGTAAAGGTCTGGTATGCGGCTGTGGGAATATTATATCTGGCCATAAATTCTTTGGAAAACGCCTTGCTGCCCTCCAGCTGAGCGGCCTGGGCCCTGGGGCCAAAAACCTTGAGGCGTAAAGAGAGAAGTTTGTCTACAAGCCCCTCCACCAGGGGGGCCTCTGGGCCAACAATGGTTAAGTCCGGCTGCTCTTTTTTAGCCAAAACCGTAAGCCCATCAATGTCCTCAGCGCTTACGGGCACACACTGCCCCAGCTGAGCCATGCCGGGGTTGCCGGGGGCAAAGATTAAGGTGGGTTTAAGATCTGATTGAGCAACTTTTCTTGCGATGGCGTGCTCTCGACCGCCGCTGCCGATGATTAATATTTTCATAATTGGAAATTTAGAAAAATAATTTTCTGGTAGATACGATTCATGAATCGTATTTACCAGAAAACCGTATCTATCAGAAAACCGTATCTATCAGAAAACCGTATCTATCAGAAAACCGTATCTACCAGAGGCTATTGAAACGAGTAAATGCTGCCCAGTTTTAGGATCTGGGTTAATTCGTCCAGCGCTGTGCGCATATCCCAGAGAAACAGGGGGTCAGCCAGGTCTTTGAGGGTGAGCTCATCGCGGTAATGGCGGGCCACCCATTCCTCCAGCAAAGCAATATTGCCGGCGTTAAGCAGGCAGCCTTTATGGACCTGGCTGGCCTCCTCTTTGTTGAGGACAACGCGGAGTCTGAGGCAGGCGGGGCCTCCGCCGTTCTGCATGCTCTCACGCAGGTCTATATAATTAATCCTGCTGATGGGCACAGCTTTATTACCGGCAATGCTTTGCAGGTAGCGGTGAACTATGGGAGATTGTTTACACTCCATGGGTGCCAGCATCATCATGGAGTTATCAGATAGAGTGACAAGCTGGCTGTTAAACAAATAACTGCTGACGCAGTGGGCGAGGGGGATGTCCTTTTCTTTAACCTGGAGAACAAGGGGTTCGGCTTTGGTAAGGGCCCAGAACTTTTGGCAGATTACCTCCAGAACTTTGGGTTGATTGGCAAAGGCCTTTTCGTGCAGCATCAGCACAGACTGATTGCTGGTGGCTATAACATCGTTGTGAAAAACCCCGGACTGTATGGCTACCGGGTTCTGACGTATTAAAAGCGCGCGCCCGGAGGCCAGTTTGTGCTTTTTGATAATGGCCTGGCTGGCCTCCCTGGTTTGGCGGACAGGGAACCTGCTATTGGCGCGCTGAGGCTGCCTGGAGGACGCACCGTATATAAATAACTGTAGACCGGCCTCGCCGTATTGTGAACACAGTCTCATATGATTGGCAGCGCCTTCGTCTTTGTATACTGTCTCATTTTTGAAATGAGTATGTACAGCATAACTGGCGCCATTAAAAATCTTTTTAAAAATCATATAGGTTTGCTCAGACTCCAAAGATCTGTGCAGGAACGTACACAAATTGGCGATGGAAAAATGTGTTTTTTTGTCCCTGGTGTCTGAGCTGGGAGTAACTGTGGCGGCATTGGCCGCCCACATGGAAGAAGAACTGCAGAAGGCGGAAAATGTTTTAGGGCTTTTTTTATAAGCCTGCTCCAGAATTTGCACGTCCGAACCGGCTAAATTCATATAATTAGCAAGGGCTGTTAGGTTGGGCCTCTCCTGAGGCGGTATGATGCCTTGAGGTATGCCCATATTCATGAGGTACTTCATTTTGGCAAGGCCCTGAAGGGCCGCCTGCCTGGGGCAGGATACCACACCCTGATGGGATTGAGATGGGATGTTACCCAGAGAAAGCCCGCCATAATGGTGGGTGGGGCCTACTATACCATCAAAATTATATTCCCGCGCAATCATAAGAAGTCTAAGTGATAACTATGCTAAGTCTGTTTTGAAACTATTTACGTTTTGACTGAGCTCTTTGATTATAGTGCCGGCATTTTTAACCTTGTTGTCTATACTGATTAAGCCGGTGCTGGTCTGAGTAATGTCCTGGTTGACGTTGGAAATCTTATCTGATATTTCGCTTAAACCTTGTGATATTTCTTTAATGTTCCTGGCCAAATCTGTAAAAGAAGTGTTGGATATATTACGGCTGCCACTTACCTCAGTGATGGTGGCCGCCTGCTGTGTTACTGCAGCGGCTATTTGCTGGGAAATACTATTAAGTTCGCTGCTGAGGGCGGATACTTTGGTTATATCGGTAATAGTCTCTGAACATGTACGCTGTATTTCGGCTATCTGATTGGTAATGTCCCCTGTAGATGAAGACGTCTGCCTGGCAAGCGCTTTAACCTCATTGGCAACCACTGCAAAGCCTTTGCCAGCTTCGCCCACAGAGGCGGACTCGATAGTGGCATTAAGGGCAAGCAGATTGGTGCGGTCAGCTATGTCATCTATAATACTTGTAACGCGCGAAATTTCCTTAACTGAGGTCTCCAAATGCTTCATTTTTTCACAGACCCTTTTAGTATCGGCCTCAGCCTGGGAGGATATGGAAGACTCTTTGTTGCATTGTTCGGAAAGTTCACCTATTGAGGCTTGTATCTGGGACACGGCAATCGCGATGGAATTCATGGAATCCGACATGTTTTTAGCGTTTTTAGAGATTTCACTAATGTTGGCCGATGACTTCTCCTGGGCCATGGCTACAGAGTTGGCTTTGTCCGAAACACTTCTGGTTGAAGTGTTAAGTAATGTTGTGGTTTGAAAAAGCTCGGTAAATGTTTTTGAGACTTTATCTGAATTAGCTGTTACTGATAAAACTATTGCCCTGATTTTGCCTACAAAGGTATTAAAATTAATAGCCAGATAGCCTACGCAATCTTTGCTGTCTATGTCTATGGTTTTATTTAAATCCCCGTCTCCTTCAGAAATTTCTCTAAGCCTGTTGGCAATAATCTTAATTTGGCTAAGCAGTAAGAGCTTAACCAGCCCATAGGACGTAAGCCCAACCACCAGCCCCGCTATAAGGCAGCCAATATCAAAATAAACCCGCATGCCCTCTTTGTATTCGGTAAAAAAGCGGGCATAAATGGGGAAGATAATGCCCATACCCAGCCCGAAAGCCATCATCCCTAAAAAGGTCTTTTGACTAATACTGAGTTTTGAAGAATTCATGTTGCCTCTCTAGCCATAGATTTAACCTTGAATGGGTGCGAAGTATCCAGCAGTAATTTTAACATACCAAAAGGTTATTTGATAGCTCTTTTTGCTGAAAAAGGCGGCGTTAGCGTGTCTTACGATGGGGACTATTATGCACTCTCCGGATTAGGTCAATGCTCCCGTCTGCATGACTTGGCCTGGATCCAGGGGAGCTAAGCAAGGCCTGGCGTCAGTCCCACTTCTTTTTTTTCTTAAACTTATTATTGTTTGTGTTTTCTTTTTGAGCTTTTGAAATATAAAGCTTTTTGCCGCGGCGCCCCTGCTTAAAATGTAAAAGGATTTTTTCTGCATCGGCAAAGGGAAGAGTTACAAAAGAAAACTTTTCCATAACCTGGATGTCGTAAATTTTGTGGTCTGGAATTTTACATAACTCCTGAATGGCTAAAATCAGTTTTTTGGGATTGAGACCATCAACTTTACCCTGAGTAACAAAAAGGCGGGTTTTGTTTTTCTTGTCGATGGATGAACCCTCAATTTCCACATAATTTTTTTCATTTAATACATCCTTAAATGAGTATTGCAATAAAGCGGCAATTACATCTTCAGGCCCATTGTTAGCTAATAGATCTTTAGACATTTCCATGAACTCATGCCCGGGGATAGCACTTAATATCTGGCCAATATCAGCCTTGATTCTGGCTTTTTTGGAGTCGATAATATCCTTAACTTTGGGCAGCTTAATCTGCTTGATATCGGTTTTAGTGGTTTGTTGAATCATCCGCAGTTTACGGTATTCCGAAGAAGTTATAAAGGTAATGGCTATGCCGTCCTTACCTGCGCGCCCGGTGCGCCCTATACGATGAACATATGATTTTGTGTCGTAGGGCAGAGCATAGTTTATAACATGGGTAAGGTCGTGCACGTCTATGCCCCGGGCGGCTACATCAGTGGCCACCATTATAGTTACAAGGCGTTTTTTAAAGCGTCCCAGGATCTTTTCCCGCTGTCCTTGTGACATGTCGCCATGCAGGGCGTCGGCCTCGTAGCCGCGCTCCATTAAATGAGTGGCCACATTGTCTACATCAAGTTTGGTTTTGCAAAAAACCAGACCATAGAACCCATCCTCTATGTCAATAATGCGGCAAAGGGCCTCAAACTTATCTGATGGGGCTACCTCCAGGTATATTTGCTCTGTATTATTGATGGTAAGAGTATCTTTGGTAATCTTGAGGAACTTATACCCCTTCATGTACTTTTCAGCAACTTTGAGAATTTCCTTAGGCATAGTGGCTGAAAAGAGAAAGGTACGCTTATCCTCGGACGTGGCTGCCATAATTTCTTTGACATCATCCAAGAATCCCATATCAAGCATCTCATCGGCTTCGTCCAGAACAAGAAACTTGATATGCTCCAATGCCAGTGTACGCCTTTTAAGGTGATCGAGCACCCTGCCTGGTGTACCGACTACTATGTGAATGCCTTTTATTAAGCTGCGAAATTGTAGATCGATGGATTGACCACCGTAAATAGGCGTTACCCGCAATTTGCGGTCGCCTTTTAAGGATATGATTTCCTCAGATACTTGAATTGCCAGTTCCCTGGTAGGGGTTAAAATTATTGCCTGAGTATTTTTAGTTTTTTCATCTAACAGCTCTAACAAAGGAAGGCCAAAGGCGGCTGTTTTACCTGTACCTGTTTGGGCCTGACCAACAATATCGTCTTTAGTCTGAAGGATAGCGGGGATGGTGTCCTCTTGAATAGGGGTTGGTATTTCAAAACCCTTTTGTTTCAGAATAGAAAGCGTTTTGCTAGATAAACCGAGTTCATCGAATGATTTCATTGTTTTAATGTTCCTTGTGGCACCGGGTATTTAATGTAAGAGGGGGCCGACTGTTAAAATAAGTGCGTGGGGCGGGTAGTTTGAATATTAACTGCCTGTTGCCTGCGTATACAATTGTAGTTCAAAAAGCGGCAAAATCCCAATTTCAAACCTTGCCAAAATGGGTACAGACACCTAAATGGTGGAAATTGCCCTCACCTGGGCCGGGAGCGGGGCTTTACTCCGGATGTATTGAGTAGAATGACAAAACTTTTATATAGCAGGATGACATCAATTTTGCGTTATTCAGATTTGCAATATTGTATTTCTTTAGGGTAAACATTGAAACATAACGGCAATTTCAGCTCTTTAAAACGTTCACTAAAGTTAATTACTGTGGGCGGCTGCCTGGCTATGGTTTACAGTACCGGCGTCGATGGTCCTGTACAAACGGAGTTTTTTCGTCAGCTTGGGGCTACTGAGTTCTTTTTCGGGCTTCTTGGGGGTATACCCATGGCGCTGCTTTCACTGCAGTTTGTGGGTGCTGCTATCACAAATGTTCTCCAACAGCGCAAACATCTTTTCATTTTTAATCTTATATTCGGCAGGCTTCTATATCTTCCCATTGTCTTTACTCCTATTCTTTTCCCGTCTCTGGGTCAGAACGCAATGCTGTATATCCTTCTTGGGTTTTTAACCTTAAGCAGCGCTCTTATGAATACGGCAGCCCCTTCCTGGTATTCCTGGATGGCCGATGTCATTCCCCGGCGCATTCTGGGCACCTATTGGGGTCAGCGGCAAAGGTACATGCAGTTTACCTGGACGTTTTCCTTTCTGCTTGTGGCAGCGCTTATTTACCTGTTTAAAATGCCTGTTACCATGGCTTATGCTATTCTCGTTGTGGTGGCGGTCACGGCAGGTGTAGCAGATATCGCGCTATTTTCTTGGGTTGATGAACCCCCAAATACTCAGTCCAGGCATATCCCCATATGGGGAATGTTAAAAGCTCCCTTTATACACTCAGATTTCCGTTCATTTGTACTTTACTCATGCGCCTGGTCAGCCAGCTCAATGATAGCGGCGGCGTTTACGCAACTTTATTTTCTCAAAATCATGGGCCTTAATATCTGGCAGACCACACTGGTATGGAGTGTGGTAGGTATCGGGAGCGGTATTGCCGCCAAGTGGTGGGGCAAGGTAATCCGGCAGTCCGGCCAGAGGCCGGTGTTGATAATTTGTACAATTTTCAAGCCCATCATTATCCTCGTTTTTATTTTCGTTACACCGGATCTGGCACTCTGGGTGCTACCTCCCGCCTTGTTTATAGACAGTTTCTGGCAGGCGGGTATTTTTGTAGCTTCTGAATGTTACATAATGAAGATAGCGCCTAAGCAGAACCGTTCCATGTTTGTGGCCTCTTTTACGGGGCTTTCGGGCATATGCGGGGGCCTTGCGGCCATTGGTGGAGGCACTTTTCTCAGTCTCTTTACCAATTTTCATTTCAGCGCCCTGGGGCGGGTATGGGGCAACTTTCATCTGCTTTTTATCCTGGCGTTTGTCATGCGCGCAGGCTGTTTGTTTTTAGCTCTCAGGGTGCGGGAGCCAAAGAGCACGAGTTCGGTTCAGGTTATGGGCGATATTCTGAGTATATGGCCATTACGGTATTTGCGGGGGCCGGTGAGTTTTAACCGGAGACGGAAGGATTAATGTTAAAAATCACAGTTATTGGCTTTTGTCTGATTATTGTCATGTTTCTTTTTAACTGTGCCTCAATTATTTTTAATCCAGAAACAATCCATGATGATAAAACTATTGAGGACACAAAAGAGTATTTTCTAAAATCCAGGTCTGGCAATAAAATCCATATTTTGAGTCTACCTGCTGCAAATGAAGAAGCCGTGCTCCTTTACCTTCATGGTAATTCTAAAAATTCTTATAAGCGTTTAAGCGATTATAAATGGGTTTCAGAACATGGGGTGTCCCTGTATCTGCTGGATTATTCCGGATTTGGTAAAGCAACCGGGAAGGCCACAATGAAGAACACAGTGCTTGATGTTAAATCCGCAATCGAGTTTATTCGGGATTCACTAAAGGTAGATTCGCTTTCTGTATTGGGTACGTCCCTGGGAGGGGCTTTACTGCTATCTGCATTGGAGAGTCAGGATGTATATGGCCACATCAATCATGTTATCGTTGACTGCTCATTTGACAGGCTGGAGAATGTAATAAACTATTACTTGAAAGAATCCATATTTGGCTGGCCCTTTATCTGGGTACCTGGTTTAATGCTGGATGAAGATTTGGAGCCTGTTAATAATTTTGATAATGTTCGGGGATATAAACTGGTAGTGTCCGGTTGTAAAACAGATAGTGTAATACCTTTTAAATTTACGAAAGCTTTGATAGACAGTCTTAAGCCAGAGATATTATATGAGTTTGAGTTGTGTGGTCACAGCAAAACATTCCGGCTTCCCGAAAATCGGGAAAAGTTGCTGGATATACTGATTAAGCGCTAATAATTACATTTCTTTTCTTCCGTCCCCATAGGTCTCACGCCTCTTCGCTTGCCGCCTGCGCACACGGACGGGACGTTCGGGTTTATCAGGCCGTTCTTCATTGGCTGCCGGTT
>CAZRWX010000141.1:0-9075 GCA_964603925.1 uncultured Bifidobacteriales bacterium | reverse complement strand
CACCACCCGCTGGGGTTTGGCATTAAAGGAAATACTGACAGAGTCCACAATAGGGGATATTTTATTGGACGAAGATTTAGAATCCAGAATAAGCTGATACTTAAAATAAGATGCGTCTGACTTAATGCTTTGAACCCCGTTTGCCAAAGGAAAAAATGTATCCGCCGGTTGATCAAAAGCTGAACTCTGCGCCAGAGCTATCTGCATACTGACATTGCCCCCTGGCAACCATACAGCTTCTAAAACTTCCACTGAATCTATTAATGGATTTAGCGTATCCCCGGTTTGAGGATTCCGAAAAGCAATAGCTCTGCTGGTAAAGGATGATGTATCGTAATAGATGGGTAGATTAGACCATGCCGACACCCTGGCACCAAAGCCATTGTCCCAGGCTACGGCAATATCACCAAAATCGTTTACGGCGATACTGGGCACATGGTAATTGTGATAGAGCTCCCAGGTAATACCCGCATCAAAGGCAACATCTTCCCCACCAAGCTCAATATCTTTACGAGAAGCAGAAGAAATGACTCCGCCTGCTTGCTGAAAAAATGCCCCCTCCACCTGCCGCGCAGTCTGAAGAGCATCCCCATACCAGGCAAAAAGCACAAAGGCACTACTGGCGGTTACATTTGGAAATACGCATGTTTTGCCACTAGGCGTAAGCTGCACCTCAGCACCGGGTGTGCCAGTGGTTAATGGCAGTGGACGGTAATAAACTACTGCCCCCCTGCCATAGGTGATTACAAACTGGTTAACGCCTACAGAAGCCGCCCCATACTTCCTGTATGTGTGTTTAGGGTAATTTACTGTATCTATAGGCCCCGGCGCCAGCTGTTTGGGAGCCATAATTTGAGTACGGCTCAGGTTGTAAGCGGCCCCCCAGAGCTGGTCATACTCTCTCCACATAATAAGAGCAGTACCTGCGGCATCTACTGCCACGGCAAAATCCTCCATTAATACTACAGGAGCCCGCGAAAGGGTAACAGGAATAGAGGTGGATGCATCCATATCCTCCCAGCGGATAACAGCACTGGCCGGACCGCTGGTATTCATGTAGGCCACTATAAGCTTGTTGACCCCCGAACCCGGCACAGGTGCCATGGACACATGACCATAATAACTCAGCACAACTTTGGATGACGGTTCCACATAAGTCCCAAAATTGTCAGGATTTACCAATGAACCCTTATCCTCATCTGTGGTCCGGCGTAAAGAGCCCTGTGTCCTTAAAGTTGTCCAATAAGCCGCATAGCTTGAACCCTCAGCGGCAAAACTAAGATAACCCGGCGGCGGTGTGCGGCCTGTACAACCCCCGTAAAAACTACAGGTACCATCCAGAGTATTCTCAGCACCCGCAATCACTGTGCCGTTGGCCAGACTTCCGGTTGGGCCTGAAATTGTAAGGCCCCGCATGATAATATCCGCTGGAGCATAAACATAAGTGCTGACAGCAATATTCTCCTTGTTATGAGCGGCATCCCACGCCACATACGCTATACTGAATGTCCGGGAACCCGAAGCACTCACAATGGGGTTAGCGCCGGCAGCGCCATTAACCCCGTTACCGCTGTTAAGGGGAATTGGCGCAAGTACTGCTACAACGTCTAAATGCGATACTGCTGTTTTTAAAGTATCCCCCCAGCCACCATAGAGGTGGGTGGTGTCAGCACTTTTCGAACTGGTATCGGTCTTAAAATTGCCAACCTTATACTGGGACGCACCCGCGCGGAAAGTCAGAAAAAAAAATATTATAAAAAGAATACGCATTTAATTTAAACCTCAGAGCCCTGGGCGGCCACCTGCCGTTTTAAAAAATTAGACGATACTTCATCCAAGATAGAGATCTCTTTGCGCCTCTGAATTTTATTATGCTCACTGTGCTGACGCTCCTTAAGTTTCTCCATTTTTTTACGCTCCATAATGGCGGCATTTAAAAATTTGGTAGCCTCTGCAACCCGCTTTTCCTGTTCCCTGATATTGAGCATCTGCATGGAAGCCCTGCTAAGGAGTAAATGACCGTAATGTATATAACGCATATGTTCGCTGGCACTGATAGAGCCCGCAAAACGCCGGGAAGCAAGCAGTGCCATGTTCTCTTCCTGAAGCCGGGACAGCTCCTGCTTCTGCTGAGTTAACTGATTAATTTCCTCCCCCAGTTTTTTTTTGGCATTTTCTTCCTGCCAGGTTTTGAGCCGAAGCAGGCTTTCCAGACGAAAATGAAACTGTTGCAATTACTTCCCCCCTCCGCCTGCAAGAGATTTAAGCCGAGTCATAGTCTCCTTAAAATCGCATTGATCCTCAATAGCCTGTATTAAAAAATTCTCCAGTAAAGGGTGACGGTTAATGGCCTTATCAAGCTGGGGATTAGTACCCTTTGCATATGCTCCCAGGCTGATCATATCTTCTGATTCTTCATACAGGGCCATAGACGGCAGGAGGTCTTTTAACAGCTTTTTATGATCATCATTTATGACATCAGTCATACAACGGCTTACACTTTTAAGTATATCGACAGCGGGAAAATGATTGCGGTTGGCAAGGGCCCTGGAGAGCACAATGTGGCCATCCAGAATTGAGCGTACTGCGTCTGAAATGGGTTCATCCAAATCATCGCCCTCTACCAATACAGTATACAAACCTGTAATAGAACCAATAGAGCTCATACCGGCTCTTTCGAAAAGCCTGGGCAGCATGGCAAAAACAGATGGAGGATAACCCCTGGTTGTAGGTGGCTCCCCTGATGCTAAACCTATTTCCCGCTGAGCCAGTGCTATACGTGTGGATGAATCCATCATAAGCATAACGTCCTTGCCCTGATCACGAAAATACTCAGCAATGGAAGTAGCCAAAAACGCAGCCTTTACCCGCACAATGCCCGGCTGATCGGAGGTAGAAACAACAACCACTGAGCGCTTTAAGCCCTCTTCACCTAAATCTTTCTCTAAGAACTCCCTGACCTCCCGGCCTCGCTCACCAATAAGGGCGATAACATTGATATCCGCCTCACAATAGCGCGAAATCATACCCATGAGCACACTCTTGCCCACCCCTGAACCGGAAAAAATACCCATACGCTGCCCTCTGGCTATGGTACGGAAACCATCTATGGAGCGAATACCCGTACCCAGAGGTTTTTGTATGCGTGCCCTGGAAAGAGGATTGGGTGGAGCACGTAAAAGATCCAGGAACTGATCACCCTCCACCGGGCCTTTGCCATCCATGGGCTGCCCCAGGCCGTCCAGAACCCTGCCTAAAACCCCCGGACCAACTTTAAATTTAAAACGTTCACCGGTAGCCTGAACATCCATACCGGGACGCATGTCATCCATAGGTGTAAGAGACATTAAAAGGGTAACACCCTCGCGAAATCCTACAACCTCCGCCAGGCCTACAGTTTGTGTACCCTGACAAATATGGCACAACTCACCCATGCTGGCCTGCGGGCCCCGGCTCTCTATTACAAGGCCGATCACCTGGATTATCCTGCCCCTGACATTGGGCAAAAACAAGCTGTCAACGGCTTTAAGGTAGTCACCTAACACAATGCCCCCCTGGCCTTTTATGACGGCTGCGTCTCCGGGCCCCCACCTTGAGTAAGTGCTGACCTGCGTACATCCAGTATTTGATTAAAGTCCTTTTCAAGAGCCCCCATAATATTCTGCAGATTCATTTCCACAGTAGTACTCTCTGACTCAATAAGACAGGAACCACGAGCTACGCGCTCATCGCCTTTAATACTTACCCCCTCTGTGTCGGCCTGGACAGGAAGCCAGACCGTTTGTGTATCGGTGGCACTTTGAAAGTCTTCGGGATTAACACGTACGGTAATCTCCCGGAAACGGCCCAGGGCATCCATGGCCTTTTTTATGACCGTACCTATCATTTGGGGGTATTCCTGTGGTATGGTGTCAAAAACTTTTTTAATACTTTTAAGTATGATGTCTACAGCATTTTTTTCGAAATCCAGGAATAGAGACGCCCTTTGGGCACCAAGGGTATTAACAGCATCCTGTACATGGCTTTTAATCTCTTCCAGAGATTTATTGTATGTGGCTGCCTCCTGGGTTTTGGCCGCTTCGTGCCCTTTGATCTCCCCCTCAGCTAAACCTTTGTGATAGGAAGTATAAGTTTCGGATTCCAGACGCTGACGGAGCCCGGATACTTCCCTGTTCCTGGCAACTACCTCTGCTTTTAAATGGCGTACTGCATTTTCATGCTCCTTGTCGGATTTGGTACCTGGCCTTGTGGCCATGACCTGGAAAGGAAGGGTACGCATGGCAAAGCCCTTGACCTTTCCCATCTCCGCGGGACTTTTGAGGATTTTACTGACACCCACAGCGGAGAAGGAACTGGGTTTGAATTTACTTACTGAATCACCGAGTTTTGTCATAATGCTCCTTGGTGTGCTGTAAAAACGGCAGCACGGCTTATACTATAATTTCGTCCTCACCACCGCGGCCGGTGATAATAATTTCACCATCGTCCTCCAGGCGGCGTACAATATCAACAATACGCTGCTGACATTCTTCAACATCTTTAAGGCGGACAGGACCCATATATTCCATATCATCACGGATCATCTCGGCCGCCCTGCTGGACATATTCCGGAAGAACTTCTCCTGAACATCTTCGGGCGCACCCTTTAAGGCCAGGCCAAGCTCCTTACCATCTACTTCCTTCATCAAACGCTGTACAGAACGCTCGTCCAATAGCATAATATCCTCAAATACAAACATCAGGTTTTTAATCTCTGTTGCCAGTTCGGGGTTCTCACGCTCCAGGTTGCCCAGGATGTTCTTCTCAGAGCCACGGTCGGAAAAATTTAATATTTCGGCTACAGATTTTACGCCGCCGATCTCTGATACATCGCCACCAAAAAGGGTGCGGATAGTAGTAGATAATACACCTTCCACTTGATCGAGGACATCCGGCGAAATGCTCTCCATAGTGGCAATACGAGTGGCTACATCTACCTGCAGCTCCTGGGGAAGGGCTGAAAGAATGGGAGCGGCATGCTGGGCGTCTATATGTGCCAGAAGAAGTGCGATAGTCTGAGGATGCTCTTTTTGTATGTAGGTTACCAGCTGGCTGGCGTCCACACCTTCAAGCAAATTAAAACCCGTAGTCCGGATAGCATTTTGTACACGCTCCAGAATTTCCCTGGCTTTACGAGGACCGAGGGCTTGTTCCAGCACCTCCTGAGCATATTCCATGCCACCCTGAGATATGAACTGCTGGGCCATGGCCATCTGGTGGAATTCCTCCAGTACAAACTCCCGCATTTCGGGGGTTACGCCCTGTAGAGTGGAGATTTCAGTAGTAAGGGCTTCTACCTCCGCATCATCAAGATTTTTAAAAATCTGGCCTGAAGCCTGAGACCCCAGAGCCACTAATACTATGGCTGCTTTTTTAGGCCCGGATATATCGAACTTCCGGTTTTTTGCATCGCCCTCTCTGCCTTTTTCGGGTTTGTCTTTATAAAAAGTTTTTGCCACTTTCCTCTCCCTTTTCCCTCAGGTTACCTGATATTCAATACCCTTATATACATTATAATCAGCCCTTTTTCTTATTATCTGATACCAGGCTTTCGTGAAGCCAGCTTTTTAACAAATAGGCTATGTTGACAGGGTGTTCCTTGGCCATAAGCTCAACCCTCTCCAGCAGTTCATTCTGTTTCCTGATACTTTCGGGAATTTCTTCCTCTTCAGGCTCCAGAGCAATCCCGGCATATTTGGGCACTGGCGGGTTCATGGCTCTGGCTATGTTTTTAGCCAACCCCTTAAGAAATACAAAACCAAAAAGGATAATTAAAAGGATTAAGCCTATTTTCCCCCAATACTTGTACATTTCCTGCTTTTCCAATTCCTTCATTTCTACACGTTCGTCATCCAGAAAACGACGGTCAAACTGCATACTGGTAACATAAGCAGCGTCTTTATCTGGCTGGAAACCAATAGTATTTTTAACCAGAGCAGTGAATTTGGCAAGTTCGTCATCTGTACGGGCTATATATTGACTGCGGCCATCCTTATCGGTGCTGTAATTACCATCTACTACCACTGAAACACTTACACGCTCCCGGCTACCCGGAGAATTAATGATCCGCGCAATGGATTTATCAATTTCATAATTGGTAATGGAACCTTCCTTTTGTTCATCACCTACAACAGGGCTGTTTTTTACCTGGCCGTCATCACGCTGCTGAGAACGGATAACTTTACGGGAGGGGTCATAGCTTTCAATAGTTTTATCAACCTGCTCAAAATTAAGCACTGCGCTGACTTTTACATGGGCTTTATTAGGACCCAAAAGCCCCTCAAATATATCCAGTACTTTCTTTTCCAGGTGAGTTTCCACAGCCTTCTGCAAAGACAGGTTATGATCGGCCTGCTCGGCCATGGCATTGTCGGCAAAACCTTTGGTAAGCATGTTTCCGTGCAGATCGAGTACTGTGACCTGGCGCGCATGCAGCCCTTCGACAGAGCTGGCTACCAAGTGAGTGATACCGCGAATCTGTGGCTCTTTTAAATACTTACCAGGATACAGCTTTAAAACGATGGAAGCTGATGCCTCCTCCTGACTTTCGGTGAAAAGAGTTGGTTTGGGAATAGTTATATGTACTCTGGCTTTATCCACTTCCTGAATTGTCTCAATGGATTGGGATATTTCACCCTCCAGCGCCCTCTGATAATTAAGATTTTGTACAAAATCGGTCATACCAAGCTGCAATTTATCAAAAATTTCATAGCCTTGGCCGCCTTTGGATGGCAGACCCTGCCGCGCCATCTCCATACGTACTTCATATAAATCCCTTTGAGGTACAGTAAGAGTGCGCCCCCCGTTTTCCAGGTGGTAGTTTATGCCCATCTCTTTAAGGGCCTCAGTAACACTGGCGGCATCGGTACTTTCTATGTTAACAAACAAAGTCGCATACCCGTCATTGTCAGCAGAAAGAGATGACCAGGTAACCATAGTGGCCACACCTACCAGAGATATGGCCGCAGTGGCCATAATAATTATTTTCTGCGTTATGTTCAGCTTGCTCCATATGGTATTCAGCTGACTCATTAACTGTTTAAAAAATTCCGACATTGTCCCTCCCCTTAACAGGCGTAATTACAAAGTTATCTACCGCTTAGACTCTGATATTGATGATTTCCTTGTAAGCTTCCATCACCTTTTTGCGTATTTCGATTAACAGATTCAGAGCCACCTTGGCCTCCCCCACCGCCAGCATTACCTGATGTACGTCTTTAATTTCTCCGGCCAGCATTTTCTGTACAGCATCACTGGAGGTATTCTGCAAGTGGTTTACATCGCCAACGAATGACTTTAGCATATCACCAAAAGACGTCCTATCTGATGCATCGTCCTTGATTTTGGCAGGCAGTGGCGGTTGTGAAAGTAATGGACCGGCCTTGACTGATGAAATAGTGTTAATCATAACCTAGGCCACCAAATCGATGTAATTACCCAAAATGCGCTTATTTTCGGTTTTGGGTTTAAGTGATAAATCATTATTATAAAGCAGAAGTTCATTTACCTTTTTTAAGGGGGCCGCTACCAGTTCACCTACACTCTTTGCCAGATTAATGCTATCTTCATTTATTGAAGGGGTTGGGGCGGCTGGCTTGGCAGAAGTGGTATTTTTCTTCTCAATTAGCTCTCCCAGACGAGCGCGCATGTCGTGCTTCTGTAAACGCTGCTGGGCGGCTTCACGCGCCCGCCGCAGGTTTTCAATGCCTGCAGCCGGGGCCCGGTAACTGTTATTAATATTTGAAGTAAAATCCATTTGATATTATCCCTGATTATCAGACTAGGCCAAATCCAGCGCCTTCATTAACATGCTTTTAGAAGCGTTAAAGGCTGTAGCGCTGGCCTCGTAAGCGCGGGTGGCCGTTATCATATCTGTCATTTCCTGTACTACATTAATGTTGGGCATTGCCACATACCCCTGCTCATTAGCATCGGGGTGAGAGGGATCATACACCAGCCTGGGGGCTGACATATCACGCTCTATAGCTACTACTTCTACCCCGCTGCCTATCCTTTCCCTTTTAATGGGAAGTTCATCATCAGGTATCCTCATATGTTTGGCATCAGTTGTAAATCCCTGCATCCTGTCAGGACCAAATACAAAACGCTGGTCAGCCTCTGTAGGGTCAGCGCGAAGAGCTACAACCTGCCGGCGGTATGGACCACCCTCAGGAGTGCGAGTTGTTTCGGCGTTTGCCAGGTTACTGGCTATTACATTCTGTTTAACGCGCTGAGCGCGCAGCCCGGTTGCGCTTATATTCAATGATGTAAATAAACCTACCATACTCATAACAGAACCTCCTTATTAACCATTGTCTTTAATGACGTTCATTATACCCTGAGTTTGATCATTCATAAATTTTATGCTGAATTGGAAGGCCAGCTGGTTTTCGGCCAGCTTGGCAGCTTCCATATCCACATCCATGTTATTTATCTCCCCAGGCAGAGTTCTGTCCATAGACCGGTAAGCGTCCGGTTCTACCTCTCTTAAGTCTTTGCGACCCAGAGAAATATGCTTCGAATCAGTCTTTTCCCCTTGAAGTTTCCTTTTATCCAGGGCTTCCCTTAAATCCCTCTCAAATGACACCTCTATGCGCCGGTATCCCGGTGTATTAATATTGGCCATATTATTGGAAATAGCCTTATCACGCATAGCTGCAGCATCCAGGCTTTTAGCTATTGTGGGTATGACGGTGTGTCGGTATATGGCTTGTTTTACAAACATCTCTCAATCGCAAGGTTTATGTTCTTCTCTGTAGAAAGCAACGGCCGTGCCAAACACCTGCCCTATTATAAGCTCGCAAATAACCGGTCTAATTTGCTTGTTAAAGCTGTTTTTTAACTAATTGTTAAAGTTTAGAACAAAACCAGCCGATAACAGGAGTGGAAGAATTTGCCACGTTCCCGGGAAATCATTTCCCGTTTTATGATATTCTACACTGGAATTAGCCGACTATTATGCGGCCTTTTTTATTAATATCAGTACTTATACCCTCTCCCGACCCTATGGTAATAGAAATTTCAGCTTTATCAGGG
>CAZRWX010000140.1:0-9078 GCA_964603925.1 uncultured Bifidobacteriales bacterium | reverse complement strand
CCCAAAATCCGGGAGCTGGACACATGTCCAGGATATGGGCAGGTTCTCTGCCCATCGCTTTTTCGCATATCCTTTATCTTAATTACTTAGTTTAAATAAAAAACTATTGATTTAAGATTAAAACTGGTAACCTCCGGTTTGGTGTTTTCAAAACTATGCGAGTTAGCAAACCAAATAGAAGTTCTACAGGCTTATTCATCGCAGCCTTTCTGACGATTTCAGTCTTATTTATCCTCTCGCGCTCCTGGGCTGAACGGGACATTATCCAGCAAACGCTTGACCATTCGGCAGGCAATTGCCAGGTTCAGGTAGAGTCCAGGTCGGGCATAAGTAATCCTCCCGCCATTAAGGGTACTATATCATTTGACAGCCAGGATGCTTCCCATCAGCTTAATAAATCCGATAATGTATGGCTGACAAGTAAAACAGCCCGCAACCAGGTGGGTTATCACTTATTTTATTTTGACGCCCTGCGGGATTCTCTGGATTTGGACAGCTTCACAGTTACCTGGGAGGGCCACGCCCAGGCTGACAGCGTTCGCCTGTATTTATGGGACTATAACAGTAGCCTTTGGCTCCCTGCGGGCATTCACCCGGGATCAACGGACAGTGTCATAAATATTCACATTTGGCGCGAACCGTGGAAATATTTTAAAAACGGGCTCAAGTTATTAATTACTCATAAAAGCAGCCGGTTTCTTTTTAAGAAAAAATTAAAAACTGATTATGTTGGCTGTACAATATCCAGTTCTGATAAGATAACCCGAAATCCATTGCTTACCGGGCCGGCACCCCATAGTTACCACAATAAAATTATTAAAGTAGACTATGAGTTGCCCGAACCAGCCGGGGACAGTGCCGTTATCCTGACATTTATCCAGAGCGGCGGAGCTCCTGACAATGGGGCCCCCCACATTCTCACTTTGATGGGCAGCCTTACCAGCCAGGGCAAGCACAGTTTAGATATAGATGCCAAACAACTCCTTAAAAGCCCATTGGTAGCCAGTGACAGCACAGAGAAGGGATATCTAATAAACGGTAGCCGTTATAAAGTAATTTTGGAATACCAGGATACAGTACCCAATTTACCAGCTCGAGTTTCTCTGGGGCCCTGGTTGTACGACACAACTTCTCCCAGAATATCCAGTGTTTATCCTGTGGATTCCATATCTATAAATACAACAGCGCTATCCTATACACTCTCAGAAGACCTGGCCAGCGCACAAGCTGTCTGGACCTGGATCGGCGGTGCGCCCGATGCTTCCTCACCACACATACAAACTCTGGAAGCAAAGGAACTGCTGGGCACAAACAGGCCACTTTCACCTTTAACCCAAAGCATCGCACTAATTCACGCTGCGGTCTACAAACTGGTCATAGAGGGCGGGGACTCGGCTTCCAACCCCATGAGCAAATACGAGGTTAAAAACATCATCTTTGACAACATAACAGAGCCCCCTGCTCTTATCCTTCCTGAAAGCCACTCTCATGTTAATTCTGCCATCAGAATTAAATACAACCTTCCTGAACCTGCCCGCCCAGGTTCTCTGGCCCTGGTATTTACACCCTTAAGTAAGGATACCACTACAGTCACTGTGACCCTGAACCCAGCCAGCCATCTGAAGGGCGAACACACCTTCGCTCTTACAGGTACAAATATTAAAAGCGGCCAGGTTTTAACCGTGACTCCCGAGGGCACTACCAGCCTGAGGGACAGTACTCTTTACAATGTAACATTGAGATATATGGATACCCTCGAAAACAAAGCAGCCTCCATCACTGCCGGCAGCGTCTTCTACGATACGGCCTCCCCCCAGCTAGCCATTATCAAACCTTCACCTTCAACCTCAGTTAATCACAGCCGCATTTCTTACTACATATCCGAAGAACTGGACTCAGGCCATATTATATGGGACCCAGCGGCCGGAAGCACAGATACAACAATTCACATACAGCCTCTGACAAAAATGGAAATCATTCCCGGGGAACACAATAATGTGCTTTTAAAGCATCCTCCGGCTCTAAAAGACAGCGGCTTATATACAATTAGTATGGAGGCATGGGATTTAGCCGGTAATAAGGGTGTATGCCCCAAAATCCAAAATATTATTTATGATACTACCACGCAAAAACCACTGCTCACAGCCCCGGCAGCCGGAAGCTATGAAAACTCAAGTCTATGTATTTCATTTTTTCTACCGGAAGCCCCAAAACCAGGCTCTGTACAATTGAATATTAATAATACAGGAGGCACAAGCGATAAAGCCTCCCCCTATATTATACCCCTGAGTATATTTAACCCGGCACCGGGCCAGAACAACCTGTTACTGAACGCAGACAGCGTGAACATAAACCAACAGGGGCTGGTGGATGGTTCTATATATACAGTCGCTCTCACTTATCAGGACACATTGAAAAATCCTATTTCCAAAACCAATATAAACACCTTCACCTATGACAAGTTCACCGGGACTCCGGCCTTGATTTTTCCAATAAGTCAGGTCCATATCAATCGGAGTTTCAAAGTTGAATATAAACTACCAGAACCCGCCCTGCCTGGCTCGGTAAAAATAATCTTTAAACCGGTAAAGGGTGATACCACCACAGTCACGGCAACCCTAAGTACTCCTAATGCCCTCCAGGGCTCTCATAGTTTCAGACTTAGTGGCACAAATTTAAAATCCAGCAAAAATATTCTGGAATCAGCTCCTGTAAATAACCTTACAGACAGCACCCTTTATGATATAACCCTTATATACCGGGACACTCTGAACAACGAGGAAGCCTTCAGCAGTTCAAATGCCGTATTCTACGATATTACCGCCCCCAACCTGAGTATAAGCTATCCGGGCACATCATCCTCAGTAAAAGACAGCCGCATTAGTTATTATATTTCTGAGGATCTGGACTCAGCTTATATCATATGGGAGCGAACAGGGGGCAGCGCCGATACTTTATCCCCTCATACACAACCCTTAACGGGAGCTGAGTTCAAATCCGGGGGTCACAATAAAATAATTTTACAGCGCCCGCCCGCGCTCAGGGACAGCGCCTCATATACAATACACATGGAGGCATGGGACTTAGCCGGCAACCACGGCTTATCCCCGTTAGTAACAAATATTTATTTTGACACTACCACTCAAGCCCCGCTATGGACGTCACCGGTCCCAAACAGCAGGGGCAACAGCAAAATAAAGCTTTCGTTCACACTCCCCGAACACCCTGTGCCAAATTCCGTATCGGTAACATTTGAGAACACTGGCGGCAGCCGGGATATCTATTCCCCTCACACAATACCACTTGACGCCTTCAAACCAGTGCCAGGCTCCAATACTCTTACACTTAATGGCAGTAGCCTGACCTTACAAAATAAGGGGCTTGTAAACGACGCGGTATATGCTATCACTATCACTTATCAGGATACCCTAAATAACCCGGCTGCCAAAGGGCGGATAGAAGCGTACACCTATGATATACTTACCCAGCGTCCTGTATTAAAGGCCCCGTTGGGGCATACGGCCTTTAACCAGAACATTGCAGTGATCTATGCCTTACCAGAAAAAGTACAGGATGCAACTTGCAAACTCACCTTTATCCGCACCGGAGGCACAGCAGATACGGCATCTCCTCACATCCTGTCTTTAAATGGTATACTTGGCGCTGCAGGAGAACATACTATTAAACTCAACGGTCAAAACCTTAATAGTCATACTTTAATAAAGCCTTCTAAGCCGGGTAATCGGGCCCTGGTACACGGCGCCATTTACCAGTTAAACATTGAGTACGCTGACACCGTGGGTAATCCGGTAGCGGTTACAATAATACCTGATCTGACCTATGATAACATCACGGAGGATGTAAGGCTGAGTACCCCCGGTGACAGTTCCTATATTAATAAAACTCTTACTTTGGAGTATTCCCTAAAGGAAACTGCCTTGCCAGGGAGTCTACAACTAAAGTTCACTGCCAGCGGAGGTAACGATGACATCAAAAGCCCGCATATTGTTTATTTAAAACCTCAATGGGGTATTCCCTCCAGGCATAAAGTAATTTTAAATACCGGCGACTTATCGGCTAACACCTTTACCGACACAGTATCTACTCAACCCCATGACGCCCTTGTGGATGGCTGCATTTATAAGATTGAAATTGAATACACTGATACATTGGGTAACAGTCCTGCCCGGACAATTATAAAAAATATAACCCACGACACCACGCCTCCAATTTTTATTGTCAGTACGCCCCGTTCCCATTCGGCGATTAAAGCAACAGCAATCACTTACAGGTTGAGCGAGTCACTCATCCGGGGAGCTATTACCTGGAGACATAAAGGGCCAAGCCATGGAATAGAAGACCCCAAACCCCGGATAATTAACCTTGAACCCAATAATCTTACTCAAGGCACCCATTCAATATCTTTGCCTGATACACTGCCGCCCCTGCTGCATGGCACAACATACCGTATAATATTTGAGGGCACCGATAAGGCCCGTAACCACAGTAAGGCCTTCAGCCTGGAGAAGGTGCTATATGATATAAGAACACAATGTCCGTCAATAGTTTATCCGGTAAACAAAGGCTACATTAACTCAAACATCGCCCTGGCCTATAACCTCCCCGAACCCGCCGCGGGGGGGACAGTTAAATTATTCTTTCAACCACAGGACAGCGGAAGTAATTTGCCAGGCGCATTTATTCTGACACCGGACATGGAGACCATGGGCAAACATGAACCAGACCTTAATGCACAGGATCTTTCCGCAAGCCCCTCAATAAGCCGCAAGGGCCTGGGGGCCCCGGACAGCCTTTTTCACAATCAGGCCTATAATATAATTTTTTCCTATTCTGACAGTCTTTTAAACCCCCCTTGTATCGCTATGGTAAAAAATATCACTTATGATAATGTGGCCCCGATTATAGACTCTGTCTCTCCGTATGCCAGTACCACTGTAAATAAAAGTCATGTAACCTACCGCCTTTCTGAAAATACAGCCCAGGGGTCTTTTACCTGGACAAATACCGGAGGCATAGGGGATACCGGCACAATACACACCAGGATCTTTAAAGAAAGTGAACTACTAGCCGGCACCCATATAAATGTACAGGCAGCACCAAAACAGGCTCTGGTTGACGGCGCTATTTATTCTCTGGCCATTAATGCCAGCGATTCCGCGGGCAACAAAGCTTCTGAAATAATTCATAAAGCTATCACCTATGACATCACTACCCGGCCACCGCAGCTGACATACCCCCAGTCAGGTTCCATCGGCAATAATTCAACCTCTGCCCTATTTATTCTGCCGGAATATGCCGGCAAGGGAACAGTGGCGCTTGTTTTTGAGCGTCTTTCGGGACCCACTGACCCCGGCAGCCCCCATATATTGGTATTGGATTCAACCATTCAAGCTCCGGGGACATATAAACTGGACCTTAATCTCCAGTCCCTCTCCAAAAGCGAGCATATATATTATGTAAATTCCGCTCCGGGGGATTCCCTTATAAATGGTACTGTATACCGGGTAAAAGCCGCGTATAAGGATTCAGTGGGCAACAAGGCCGCCAACACCTCCAATGAGCCTTTTACTTATGATAATGTCACTAATAAACCAGTTTTCACTCAGCCGTCTTCTTATTCCTCAGTCGCAGGTACAATACCACTGGCTTTCACATTAACCGAACAACCGCTGCCAGGGAGCCTTAAATTAACATTTACCCGCACACAGGGTTTTGCCGACCCCGCCTCCCCTCACATACTGCTGCTGAACAACGCGCTGGAAAATACTACCCCCCAGGTATTGACGCTGACTGGCAAATGCCTGTCAGGTAACCCCGGCGTACGCAAGGCCCTGAGTTATCCCCGGGATACCTTGCAGGACGGTGCCGTTTATTCACTTAAACTGGAATATGCCGACACCCTTAATAACAATCCAGGAGTGGCTGTACATGAGAATATCAAATATGATATTTCCACATCTCCTCCCATTCTGGAGTCTCCCGGCCGGGATGAACGAAGCAATACACCTGTCAGTACCTATTTTACCCTTCCGGAACCAGCTCTGAAGGGTTCGGTTAAATTGACTTTTAAATTTGAGGAAACCTCTGAAATTGCTCAGATCCCGGAAATTTCTGATGACGATAACAGTGCCGATGGAACCTTAGCAGAAGAAAATACACAACCAGAGCAAAAAGGAAATACACATGCCAAATATTCAGATGATGAAATCAGTTTTGGAATTGATGAATCTGAATTTGCCCTGAAGAAAAATAATAGTCCCGATATATCCTGGGACACCGACAAATCCACTCCTGTAAATCTTGATAATTCAGAAGCTCTTATTAGTTTTTCCTCTGATTTTGGCGAACCGGACTTAGCTTCCCCTCATACACTCACCTTCTCTGAAGAATATGAAAAAGAAGGCAGCCATCTGGTTACCCTTAATGGTAAACGCCTGTCAAAGTCTCAGGGGGTTATAAAAACGAGCAGTTTTCCCAACGACAAACTTATTAGCGGCGGCATTTATACCATGATCCTGGCCTATCAGGATACTCTTAACAATTCCGTATCAAGCCAGATTACACCCAATTTTATCTACGACCTTACTGCACCCCAGATAACGCCCGTTTTCCCAAAACCAGGCTCCACTATCCATTCAGCTCATATTTCTTACTTTCTTTCTGAGGCCTTAAGCAGCGCTCAAGTAACCTGGACACGCAAAGGTGGTGAAAAGGATGAGAATTCACCCTATGAACTCACACTTGCCGGAGAAGACCTGACGGCGGGCACCCATAAAAAAGTTCTGGTTCAGAATGCGCCAAAACTGGTAAATGGATCTTATTATGATATTTCTTTTACCGGCGTTGACTACGCGGGCAACCCTGCAAAAACAGCTGTAATAAAAAAATTGTACATGGAAAGCATGCTGCAGTTTTTAGAATCCCTGGAATAATCAAAACGTGATAATAGTCACACAGTTTTTTTTCTAAAGCCCCGATATAAAATTATCAGTCAGAGAAAGAAGGGGAAGATGAGAAAGAAAATGCTAAATATCGCCAAAAAGGGAATCAACAGTCTTTCCACCCTTACTGTCCGGCAAAAGAGCCTTAAAGCCGCAATAACCCATAATTTTGACAAATTCAACCTTTTCGATGAACTCAAAATAATTGAACTCGCCGCTCAGATTGCTTAAGCAGCAGTACTGCTAAACCCCAATACTGAAAAAAACATAGGCAGGGTAGTAACTACCCCGCCTCGTCTAATTAATACCCGGAATACTTAATAATGGGAGAAGGAATAATTTCCCGCTAAAACTCCTTTTCCTTGATCAGAGTCAAGGTTTTTATCTCCATCCCCAAGCATTTTTATTATCACAAAAGAACCATTTAACAAAATCAAGGAGACTTAACTTATGGAAATGTTTTGTAATCAATGTGAACAGACTGCTGGATCAACTGGCTGTACTAATACTGGCGTTTGCGGGAAATCACCAGAATCTTCGGCCCTTCAGGACGTATTAATTTATCAAACACAGGGTATAGGCTTCATAGCCCATCACCTGAAAAATAGCGGTACTACCTCCCAGGAGGTCGACCAGCAAATACTTGATGCCCTTTTTACTACCGTTACCAATGTTAATTTTGATGATGAACGACTTCTCAGCTTGATCAGTACCGGAGAGAGAGTAAAAGAAAGGACTCTAAGGCTTTTAAAAGAAGCAAAAAGCCCAGTTGCAGATAGTCTTCCACCTCAAGCCTCTTATAAGATCCCCGACAGTCTGGAAGACCTTTTAGCGCAGGCAGAAACTTTCGCCATAAAAACCGATGGCGAGGATGCCGACATACAATCTTTAAAACAATTGCTAATCTACGGGCTTAAGGGCATGGCCGCATATACCCATCATGCCGCAGTGTTAGGGCAGAAAGACTCAGAAGTTTTCGGCTTTTTTTACAAAGCTCTGGCTGCCCTAACCGGGGCAGAATCACAGGAAACTCTGGTCGAACTCAATATGGAATGCGGCAAGGTAAATGTCCGTGTAATGGAGATGCTGGACTTGGCTCATACTACCCGGTTTGGCCACCCCGAACCAACAGAGGTTTCCACAGAGCTAAAAGCCGGCCCTGCCATAGTTGTAACCGGCCATGACCTGCTGGATCTTGAAGTGCTGCTGAAACAGACTGAAGGCACAGGTGTTAATGTATACACCCACGGTGAAATGCTCCCCGCTCACGGTTATCCCGAGCTTAAGAAATATCCCCATCTGGTCGGCCACTTCGGCACCGCCTGGCAGAACCAGCAGAAGGAATTTGACAACACACCGGCCGCATTCCTGTTTACCACTAATTGTATACAGAAACCCCGCGAATCATATAAACATCAGGTTTTTACCGCTGGCCTGGTAGCTTGGCCAGATGTAACCCATGTTACTGATAAGGACTTTACTCCTGTGATTGAAAAGGCAAAAGCTTTGGGCGGCTTAAAACCAAAAGAGGGAATAAAGTTACTTACAGGTTGTGCCAGGAATGCTGTTCTAGGATTAGCCGACACCATTATCGGCAGTGTTAAAAGCGGTGAAATTAAGCAATTCCTACTAGTGGGAGGTTGTGATGGCGCTAAACCAGGGCGAAATTATTACACCGAACTGGTGGAGAAAGCACCAAAAGACAGTATTATACTAACACTGGCCTGCGGCAAATTCCGTTTCAATCATTTGGACCTGGGTAATATTAACGGTATCCCGCGTTTAGTTGACATAGGCCAGTGCAACGACGCTTATTCAGCAGTTGTTATTGCCCAGGCTCTGGCCAAAGCCTTTGATTGCGGAATAAACGAATTGCCCCTGTCTCTGGTTCTCAGCTGGTATGAGCAAAAGGCCGTAGTCATTTTACTATCGCTCTTGTCTCTGGGTATTAAGGGTATAAGGCTGGGCCCCACACTACCAGCCTTTATCACACCCAATATTTTAAATTTTCTGGTAGAGACCTTTGATATTAAGCCTATTACTACCGCAGAAGAAGACTTAAAGGCAATAGCTGCCGGATAAGTGTGTGCGGCCCTGCCGGACGCGCCCTGTAGGG
>CAZRWX010000139.1:0-9090 GCA_964603925.1 uncultured Bifidobacteriales bacterium | reverse complement strand
TTCCATGAAAGCATATATCGCCCTTTGCCACAGCTTTTTTAAAGCTAGCCAACAGGTTTCCGCCACACACTTGTGCAGAAGGTCATAAAACGCTTAGCGAAAGGTCTTGTTTACACGATCAGGAAAGCATTAAGTGATCGCGAACTACGGCTAAAACAGCGCCCTGGGGTACAATTTTGTATTTCTTTTCCTCATATTCAATTTCTATAGAATCCTTTTGCAGGAAAATAGCGTAATCACCCTCTTTTACTTGAAGGGGAACATATTTTGGTTCGCTGCGGACACTCTCCCAGGGTTCATCGGATTGACTGGAATCCGGCAGAATATAGCCAGGACCGGCCTTTATAATATAACCGGACTGTATTTTCTCTTTGGTAGCCATACCCTGAGGTAGATATAGACCGCTAGTGGTCCTTTCTTTTTCGAGATCGGGGGCTATTAAAAGCCGATCTCCAATTATTATGAGTTCTCTATCTTTGGGCATACTGACCTTTCAAAGTCAGCAATAATAGTATTTAGATTTGGGGATATAAACTGCCCTAAGAACAACAGGTTATGAAATTTCAGACCTATTTTGGAAACACTTCTACCTGCGTATCAATATCTTCTCCATAAAACCATAGCTCATGTTCACTGATATCGATTTCATCTTCCCAGGTAACACTATAGCCGTCATCAGAAATTCTTACCAGATTAAAAATCTGGGGATCTTTAAGTTTGCTGAATAATGGGGAATTAAGCCTCTCCCGAACATCGTACTCCTTGCATACTTTATTTTCGAACTCCACAAGCAGTTTATAGCCGGATTTGACTTTGACTGCATTTAATTTCGTTGACTCCATAATACCCCCAAAGGTCAATGGGTGAATAGCGAAACATAAAGAACACTGTAATAATTTGATTTTGGGTTACGAACCATCCTGATAATAAAGTAAAAATCTGACTATACGGAGGTAACAAAAAATGAATGTTTCTAAAAATATTCAGGCAGAATTATGAGACTTATTGCATTTCTTCCAGCTGTCTCATTAAAGATTCCAGATTCTGGATTTTCTGATTTAAAATTTCATTTTTTTTAGTAATCTGCTGGTTCTTAAGTTCAAGCTGCTCTATTTGCTGGCTTTTTTTAGTGTCTAAACGCAGCTGACGGTTATCATGATCTAGTTTGGTAATACGAACCAGCATTTCATTTAGAAGATTAAAGTAAAAGAGATGATAGGACACTTTGAACTCGGGCTGATTTTTTGAAATAATCAATTGAGCCATTGAGTAGTTTTTTTCCTGAATAGCCTCCAGAGCCTCAATTAAGCAGCTCCAATATTTACCTGTTTCCCTGTCTTTGACTGACCTGCTGGAAAAAATAACATCATTGCATAGAATTTTGGCCCATCGCAAATTGCCTGATAAAACCAGTTTGGCAATATCACTGTCCAGCTTACTGCCCACACCAGGACGATTGATTTTTAAACGGCTACTTGATGGGGCCTGCTTTGACGAACGGTTAGCTGGAACCGCGCAGCTAAAGCACAGGAAAATAGGTAATAATAATAACAGGACTTTCATAGATTAATCAGCTGGACCGTTTTAAATCGATCATGCTTGTGTCTTCTGTGACATACTTATCTACAACAGGATTTTTGATTTCTTTAAGCCTTTGGGTAACATCGAATATACGCCTCACCTCTCTGATAATGGCATTAAGCCTTTTGGCGATTTTCTCGCTGTCACCGCCAATTACTTTAAGCATAAACTCTGCATTGCCGCTTATAATCATAAGCGGATTATTGATCTCATGATTTACACTTGTTACAATCTGACTTATTGTCTCCAGCTTGCTAAGCTTGGCCTGAGTGTCCTGGTTATCTTTTAATTGAAGCGACATCCGGTTTAAAACATCAACCAGTTCACGGATCTCGTTTTTGGTGTTGACATCTATTTGCAGCCCCAGCTCCCCCTCCCCTATACTGCGGGCGCCCCGCTCAAGAATTTTAAGGGGTGCGAGTATTTTAAGTTTGAGGATAAGCCAGATAATTATGTTTATTATCACAAAAGTCGCCATAATAAAAAGCATAATTTTACGTGAGGAATTCATTGTCTCCTGCATTTTGGCCAAACGGTTGCTTCGAATACTCTCTAAAACATCCTCCAGCTCACTTAAACCATTTCTTATCTGTTTTTCTCTCCCATCGAGATTAGCTGAGAGGAGCTCCAGATTATGCTTGGACAATTTGTTAGGGGTTATGTTCTCTGATAATATTTGATACTCCCTGTGCAACTCCCATAGTACCCGCAATGTGTCCTTGACAGGTTGCTTAAAATCTAAATGCAGATCCTCAATTACACCATTTATACGGTTAATGCGCCTAATTGCATTAGAAAAGTTTTCCATGAATATGTCATCAGGAATTGTAAGATATTTTAAACGTGACCTGGCCCCATTAATTATTTCTTTATCCCATTCTTTAATTTGAGTATTCAGCTTACTGCCGAGCGTCAGCTGATTTGTATCGTAGGAAAGCTGCTGAGTGATTCTAAAAATGGCACCCATAACGACCAGTGAACTGATGGTCACCGAAATGATCATAGCTTGGAGCTGGAAATTAAGGCTGTGAATTTTCATATGTCAAAATTAAACCCTTTAAAATATAATAGGTTATACCTCGCTATTTCTTCAAAAAAGCCATTTTTGGGTAAAATGGCCCATGGTTCTCATGCAATTATCCTATAACACTGCCTTTATTTTCAATAAAATTCCAGTCTTTCCGCCATTTAGCTAAACCGGAAGCGTATGAACTAATCAGTCTGGGCTATAATCCAATCAAGATATGGCTGAAAACCATTGTCAATTTTATAAGCCGTAATGCAGGGGCATTCATAGCTGTGAAGCTCCTTAATTTTGGATATAAGCTCTTGAAGCTGATTTTCCTGAGTCTTGACCAGCATAACTACCTCCATGGCTGTTTCAACCTTACCCTGCCAACGATATATAGACTTTACACCAGGCAGTATGTTAACACAGGCTGCCAGCCGGGATTCAACCAGATTTAGGCTGATATTCTCAGCTTCTTCCTTATTTGATGCTGTAACATAAACAGTAAAACATGACATAATAGACCCGATTATGGTTTAAGAAAATTTAATAACTTGAACCCACAGTTAAGCAGTTTACTTTATAAGAAACTCAGCACTCCGGCTGGTTCCTGAGGTGCCTTGACCGTATTGTAGATGGACTTCTGCCGGGCGGGCATGAAAACGACCTTGTGTAATTGCCCGGGCAAAATAATGGAAAGACCTGCCCCCAGAGGGTAATTGCCCGCTCTGAAATAAAACCATCCCATTTCTATATAATGGATCAATTTTTAAATCTGTATTATGGTACCATCTTCGATACCAGGTTTCATCCTTTTGTATCATAATAAAACCAGCGGGTAAATAGTCCTGTATACGTGTATAGCTTAATGTTTGATTAGATTTCACCTTTAAAATAATTTCAATTTCATCCGACATCTTAATTGATGCCCCCAGAGTGTCTCTTGTAAGCTCCCATTTATTGTTAAGATTTTTTGTGTATCGCAGCACATTATACTCCCTGGCAATGGTTAACTCGCGGCCAGTGGCTGAATCTTTTTCAGTAAGGGGCAGATAATTAAGATTACAGGAGTAATAAAGCTGGCCCAGACCTTGAAACCCCAGTACAAAGCGATTATTTGCTGTGATATTATCATCAGGCAGACTTAAAACCCCCTGCCATCGCTGTATCTCACGAGCATTTGTATTAAATTCCATGACCTTTTTTTTATTGTGAAATATTTTACCTGTATATGAATGATGCCAGTCCTCATTTACATTTAAATAATCACAAAAAGCAGTGAGAATTACAGCCGTAGTCTTTGAGTTATTCCAATAACCACCATGGCGTTTGCGTATAAGATAGGCAATAATTTTGGGGGCAAGAGGGTCCCCGGGATACCATCGAGACAGCATGGAAAGTACTTGAGCAGAGGCCTCAACAGGCTGAGACAGCCATTGAAATCTGTAATTACCACCAAAAGAGGCTTCAGAGGAAATTTCTACCACTCTGGATTTAATTGTTTTAAAAAGCTCCAGGCTCTGTTCTTCCCTGCCCATTTGTCTGGTACAGGAGTGTAGTAACACCAGGCCATAGGGGGAAAAAACACCCCTGTTCTTCCAGAGTTTTTCAACAACGGACTGCATATCACTGCATCCCCCGGTACGACAAAGGCCATAAAGAGAAAAAAGACGGCTATTTAAATCCTGATCTTTGTCCTGTGCTATCCCGGTTAGGTAATGCCTGGCTGACTGTAGTGGGCCCTGTGCCCGGGTATTCCAGTCCAGCAAATTGTCTGTGATCAGGCTGAAAAGGGCTTCCGCAACCAGAGTGCTGACACAAGGGTCGCTTTGTCCCCCGCTCTCCCAGGGCCAGCCCCCATCTGCATTCTGCCCAATCTGCAGTCGGCTGAATGCAAGGGCCGCTCTTTTGGCAGTTTCAGCCTTAAGACCTGATATAGGATAATCCTGCGACTCCATAAGATTAATAAACTTTTTATGAATGAAAAAGCAATTTACTACTTCTTCTGTATTTTCACTTTGCAGGGCGCTAAGATAAGAGAGTGTTTGCCGTACTAAAGGAACTAATGAAGGATAATATTCCACCTCCAGGGAAGTACCTGCTGCTTGCCTAGCCTGGGGAATATCCACATTAGCCTGATAATATTTAGGCCGTTCCCCGGCCCCGTATATAACTCCGCTCCGGCTGAGCATTTTTGAAGAATGGCGATTTTGTACATAGATTACAGTGTCCTTTTCTCTTACCATACTATTGCTGCTGCAGCGTACTTTCAGGTGCCTGGCACCGGCCTTTGCAAACCTGAGAGGCCACTCAAATTTTTGTGTGCCATTGGAGCTCATAGATGGTATATGATAAAAACTCCCACCTTTAAAGGTTAAAATACTTACGCTGTCCACAAAAAGCTGGACCTTAAGATCAAGGTTGTTTTCAGAAAAATTCGTAACTTCTGCAGTTACTAAACTGGAATCCCCTGCGAGAAGGTACTGAGGAAAATCCAGATTAAGACGCAGGGAAGATTTTCCGAAAATTAAATGTTTTTTAATGAAAAAAGTATCGTGAGTTCTGCCTGTTAAATTAATAGCCATAGTTTGCGCCACGGGCGGTAGTTTTAAATTGAAATCTGCAGAACCGCTTGTATCACTTGAATAATTACCCAACCAGGTAAAGTCTGGAGCTGATGAAGAAGTATTTTTTTCCCATATAATTATTTTCCCCGGAGAATTACCTTCCCTCCCGCTGCCTTTGGTAGAATACTCATACAATCCAGAGCCGCGTACCCCGTTTGAACTGCGCCCTGCCGGCAGGGGAAAACCTAAATCAGAGAGGAAATGTGGATTATTAAACACATAGCCTGTAGTAATACCAAGTAAAGATGTAATTGCCAATGCATCACTGGATGAAACTTCTAAACCCGGTATTACAGCCAAGGTGGAACTTTCAGGCTTTTTAGTAACATTACAGCAGGGGTTGAGTATTTCGCCGGTGCTTTCAGGTAATCTCAGGGGAGTTGGCCATAAACGTTCCAGGCTGAGAGCAAAACGAGCACTGACTGGTTTATGGTTGCCGGTAGACACCTTTACCTGCCCGTTAAAAACCCCCTTATCGTCAGACCCTGACAAACGGGATATATCAACATTAAGGCCGCCTCCGGTATCCCGGATATGAATCCTTCTAACTATACTTTTAATACCTCCATCGCCTGTGTATAAATAATGTACAGGCAAATTTGAGGACATACCTGGAATAATGGGTATCCGCCATGAAGCATGATCTTTGTCTGTCCTGAGTACCCGGCTTTGTTTAAAGGCACGCTCCCCCACCTGCACCAGACACCCGCGACCTCCTGGTCCGGAGAGATTAATGGTAAGTGTATCACCTGTGGAAAGAGCACCCTCGGATAAATTTAATTCCATCTCGGATGAGGGTTTCTTGTATCTGCTTACAACCAGCTCCTTTTGCTGTTTTACGATTGTTCCATCACTGGATTTTATTATCGCCTTAAGCAGGTAACGACCTTCCTTTTCAGGTGAAAGAGTAAAACCAGGTATAGACGCTGTGGTCCCCTGAACAGCAACCGGTAAAAACGGTCCGGTTTCGGGACCTAAAAACAGGTTTAAAGACTCGAACTTAAACCCGGGATTAAAAGATTTAACCCCGGCAAAACCATGAGTTTCTGCACCCGAAGGAATAGTATCCGCTATAAAAATTTGACTATAAATACCTGAAGCAAGTATGGGAACCGCTGAATAAACCCCTTGACCATAGGCGCTCCCGTTAATATTTACCCGGAACACTATAAAAACATTTACCAGGGAGTCTGGAGGATCAAAAGTAAAAGCAAGAGCACCATCGGGGCCAATTTCTTTTTCCTCAGATTTCAGAAGAGTTTCTTCTTCTCCCATACCCAGCCTTAAACGACACAAACCTCCGGATGCCTCCTGGGTATATGGTATGACCGGAGACACAAACCAGTTACCGCTGACTACATTACCAGTTAAAGATGCGTCACCAGGTACAGATGTATACACCAAAGCAGTAAGGCCTTGACCGGGTTCAGGCATTGACTGTGAAATACTCACGGTCAATGGGCTTTGTCCATGTTGTTTGGAAAGTATATAAAAATTAGATCTCCCGGATACATCAGAACCCGAAGAACTCCGGCAGGTAATCTGGTACCCTCCCGGTAATAGTTCGACAGGTAATTTTAGAGAGTCATAAAATTGCCCGAATTCATCCCACTTATATGATTTCGAAAAAAGTACCCGATCATATGGTGTCCTTATACACACATTAACACTGTCACCTGCTCCGCCTGATAGTGCCGCAGGTTTGATACCGCCGTAATACAGCCAGCTTCCGGGAAGAAAATTTCTTCCGGACGTATACATATAAATGTCCTCCGGTCCAGGTTGTAAGATTCGCTCTTTGTCAATACTGCCCAGGGCCAGGTGACCGCCATTTAATGACCATACTCGTCCGGCAAAACCTGTATTACCCTTATCTTCAGGGGTATTATGACGCATTTTTATCTTGAGGAGCCCCAGAGAATCTGTAAAATAGCTGCGAACCTGCCCCGGGCTGTATTCAACATTTACGCTAAAAGGCGGCCCGATACTTTTTTGCCGGGAATCAACCCAGATCAGGGCCATATTTTCACTGGTCTCCACATAAACACTTATATCGGAGACCAGAACAAATAGCTCCTGAAAGAATAATTCCCCATAAATACTGACGCGATATATGCCGGGTTTGGATATTCTCCGGCGGTATTTAATATAGCGGCCCTCAGCACTCATATTTTCAAAGATAATGGACTTAAAGGGTCCTTTTAGGTCAGCTAAATAGTCCAGGCGTACATTAAATAGCCTGGATCGTTCTGAACCGAAAACAGGCCTGGACTTAATCTCCAGAAAGCCATCCAGAGGAATACAAGAGGCATTTAGGGAAAACTGCTGCCAGGGTACATTTCCCGGACGGCAAAGCGGATAAAAAATTGAATACAAATGACGCAGTAAAGGGTTGGTTTCCTCTACCGCATCATTTACCCATAAGCGCAAAAGCTCCTCAGACTCACCTTTAGCATAATGTCTCCCCTGAAAAGCCGGAGCTTGAGCAAACCTGTAAAACAGCACATCAATCATTTCCAGTTTTCCAGCTTCAGAAAATTGATTTTTGAGATTTTGGTAAGCCTTCAGGGGAGACTTTTCTGCCTGGAACAGTACTCGCAGACGCTCCCGGTAATCTTTTTGCTTTTTAACCTGCCTGCTGGACAGATCCCTGGATTTAATAATGGGAGGGGCAATATAGACGCCGGGATAAACAGGATCATCCGATAAAATTTGATTATTGATTTTACTCCCGGGAGGGCGCCAGCAGGATAAAGTTGCAAGGCATAGTACCATAAACACCAGAAAAGCCCCGATAAAAGCCGGATTATTATTACTTCTGATTGTGCCCGGGATAATGTCTTTTACCCTCAGTGCAACTTTTATGCTTTGCCGATTATCCAATTACGTAAATATGGAAAATCTAAGCCAAACTGGCAGTCAAAGCCCACACAATTTTGTAGGTTTAATTGCTCTAATTTTAACCGGAAGCACCTTGTTCTTCGGTTATTATCCTGAGCAATCTCAAGAAAAGGTATAATTTAGTTGTTTTCTAATAAACCCTTCTCTTTTCTGAAAGCCCTCTCCAGCAAATCAGAGGCTTACTATTTATGAACGGTACCTTGTTTGGCTTTCTAAAAGTTCGGTCACTCTTTAGCCTTAATGTTGTCATTATCCTCCTTGGTGGCCTCTCTTCATTTTCCCAGGCCTCTGAGTTAACCATTGCTCAAGCGCTGGAGCAGGCTAAAAGCCACAATCCGGAAATCAAAAAATCCCTGGCCGATATCAGGCTGCATCATGAAAGTATTCGACTAAGCGCCCGGCTTAATGTCCATGTATTTTACATTTATTAACACTGCCTTACACAAAACATATTCAAACGGCGTACATGCCGTAGACGGCCTTAACCTGAGCGTTACCCCCGGCGAGATATACATAATGCTGGGCGCCAACGGCGCGGGTAAAACCACCACCCTCATGCTCACCCTTGGTATTATAGAGCCCTGTTCAGGCACTATTACCATAAAGGGTATTGATGCAATTATGAATTTAGAATTATGAATTATAAATTATAAATTCTACTTCAGGCTTCGCATTAATTAAAATAAAATCTGTCCCTCTTAAAGCGGGGCAACACCATATCAATTTCTAATTCATAATTCATAATTTTCTAAGCCCTCGCTAAAAGCCTTTCCGCTCGTTGTTCTTCAAACTCTTTTCGCTTCGGGTCTTCTACGCTTCTATCAATTATTATATCAAATTCGCGGTCCCACAAAAACTCGGTTAATTTAACAAGTTTTTTATGGAGATTATCATGTACATGTTTTAAGAATGACCAGGGGATTACCCTGGGATTCGGCACGGAAAAACCAGTGTATAAGAAAGTTAAAAATA
>CAZRWX010000138.1:0-9112 GCA_964603925.1 uncultured Bifidobacteriales bacterium | reverse complement strand
CCACGACGGCTCCGGCCTGCACATAATCACCCCCGACAGCCCCGCAGAGCCCGGGTCGATAGTTAGCTGATACTGTTCATCATACGGTATTAGAACGGTAGCTCACCAATTTGTGGGTCAAGAGTTAATGGGTTACCAAAATCCTTTTATAAAACCCCAGTTATTTGCCTGGGGCAGGGAGGCCAAAAACAGCAACGCGGAAGTAGACTATTTATGGCAATGTAATGGCAGCATTTATCCTGTTGAAGTTAAGTCCGGTACTACCGGGCAGTTAAAAAGTTTGCAAATATTTTTGAAAGAGAAAGGCAGGGAATGGGGTATAAAGATTTCTTCTTCTCAATTCAAAGTTGAAAAGCCCGTACTCTCCATACCCTTTTACCTGCTGAGTCAAATGAGCAGGCTTGTAGAAAAGTATTTAATTTGATGAGCAAATCCGCTTTTGAATCTCCAGTGTTTTTGCCGATTAATATTTATTGGTACGAATTATTACCATTATTCGCAATTATTCATACCAATAATTCCTGCAGAAATACCCCCTGTATATTTGTTTTTAGCTGTGTAAATAAAATAGGGCACAAGTGCGGCCTAACCTGCCCTTAATCCGCCCCTAAACCTACATTGTCCAGATAACCTTGATCGGCGCCATCGGTAAATTCCCCGCGAATACGCATATCGGTAAGGGTGGTAAGGACGGCAATAATATCGGACTGGGTGGCCAGGGTGGAGGCTGTTGACCAACCACTGTTAAGGCGCCAGCCTGCGGACACATCCAGAGCATAGCTGTATGTCTTCCAGGTAGTGTCGGGTTTGGTTAAGTCGGTATCATAGAGATACAAATTATACCCCCCTCCCCGCAAAATCACAAATGGCGCCAAACCTGCATTTGGTTCGGGGTTTGTTTGTTTTAAATCAAAGACTAGCTTTTTACCGTATAGACCGCTGCGATCACCGTAAAACTTAGTGGGCGCCCTGAAAAACCAATAGGTGCCCGGCCCCAAATCCTGATGAGCAATATATTGATAAGGGGTTCCGTCTGGGGCATTATACAAGGGACTGCCGGCTCCGGTAATGTCACCAAAGTTGTCTGCTCTGGGTGTAATTAACCACCCTTCATCATTAAAATCAAAAGTACTGGATATGTATTGAGCCGGTGGTATAGCTGCAGTTTTATTAACATTTATGGAGAGATCAATATTACTGTTACCTGTATAAGGTGCCTGAGTCCTGCTGTTACTTACAAGCGCAATAATATTCATCCCTTCATTTACAAGGGTTTTTAGCCCATTTACTCTTACACTCTCCAGAGAGTGGGCTAAAAATTCAATGGTATTATTTAAACGATGATACTTAAAAACCGAAATATCCGAAAAGGAACCGGTCACCGAAAGAGACATTGACGTGGTGGAATCAAAATACTGATTAGTTAAACGTATAACATATATTTGCCCGGATAAATCAGGATAAAGCGAGCTGTATACCATACTCATGGAATCTGCATCAATAACAGCTAATTCTGTTCTGATCCCCTCAATAAAGCTTACATTCAGAGGATAAATAGAGCCCGATACATAACTTCTTAAAAACTTCTCCCACCAGGTGGCAATGGATTCTGTAGTGGCGCCATCCAGAGCACGAACGGGGGGAATGTCATTTTCTATTCTGATATAAACATCTACAATTGTTTCTTGAGAAAAATTATCCGCTAAATATTTAATGAGAGGGGCCATACCATAACCATGAGCGGTTGCAGTGGAAAGTTCAATACCCTTTTCTACCCCGGTAAAAGGCTCTTCTTCATTACCTGTACGTGCGGGGGATAAGTAGTTGGTTTCATCGGTAAAAAAGCCCTCGGCCCATACACTTGAGGCCTCGTTAAGCCAGTGGTGGGGGGGCTCGAATTTTGCCCTGCTGTAAAAATTTCGGGGGTCGTAAAAAGACTGCACCATATGAAAAAACTCATGACCCGCGGTAACCCGTAACTCTTTAAGGTCGGTTAATTTGTTACTGTTGAATTCAATTGTGCCATGATTGTGACCCCATATGGAATTTTCATAAACACCGAATTTGGAAGTCTCCAGACTTTTTACAATAATTTGCATGGGCCAGTTTGTTCGTTTTTGATAGCTGAAACCCATACTGTCAAATGTTTGATAAGCCCCCTCCAGGTAAATGCCCAGCTGCTCCCCGGCTGAGAGATTTACTATTTGTGATTCTGGGAAAAATATTTCAAAATGCCCCCCGGTACTAAGAACTGAACTTATACCCTTTAATGCTTCCAGCTTCAAGGTTTGTGTTTCTGTACCATCATTAGCAAGGGAAGTATCGGTAGTGGTTGGGGGTAAAGTGGCAACCAGAGTGTCGCCTTCTTCATTTGCCTTAAACAGCCTGGAAGGTGATGAAACACCCAATGAATCAGAAGTAAACTTTGTGCCTGCTGCAATAAATGAGCCCGCCGCATTTTCCAGAGATGAATTGGATATTTTAGCTGTAAGATTGGGAACAATTAACCGTATTTGAATAGAGTCATAGTAAAAAACAGGCAGGCCCTTTATTGTATAGGCACTGTTAGGGCCAGCAGTATTTCCAGTAAAAAGAAAAATTTCCAAAGGATATGGCCCGTCAAAGGTATTTGGAGGAATTACAATAGTAAGTGCCTGATTTACGGTGATAGTGCCGCCGTTTGTCCCAATGGTTTGTCCAACCAGATGGCTCTCTGACTGCCCTGTATTTTCGTTATTACTGGAGGCAATTTTGTCACAACTAAAAACCATTGGTAATAGTAAAAGTAAGAATATTATTTGCCGATTTTGAGTTAGCACAGTTTCTCCTTATTTAAAGGTCGAATTTCTGGTTTTAATTTAATTAATTTAGCTTACAAATAATACTGAGAAGGCGCACACATATGCCTTTGATGATAAGCCTCAATTCTAAGTAAAGGAACAGGATGATAAAATTTGGAGAGGATGTAGAAGGTTATAATATCCCTGTTTTAAATGAGCGGGAAATACGAGCCGCTTCCGGCATATTATTTTTCGCCGCCTTTATGTCTTTAATTTTGATAATTTTTAAACAGAATTTCCTGTTGATTAAGTATTTCATCATCGTCTTTCTGGCCGATTTCATAATTCGAGTCTTTATTAATCCCAGATATTCTCCAACCCTAATCATTGGCCGGTTAATTGTGCAAAATCAGGTGCCCCTGTGGGCGCACCACAAAAGAAATTTGCCTGGATAATTGGCATTGCGCTGGCAGCAGCCATGTTTGTGTTATTTATAATACTCAATACCTTCAGCATTTTTACAGGCATTATCTGCCTTATATGCCTAATATTTTTATTTTTTGAATCGGCATTTGGCATATGCCTTGGCTGCCTGTTCTATGGGTGGTTTTATAAAGATAAGGCTCAATATTGCCCCGGTGAAGTTTGCGATACAAAAAACAAACAAGCCATTCAAAAAACATCCGGTGTACAAATCATGATTGTTGCAGGGTTGGTTGCATATATATTATTAGCCGTCTACTTCCTTCATGGTTATTTAAGTGAAACGCCTGTAAGCTTATGGGACAAGTTCCGGTAACCCATGATTATTACTTAAATGGTAGTTTGTTAAGCTGAGTAAAGTTTTTATTTCTCATGAGCACTTTTAGGCCCCATAAGCGTCTAAATAACGAAACAACGACTTTAGGCTGGTTATATTCTTATTTTTGGGTTAAAAAGGGCATTTACATGAAATTATCTTATCTGACAGCCGCCTTTCTTTTGACTTTCGGGGAAATAGCTGTTGCCAATACCAGTCACCCCTTAACTGTTCAGGACTTAAGGCGCCAATATCCCCATACCATTCTTCGCCAAGTGGATATCAGCACTTTCCAAAGTATCCAATCGGCACATATTGTGCAGCCCATATACCCAATTCAATTAGCCCGGGCAAACACCCAGCCAGGTGCTCCCGACCCTGCCGTTATCGGCCACAGCGTACCCGATACTGTGGTTTTCGCAGATACTTGTAAAAACGATTCCGGCCCTTGTACTCAAGAGGATTCAGCGGCGGCCAACGGCTGGTCTAAAGACCCTGCCACCCGTAAAACGCAGTCTGAAGAACTGTTGGGTTCACCTCTACCATCAGATGTTCTCTACCAGCAGGACGATGTTGATAACATTCGCATTCACGGTTACATAAGCAGTTTTGCTTCTGATGCTACTACTCACCGTAAGAAAAAAAAGAGCAGCAGTGATGACAACGATTCCGACGACAACCCATTAGCCGTCATTATATTTGCTGCCATTGGGGTAATAGTAGTGGGCGCTCTTGTAGTAGTAGGCGGCAAAATAATATATGACATGATCACAGGCAAACGCCCTCACAGCCTCTGGAAAGACTGGGGGCTGGAGTACTACTACTCCAGCAGGAGCCTGGGCAGTTCACCATCGGATACATATTTTGAGGAGCAGCATTTTTTGAGCGGGCGCTTTCAGCTGGGCCTTAAGCGCAATGGTCATGGTATAGGCATAGGCACCGAGCTGGGTTACATCAATGTTAACCTTATAATGCCCGATAATAATTTTAAGCCCGTAGACGCCCAGGGCTATTACGGCCTTTTCGGCCCGGTATATAAGGCTGGTTTTAATTCCCCATTCAGTTATAAGGCCGAAATATTATTTGGCGGCGCCAGCCCCGCCTCTATTGGCGGCATTGCCAAAGCCATGGCGGGTGCTCAGCTGCGCGTTCACCGCAACTTCTTCCTGGGCTTTAATATTGGGGCCCTTTACCTGGACCTTAAACCTACCAGCGGCCTGCTCTTTAGCGGTAGAGCCATTAACGATGACTTGGTATTATTGTCTGGCTTCAGCTTTGGATGGGGGCATTAGATGTGAGATTTGAGTGGTGAGTGTCTGCAAGTGTGGTGTTACTATCGTTGGGTAGTTCTTGCAGGGTGAGGTGTGAGAGGGGTGAGAGGGGTGATTAGTTGCTATTCAGGATTAGCCGTTTGCCACCCTCTGTCACTCCGTGTGGTAATCATTAACCTCATCGGTCCCAAACCAACCTAACAGATACAAAAATCCCAGTCCGTATTCTAATCTATTCCGTAAAATTGCTGCTTTTTTTTCATAACATTTCCGCATGGCAATAGCCATAAAACCCCAGCTTACCGTTGGAAAATGAATTCAAAATTGTTCAGAAATTTAAGCCGCTCTTTTGTAGCAGCGCTGTAGCCCGTTTAGATGACTCTCGGCGTATACTTTCGCGGCGTTCATCAATCCCCTACAAACCGGCGCATCATGCCCCATGCTCTTGCCTTGCCTGTCCGGCGTAGCCTACTTATGCGGGCATAGCCTGCGGCGACGCCCCATTGGCGAAGAGGGAATGCGGCCTACAGTTATTATAGAACTCAACATACTCGTTTAGCACTTTCCTAAGGTAATTCTCACTAAGAATTATCAAGTGGCCCAGGCAGTCTCTCCGTATTGAGCCGATCACCCTCTCACAAAACGAATTTTGCCAAGGAGACCGATAATTCTCCCGGGACATTTTCTTAATCAGGGTTATGGTCTCCCGATCTATTACCGGTCTTCCACCTTTCTTACGGGAACGCCACTTCCGGTAACGCTTGAAGCCTTTTCGATGCCACCGTATAACCGTTTCCGGCTTAACAATTAATAATGATTGTCACCACTTAGGCCATAATCTGGATAGCACAACCCAGAAGCTCCTATCTGCATTTCTTAGTTTGACTCTTTTAATGGTAAGAGTTATCGGCTGGTGATGGATGTCAGAGAATTGACTGACCTGCCCGCAAACCTATAATCATTCAGGCACAATAATTCTATATTTGTTTCATTAACCAACCAAAAGGCAAAAAAGTATGGCCAGGACCGCTATTTATTGTCTGCTGCTGGGCGCTGTTGTTTTCGGCAAGGTGCGGCCTCAGCTGGAGCTTTTTTTCGATATTGTCAACTCAGACTCCATCATTTCATTACTTCGAACCGCCGACGATACGATTTCGGTGGTAATACTGAAATCAGGAGCAGCGTCTCCCATCCGTCAAAGCGCTTTTGTTCCGCCACAGGCGCTTGAGCGGCTTTTACAACAGGCGGAACTGGAATCCGTGGCTGTAGGCCGCAACGAAACGGTATCGGCTGAGAGCACAAGCGCTGGTATGGCTTCCACCAGCAAACAAGAGAGCAAACCGGAAGTCTCCAACCGGGAAGACAACCGTTACAAATACATCCTCACCCAGTCCATAGCCAGCAGTTATGTTTACGGAGCCGCCATCCCGATGATATTCGATATGAAGACTGAGAAGATATGGGGGATGCAGCTCATCACCTTTCCAGCAGCTCTGGTGACCCATTTCATGTTAAGCCGTGACCGGAAGCACGACGACGCCCGCTTTCTGGGGGTAACATATTTCTCGTCCAATTCCATCGCCCTTTCTTACATGGTGCCCTATATCCTCTTGGGTCCGACTTACAGAGAGAAACGTGGCGACGGTTCTCTCCAAGAGGAGCTTGGGTGGTCGGAAACCATCGGTCACATCGCTGTGCTAGGCGGCTACCCGTTAGGGCTGTACCTGGGTTACAAACACGGGGAAAAGTTTAAAGATAATCCCGGGCGTATTACACTGCAGGCCTCGTCGGCTTTGGCAATGGGTTTGATTGGACTGTCGGCCAATACGTTTTTAATTGACAGGCTCGATAGCCGACACGTTTCCTTCCGCATTAACAATGCCAGTTTTCTTTTACCAGCTATCGGGGGCCACTACTTGTCTCAGTATTACCGCCAGGGCGACAAAATCACGGGAGGCATCGGCCCGGGCATTCTTACTCATACGGCCCTTGGAATGCTTATTGGGGCTACTGTGATGGTCAACCTGGATCTCAATTCGGATGAGGAACGCGATGCCATTTCATCTATGATGACAGGGTCCCTGGTGGCGGGGTTCGCCGAAGGTGCCTGGTTTTTTCGTGATGAATACGACACCTACGAACAAGCGGGATACCAACTCCTGGGCGGCATTGGGGGCATGCTTCTCCCGATTGGGTTCGGCATCTTTTTCGACTTGAGTTCGTCACCCAAGAGCACCACCACATCCATGTGCATCGGAGCACTAGGCGGATATACGTTGACGCGGTATCTCACCCAGGGCCTGGCGAATGCCGGGACGGGAGGAAAGGAAGACGCACTTCCCAAAGGCCTGACTATTAACCTGTTACCGGTCCCCGAGCCTGTCCAACATAACGGCGTTTCCTATATCCGGTATCGGTTGCCACTGGTGAATTGGCGCTTCAACTGAGCCACGGGCTGGCAGCCCATCTATGAGTTTTGCCAGAACATCTTCTGTACTGCTAATAGTGTATAGAAAGAATATGGGTATTTCCCGTAGTTAGTGTTCAGGATTAACATATTTTGCCTACTATGTCACTCCGGTAAAAGTGATGGATAATATGATGGATGTTTCCTGCGGGTCAGCCCATACCATGATTCTCACAACAACGGGCGCACGGCTACCTGTGGCCGGAATTTTTTATGGTAACTGGGCGATGGTACCACAATAACGCGACTCGCTCCCTATCTAATAAGATCCCATTATGTGATTCCAATCTTTCTCCCTTCACCATGGCGTATGGAACAATCCAATGCTGCTATCTGTGTATTGAAGATACTTTACAGAGTCTTTGCATTGGAACAAAACAAAGGCGAGTGAAATTATTAGAAGTCTCATTTTATTAGTTCTTTATTGTAGTAGAGTTCATAACGATCACCTTGACCGTTTCCCAACCCGCGTCCGTGCGGGTTGGGAATACGGTCCGAGGAGTTGTTGGGCTGATTCATGTTGATGCCACACATGTCCACAGAACCGTGGGTTCACAGGGTGGTTACATGCGGCCCAATGGCCGGCTACGCGTTGCGAACCCCGCGACCAAGCGACCGGTCAATTTCCGCCGATCGACTTGGGTTTGTCGCGCAAGCTCAGATTGTTGCCGCAAGGCCGTGGCGTGTCGATCCAGTGCCCGCAGGTGTCTTGCCCGCGACAGATGATCGACTGCGACGCCCAACTCGGGTCAATAGGCCGTACCTCGGGCGGACAAAACCGCAGCGTAAGCCCGGCACGACGTTTGGCCGAACGGTTCGGCTCGGAACCGTGAACAATCATGTCGGCATGCAAGGATATTTCGCCCGCCTTGAGTTCGAGCGATACAGGGGCATTCCACTCACTACGAATGTCAATCTCTTGATCGAGCACCGCATCCTTCGTCGCTCTCTTCCATGCGATATGCCCCATATTGTGGGTTCGGGGAATCACCTGCATCGCCGAGTTCTCCACGCTGGAGTTATCAATGGCAATCCAGGCAGTCACCGTCCTTGCCGGTGTGATCGGCCAGTATGAGGCATCCTGATGCCAGGCGACAGCCTTCTTGTCGTAGGGCTGCTTCACGAAGTAGTGCGTCGCCCAGCAGATGATATTCGGTCCAATGATATCTTCCACGATATCCAAAATTCGCGGATCGCGCGCAAGATCGTATATGCCTTCGCAGCGGGCCTGGTAGCAGTTCAGCGCGTAGCTGTCCCGCCCGTCGTTATGCGTCTTCATCTCCGCAAGCAGGTACTCGAGGTACACCCGGTTGCGCTCGACTTCCGCTTCGCTAAAGATCGGGAACGGATGCACATATCCGAGCTCGTTATACTGGTGGATCTGATCCCTGCGCAATTTCTCCGGCGACGGATTGTCGACCGGTTTGAAGGTGAAATCCACATCTGTACGTGGTCCCGCCATAAGGCCTCCCGGATTTACGCTAATAGTTAAAACAGCGCATTTAAAATTAGACAAAGCGCACAACGGTTGCACTCACGGGCGGCGGTACGCCGTACCGTGCAGTGCTTTGTGTACGCCCGACATGGGCATAAATTTATGAAGTGAAAGTCTCCTTTGGTAGTCCACATATGGAAAAAGATACCCATATTCAACCAAAAACCAAAGACAAGGGCTTGTCAGCATCAAAACCATGTGGTGTATATCACAGGGTTAAATTAACTTGGAGTCTACCAAGAAGTGAAACGCCCCGTGCGGCATGCCAGGGCGTAGTGCAACGAAGACCGGACCCGCATG
>CAZRWX010000137.1:0-9147 GCA_964603925.1 uncultured Bifidobacteriales bacterium | reverse complement strand
GTCTAGTAACCCGTCACTGTCGACATCCAGCCAGACAAATACATGGAGGTAGCGGGTTGTAATCGTTTTTGTATTAACAATAAGTTTGAATGTACTGTCGGCGTTGACTGCTGTAGCCCCCCCGTTTGCAGGGATATTTTCCAGAACCGGGGTATATTGCGGTGAATTATAGGAAAATGCGCCCACCATAAGCTTCCCACCCGGGATATTTAAAACAGCATCACCCTGCGGACTGATTTCCCCGGATATTTCCCATTGAACCGGACCGCCTTTATCGGTGTTTATACAGCCTGTTAGAAGAAGTATTACCAGACTTGCCAGTACTGTACAATTTCTTTTTCTCATAAATATCATTTACATTCCAAGCTGATTTCTGCTATTAATTTTTTTGTATGAAAAATAGCAATAATTAACGTTGGCAGGGTTCAGGGTTCAAAAGCCGCCTGCTGCCGGATTCAGAGGGCTAAAATACTCGTTGGCAGGGTTCATGAACCCTGCCAACGAGTAAAGGCACCCCTGATCGGTCCCGATAGGGCTAACTAAAGCCTTGCAATGCTTTAATACAAGGTACCAGTTCCAAGTCCAGTAAAGCGCGTTTCATTTCTACCCCGCCCTGATAACCACCCAAAGTACCGTCTGAACGGACCGACCGGTGACAGGGAATAATAATGGGAAAAGGATTTTTGGCCAGGGCGTTGCCCACAGCGCGGGCACCGTTATTCAACCCCAGCTGCATGCCCAGAGACTGATAAGTGGTTACAGTGCCACGGGGCACTTTGTATTGCGCCCGAAGCACCTTTTGCTGAAACTCTCCGCATAACGCCATTTCAACAAGATTTAAATCAAAATCTACTTCGTCCCCTTCAAAATACCCGGTAAATTTATCGGCCAGAAGTTCCAGCTCCATACATGAATCATTTTTAACTTCTGGATACAGCTCCTGTGACCTAATCAGCGAAGTAAACTTGGGATTTGAAAGTAGAATACGAAGAATTAAGGGATTATTGCTAAAGCAATCCCAGATAATTACTACCGGCCCAAAGGGTGTGGGTTTAATAATCTTTTTATACATAAGTCTTACAATATCACCAGAAAATTAATTTACAGCCATGGACAGTTTTTCTGTTACTGCGGAGGCCGTAAACCCCAATGTTGGCAGGGTTCATGAACCCTGCTAACGAGTAAGGGCACCCCTGATCGGTCCCGATAGGGCTAACTAAAGCCGCATTCCTGCCCAATCAGGAGCGCTGTACCGCACGTATCTGGGAGAGCTTGTCACCGGGGAACTTTTCTAAATAAACACCCCCATACTGTAGGCATGCCAGCCCCCCGGCAATAGACGCTGTCTCTATAGCCTCTATCATATTAAACGGGTTGCAGTAGTAGTCTTCCCGGTTAATAACCTGGCCGCCGTCCCCTCTTCTGATAACCTGAGCTGCTAATGAATACACCATACCGCCCAGGAAATTGTCCCCCGCACCAGTAGTATCACCAGGGTACTGCGTGCGGTCCCCCACCCGTGCTGATAACAAGGCGTTAACGGGTATGGTGCCCTGGCAATGGCCGAAAAGCCCGCCTACAGACTTGAAAAAAACAGGCTCAGCACCGCGGGTAACTACAAGTGACAGCAAACCCTCGTCAAAGGCTTTGGCTACTGCGGCTTCAAAGGACTTTTGCCCCGTAATCCGCAGCACCTCCTCATAATCGGTAATTAATAGGTCGCTATATTTTAAGGCCTCAAATGACCCACCGCCGCCAAGGCCCCAGGCACCCTGCGGATTCTGCTTTTCGGCTGAGAAATCAAATACAGTGCCCACTATATTTACAGCCCCGGCTCCGCGCCCCTTTTTTAGGAGCCCGGGCAGAGCCTGGTGCAAAGGGGGAACCAGTGCTGTACCGCCATATAAATTAAACGCAGCATCAAAAAAACCATTATTAAGGGCCCCAATATCAAAATCGGCGCATACTCCAATATCATTAATAAAGGTACGCTCACCCTGGCCCTGATTAAGCCGGGGGTCACTGAGGACATAAGTGCTGGGTGTACGGCCTTCACATTCTGTGAAGGCCTCCAGTACCAGAGGCGTTTGCCTGATGATATTATGTATTTCCCCGGAAATGGTGTCCCGCCCCCGGAGCCCATAGTAACTTACCGCCACACCATCAGCCTCTAAAAGCTGAGATATAAGAGCCAGGGAGACCAGGGCGGGGCCCCCGGCGTTAAATGCGTCCGGCCCCCTGCTGCCGGTAATACGCCCGAGTATATGGGCGGCGCTCTGCCCCGAAAACCTGCGCAGATCATCTAAAAAGACCAGCTTGCCCGCCTCCAGGCCGCCGTCACCGGGCTGCCTGGAGTGATAGGCCACCACTGTATCATGATTAAAATCTATATCCCCGTAAATAATATCGCCAAGACCGCAGCCGGTGCCCGCGATGCGTAAATTTGAAAATGCCATAATAACTACTTTTTTGCCTTTGCGGCTTCCGCGTATTTAAACATTTGCTGCAGGCAGTGAAGGGCCCGGGCGCCCACATCACCCTCCAGCTCCACTCTTTGCTCGGGCCGGGGATTTTTAAGCACCTGGAGAATATCTTTTAAGCTGTTAGCCTTCATATATCTGCAAAGAGTACATGACCCCACAAAATGTTTTTGGGGAAGCTCCAGCTGCAGGCGGCCGGCAAGGCCGCATTCGGTTAACATAAGGAAGGTGCTTTCCGGGGACTGCTTGACGTAGTTTATCATTTGCGAAGTACTGCCTATGAAGTCTGAGTGCTGCACTACGGCCGTACTGCACTCGGGGTGGCTGAGCACCTTGGTGCCCGGGTACCGCAGCTTGATATAATCTATAAGAGAGGGATCGTACTTTTCGTGGACATAGCAGGTGCCGTGATGAAGCTCAATGTGCTTGGCAACTCCGCGGCGCGCCATCTCCTGGCGTAGATTAAGACCCATGAGCTTATCGGGGATAAAATAGATTTTATCACTGGGGTAGGCCTCTACAATATCATACACATTGGCGGAGGTGACGCATACATCACACTGTGCCTTAACCTCCGCGGTTGTGTTAATGTAACACACAAAAGCATAACCCGGGTATTGGGCCTTAAGCGCTTTAAGCTCCCGGGCGGTGATTGAGTCTGCCAGCGTACAGCCATTGGGGCTGCTGGGTACAAGGACCTCTTTGCGGGGGTTTAATATTTTGGCTGTCTCTGCCATAAAGCGCACAGCGGCAAATACGATAATGTCCGCCTGGGTACCCTGGGCGTCCTTACTCAAGCCGTAGGAGTCACCATTGAAATCCGCTACTCCATATATAATTTCCGGGCTTACATAGGTATGAGCCAGGATAACGGCGTTCTTCTGCCATTTGAGTTCATTTATTTCGTTAATAACCGGAGCCATCTCAGCGCATTTATCATGATGAAACTGGCAGGCACTACCACCTATTTTAACACCCTTAAGAGTATCGTACAACGTATCGGCTGTAACCATGATAACCTCCTTCACCTAAAAGTAATAAAATGCCCGGTCCAATTCATAAAACTGCCCGAAATTGATAGCATGGCATTTAATTACACCTTAAACAATTCCTCGTACCTGAGTGTTTGATGAGTCTCAAGAAAATGCCTGATTCTTTGCTGCAAAACAGCAGAACGCATATCACGTGGGTGAATGGCCAGGCGAAGATATTGACCCGGCAGGTGGTGGCTGATTTTCCACATAATGGTGTTAATAATGCGGCCGGCGCCTTTGCCCCCAAGCCAGGAAACAGGTAATACCATACACCTTTGCCCGGTTTTGAGATTGTGAATGTTAAAACGGGTTTCATAAAACCTAAAGCCCTTTTTCGCTGCAAAAACCCTGGACACCCTGCCATACCACGCTGGCAGAGCTACACCAGAGATATCAAACCCTAACACCCGGGTATCATTAACAGCATAATCCAGAATTTGGTGAGACTCAACTAAATCCAAACCGCAGAACTCCCCCTCATAGCTGGTAAGGAACCTATTGACAAACTGACCCTTAATGCTGCGGCGGTGGCCATCAAAGGGATTGGCCCCCTGATGCTTAAAAATGCTCTCTGAAGCAGCATGATGAAACCCATGAAGAAAGAGCTCATGACCGGCTTCATGCTTTTGACGAAGCCAGCTGATAAAATCCGGCTGGGTCTCCAGGGGACTATGACCATGATACCGGGGAACAAAAAAAATAGCCGCTTTATCAATCCGCGATGAAGGCATATTACTGATAATGGCCTGTGCCTGCTGAAAATTACCCTGATGGATATCGTGGATGGAAACAATAATGTTTTTGGCCATGTGCATTTTCCCGTTACTAAATATGATTGTGTCTAAAACATCAGTGCCAGGTTTTAAGGCATAAACTTAAAATTACTACATTGGCTGCCAATGCTTAAATCGCTTATTTTTGACCTGGATGGTACCCTGGTAGATACCGGGCGCGATATTACAGCTGCAATCAATCACGCCCTCACTCTCTATGGCCAGCCTGCTAAATCTCTAAATGAGGTAACCCAGGCCATTGGCAATGGGGTAGGCGTACTTGTTGAGCGGTGTACTCCAGAGCTGGAGGGGGACAAAATAACACGCAAGAAGGTATTCACCGAATATCAAAAATACTATCAGAACAATATTGCAGTTCATTCAAGCCTTTTGCCAGGAGTTGAGGATCTGCTCAGGGAATATTCCAGCTATTTTTTGGCTGTACTAAGCAACAAGCCCGAGGTTGCCTGTCGGCGGCTGTTAAACCATTTTGGCCTATCAGCGTTCTTTGGCATAATTGCAGGAGGTGATACATTCTCCAAACGCAAGCCACATCCCATGGGAATTAACCATATCCTTAAATTATCTGGAAGTTCCCCCCAACAGGCTGTTATGATTGGTGATGGGGCTCCGGATATAATAACTGCCCAAAACGCAGGCATAATGTGTATAGGAGTTGAGGGTACCATGGGCGAGCGCGGCTCCATGAAAGCCGCCGGGCCAGACTATATCGCACGGGATTTTAAAGAAGTATCTGCAATATTAAATACTCTCACAGCCGGGCTGGGCGGCAAGGAGCCCAATGTCTGAGAACTCCGGTAGTAAATACTTCCTGGCAACTTTCGGGTGTCAGATGAATATCTATGATTCCAACATGATATCCCGGTCACTGGAGGACAACGGCTTTACACATACCGATGATGCCGCTCAGGCAGACTTAATACTGGTAAACACCTGTTCGGTAAGGGAGGGCGCTGAAGAGCGCGCTATTGCCAGAATAGCCTCAATGAGACAATATAAAAAGCGAAATAAAGACCTTAAAATTGCCGTTATTGGCTGCATGGCCCAAAATCGTGGAGAAGGCCTCCTAAAAGACTTAGAACATGTAGATTTTGTTATAGGTCCGGACAATTATAATGACATTCCATCTCTTCTAAAGCAAGATAATCAGCATCCCCGGGTGATTACCACTCAGGATAATACAGAGTCATACCCGGGGTTATTTGCCAAAAACTCGTCTCCCGCATCTACCATGATCACCATTATGCGGGGCTGCAATAAGAATTGCGCATACTGTATTGTGCCTCATGTAAGGGGCCGTGAGCGCAGCCGCCCTCCGGGGGAAATTGAAAAAGAAATTACAGCCGCAGTAGCTTCCGGTGTCAGGGAGGTAATACTCCTTGGTCAGACAGTGAACGCTTATCGTACCCCAGAAGAAGGTTTTGCCCAATTACTCTACCGCCTTAATGACATTTCCGGGCTTAAAAGAATACGATTCACTTCTTCATACCCCACCCATTTTACCCCAAGGGTAATTAAAGCCATGGCAGAATGTGAAAAGGTATGCCGGCATGTACATATTCCTGTACAATCTGGCTCAACGGAGATATTAAAACAAATGCGCAGAGCCTATTCCCGGGAACGCTACCTGGAGATAATCTCCCGGCTGAAAGGGGAAATACCCCATATCGGGTTAAGTACGGATATTATGACCGGGTATCCAGGGGAAACACAAAAAGATTTTGAAGACACGCTGACCCTGGTAAAGCAGGTTGAGTTTGATTCCGCTTTTACGTTTTCCTACTCACCGCGCGAAGGTACACCGGCCTTTGAGCAAAAAGAAACGTTATCAACTGAGGAAAAAAAAGGTAGATTAGAAAAATTAATCAGCGTACAAAACCAGATCACTACTCAAAAAGTGCAGGATATGGTGGGTAAGCAGGAGGACATAATGCTGGAAGGCCTCTCTCACAGGTCAAAAAACGAATGGATAGGTAAAACCAGTTGTTTTAAAAAAGTACTCGTACCTGCACAACAAGGCATGCGCCCTGGGCAATGCCTTCTGGTTAAGCTTACAGAAAGGCGCGGTATTACCCTTGCCGGCAACATTATAAAGGAGTGAACAATGTCTGGAATCAAATCATTTTTCAGCAATTTTGTCCGGATTATTTATGGTATAATCGCGGCCTTTATCCTTATTTTTCTTTTTAGAAACTGGGGCGCCATAAGCGCGCCTATAGAAATTTCCCTTATCAACAAACATACCTATACCTTATGGGGGCTGTTATTAACAACCTTTGTGGTTGGCAATCTAAGCTGGTATGCTTTAAATTTCAAAAAAAGCCGGCAATTAAAAAAACTAAATAAAACCCAAAGCCGGGAAATTGAGAAAATGAAAGCAGAGTTAGACAAATTACGCAACCTTTCACTCACTGATGATGTTAAATCCCTAGAAACTGTATCCGCAGAATCAGCTATATCAGAGGACTAAAAAATGATCTTCCCAAATGCCGCTGAGTTATCCAAACAGACCACTTCTGCTTTCAACAGTTATATACTTGGTCTAAATGCCATAATCGACGATGACGTTAAGAATGCCGTCCAATTACTTACTCAGGCTGTAGAGGCCGATTCAGAGCTTATCGACGCCTATTTCCAGCTTGGCAAGCTTTTTATCAAACAAAAAGACATACTCAGAGGGCAAAAAATTTACCGTGATTTGCTGTTGCGCTCAAACTTAAGCGAACCTGTCCGCAAGCGTATTGGGGTATCATTAGTAGACGCATACATTGCTGGTAAAAATTTTGAACAGGCAAGGAAGGTTGCCGAGAAAATGGTTTTAAAAGAGCCTGATGACATGTATCTTCGCTTAAGTCTTACCACTGTGCTGGAGCGGCAAAAAGATTTTACCGCTGCGGAAAAACATTGGAAGACTTACGCCTCCAGGAACAAGATCAACGCCAGCCAGCGCCTGGCCCTATACAGGGTTGAAGAGGCCAGGGGCCTTCCTTCAGTAGAGACCAAAAGGCTAAGGCAGCTTCTCAATCAGGCCGTTAAGCTTGACACCAACTGCGCTCCAGCCTATGTGCTTTTGGCAAGGCAATACCGGCAGGAGGGCAAAAATGACAAGGTACTGGAATGCTGGGAGAATCTTCTGGACTATGCCCCGGAAAAGTCTGTATGGGTTTTTAAGGAGATTGAGGAGTATCTATTCGAAATAAACCGCTATGACGAAATTCTCCCCATCTTCCAAAAGCTCAGCCGCAAGGAGGGCAAACATCAACCGGCGGCTATAACCGCTTTAGCCAGGCAGTATTATAAAACCGGCCAAAAAGACCTGGCTGCCGAAACTATTCTCCAATTGGTGGACCATGTAACGGATATTGAAGAGCTCCTCAGGGAGCTGATAACCTATTACCTGCAGATAGAAGATAACGGGCGCATTCTTATCAAAATTCAGGAGATACTGCAGAGGGGTAATGCTTTCTTTATTTATATCTGTTCCTCATGTGGACAAAAGCTGGAAACTGCCGAATGGCACTGCCCCCAATGCGGCGCCTGGGACAGCTTTAATCCCAAGATCTAACTTCATGTATTTTTTTAACCATCCTGAAAAGGGGTATGGCGGCATATTGTTACCGATGTTCCTTTTGTGGTTTGGTTTATGTTCCATTTATAGCGCAGAATTAGTATCTGACTCTGCGTTACTGGCCCTGGCCAAAGAGGGCAATCTGGATTCGGCATTTGCCGTATCCAAGTCCAGGTTACAAAATAATCCACTGGATACCTTTGCCTTGTTCATGTATGCTAAAACAACATCCTCCGGCGAGGAGTCTAGAGACACGTTCTTAAAGCTATTATCAATTACCCCCCGCAGCCCCTACCATGAGGAGGCTATTTACAGGATTGCCCAATATTATCAGGCCAGGGGCATTTATAAAGAAGCGGTGGCATATTTCAGGCAATATATATCGGAGTATCCTGAAGGTAAATGGGATAAACCCGCCGGGTATTGGCTGGGGCAGTGTTTTTTAAGCATTGGCCTAAACAACGCACCTTATCTTGATACAGCTGAAAGCCACTATATTGCTTTGATGAAATCAACACCAGTCAGCCATTATTATCATACGATGGCTCTGGAGGGTGTAGCAAAAACGAAATTTGCTAAAAATGATTACTCTGGTGCTCAAAGAGCTATTGAGTCTGCCCTGGAGATGGCGCTACCCGATCAGAAGCCCACTTTTCATTATTTACAATTCCGTATTGCGGAAAAAACTTCCGATTCCTCTGCTCAAAATTATTATGCAGGTATTCTACAACAACAATATCCCAGATCCCTGGAATCTCATAACCTTAGAAGGACAGCGCCGGCTTTTTTTAAGGCTCTTCCTAATGAGACATCTGATGACAGCGTGAATACGGAAAAAAATGCAAATAGTGAGTCTATAAATTCAGCCAGCAAAAGCGCTCCCTCATACTCCTTGCAAATAGCCGCATTTTCCAACCAGCAAAATGCTCAAACCTCAATGGAAGGCTACTTAATTCAAGGCCTCAATCTTCGGATGATTAAAAGGGAAAAGGACGGGGAAGTATTATACTCCATACGCACAAAAATTTTCCCATCGAGGGATCTGGCCTTGCAATATGGACAAAGCCACCTTAAATCTAAAGGCATTTCATATTACCCGGTGCAGGAAAATTAATGACCAAACCTGCAAAATTGAACTATATTTGCTGTTTATACAGCCGGGGTGGTGAAATTGGTAGACGCGCTGGACTCAAAATCCAGTAGGGGCAACCCTGTGGGGGTTCGAGTCCCCCCCTCGGCATTATAATCTGTCTAAAATGGTAATAATAATT
>CAZRWX010000136.1:0-9366 GCA_964603925.1 uncultured Bifidobacteriales bacterium | reverse complement strand
GGAACATCTTCTGAAGTCTGCCCTATCATGGCCACCTCAAAATCGTGAATGGAAACCGAGCCATTGCCGGCGATATGATCAATAAACCCCTTTTTCATCAGGTCGATTATTACCCGTGAGCAGCCCTCCTTAATAACAGCGCCGCCAAGCATCATAAGAACTTTGCAGCCGTTGCCCTTTGCGTCCTTGATGCTCTCAGCCAAACTGGTTATGAGTGCTGGCGTAGAAGTGCCGTGATTCAGAGGTATCATATCGGCAAGTGAGAACTTGTTTTTACGATTTTTTATAGGGTAAGTTTTTATAGCTGCAAAATCTATCATGACAGACCTTTCATTTATTCTAACGTTTCTGCTTAAAACAATATAAATGCCCGATGAGCATTTTCACAAAATGGGACATGCTCCATCGGTTTATTAGAACGAATCCGCCTAAGGCGGATTCGTTCTAATAACCGCCTGCTGCCTTTGTGACAGAAGATTAGGGAAGTTTGGGTTTTCACCAGCTGTTTAAAAAACGTATCTTCGCCACAAAGGCGGAGATTTGATAACCTGCCTGCGTTGGCGTGACTCATAACCGCACAAATTGCTATGATTTTTAGATATTCTTCTGTTCTGTTACTTTTAATCTTGACCTTTCTCTGCGGCTGCCGGGAAAAGGTCTCTGCCGATTTACCCTCTGGAGACACAACCCGGGCAGTCGATACTCTTCAAATAATCAGCACTCCTGTTCCCTTTTACCTGGAGGGTGAAATTCGCCCCAACCAGGGGCTGTTTCAGGCTCTGGGCGATTTAAATGTTAGTACACCCATTGCGCTTAAAATTGTTAACAACCTGCGTTTTGAAGTGGAGCTCACAAATTTACGGGCAGGCGAACGCCTCAAAGTCAAATATTCTGCTGACAGTGCTACGGTGCTGGAGTTTGTTTACGAACCCAACCCCATTGTGGACCATATACTCACCCTGGATACTATTACCAATGAATATGCCTACACAAAAGATGAAATCCCCGCTGACACCACCTACAGGCTCATTGTGGGTACCATCAAGCAGGGATCAACATTAGATGCCGCTCTTAAAGAAATGGACGTGCCTCCATCCCTGGTCCAGGTTGTAAACGGCATTCTTCTATGCAAGATCAGCTTCCGCACCTCCGCACGTGCTGGCGATACATTTACCGTTACCCTGCGGGAGGACAAATATAACGGGGAATGGATAAGCGGAAGCGTAATGCATGCGTCCTACAACGGCAGAGTAACTGGTTTCCATGAGGCATTCCGGTATTACGACCCAGACCCCCAGTCGACATACAACGCCCATTATACAATTAAGGGGGAGGCCCTGGTGCATACAGGCCTGCGCTACCCGGTGGACAGGCTTCATATTTCTTCCTCCTATGGCTATCGTGTCCATCCCGTAACGGGGCGCACGCAAATGCATTATGGTGTAGACTATAAAGGCAATATCGGTGCACCCGTTTATGCAGTAGCCAAGGGTGTTGTTACAGTCTCCGCTTACGATCGTTACAGCGGTAATAAAATCGCTATCCGCCATTCAGATAAATCTAAATCATATTATCTGCACTTAAATGCACGGGCCGTAAGCCCAGGGTCCCATGTGCGCACAGGTCAGGTAATAGGCCGTGTGGGCAGGACAGGGCGGGTTACAGGCCCCCACCTTCACTTTGGTTTTAAAGCCCCCAACGGCAGGTGGATGAATCCTCTTAAGAAGAGAATGATTGCCACACCCAAACTGACTGGCGGTAAATATGAGCTGCTTAAGTCCCAGATAAAAATAACCCGGGCCACCACAGAGCGTTTACGGGCTGAGGACCAGATAGCGTCCTTGATATTATATTTAAACAGCTTTTAGGGGGCCTCGATCCTGAAATTCGCTGTTAAAAATGAATTACAGACTTTTGTTGGTTGGCTCTTGGTGTAACAAATGTTATACTATTAATATGAAAACAGCAATATCCATAAGCGATGATCTTTTTAAAGTTGCCCAATCCACTGCGAAAAGGCTGGGCATCCCCAGGAGTCGGCTTTTCTCCATAGCGGTTCTGGAGTTTATCCAGCAACACAACCCTCAGGAAATCACCAAAAGGCTGAATCAGGTTTATAAATCCCATAAAAACGATATGGACCCTTCAATCGAAAGAGCTCAATTTAATTCCGTTGATTTTGGTGATTGGTAATGGTTCGCGGCGAAATCTGGTGGGCTAAATTACCAGACCCCAGGGGTTCTGAACCAGGCAAAAAGCGCCCAGTATTGATTATCCAAGCAGATGCCTTTACAAGTAGTAGTATAAATACTGTAATATGTGCAGTTATAACTTCCAATACTGCGCTGGCTATGGCTCCTGGTAATTTACTGCTGACCAAAAAAGAAAGCCACCTTCCAAAGTCCTCTGTTGTAAATGTTTCTCAACTGATCACTTTGGACAAATCATATTTTTTGAAATATGTAAGTGCGTTAAATAAACGAGTCCTCAAAGAGCTGGATAATAGCTTGAAAACCGTACTGGAATTACAATCCTGAATTCGGACCATTTATTAACCAGCTTAATCCACTTTGTAAGACTTGAAAAATTCCTCGGCCTTTTGAGCCGTAGGCTGCCGGGGACTCTGCAACTGCCTTTTTATAAATTCCGCCACCGGTACTTTATCTTTAATTACCATGAAAAATTTGGTGAAAGCCGCTACAGCGTGCCCACATACCACATACCCGCACTCTGGTGAAGTACTACCATGACTTTCGTATGCTGTATTCTCACACTTCAGGATTTCGCAGGTAATTCTATCAGCAAAATTCGGTTTGGCCATAACTATTTTATAAGATAATATAAGGTGGACAGAAACCTAAGGACAGCTAATGACACGATACCTTCACGTAGCCTCAGCTCAGATACACTCGGGACGCGGACCCCGCGATGTTCTCAAACGTGCTGAAGCCCAGGTCAAGGCTGCCTCAGCCATGGGCACTCACGTAATCCTTTTCCCCGAGGCCGCCATTCAGGGGTACAGTTCTCCTGACTTAACAGGCAAATGGGTGCAACATGCCGCCGTTGATATTAACAGCCCTTATTGCCAGGCCGTATCACAGCTGGCAGAGCGCAATAATATTTGCATACTCATGGGCTTTTTCGAAAAAGAGAATTCTTTTTATTATAACAGCGTACTGGTGGCACAGCCCAATGGCATCCGCAAAGTCCAACGTAAATTTAATCTTACGGTCGACGAGCGCAAAGCGTGCCTTACCCCTGGGCCCAGCCAGGCTATTAGAGCTGGTTTTAAGAATCCACTACCGAACCGGGCAGGTTACCCCGCATGATTTCGGCTATTGGCAGAGTATACTCAAAGCGGCTGAGAAGCAACTTGACTACCGCAGCGATAGGAGTAGCTAGAAACATGCCCACAATACCCCAAATCATTCCGAAAAAAATGAGCGAAGTGAGCACTGTAATAGGGTGAAGCTCCAGAGAATCACCCATAATTTTTGGGGTCAGGAAGTTGCCAATAGTAACCTGAACGGCTGCAGGCAGGATAAAGGCCAGGGCCTTGGCTGTGACAGATAAGTCGGGACTGAGAACAACCACAGGCAAGGGCAGAAGGGTGGCCACAATAGAGCCTATATTGGGTATAAAATTGAGTAGAAAGGCCATAAAACCAAAGACAAAAGCCAGCTTGACCCCCAGAATGGTGAGAACCAGCCATACCAGAAGACCCGTAGCCGCTGAGAGACTGGCGAGGGCTATGACATAGCGCCTGATGCGGGACTCTACCTCGGTTAGCACACTGCCCTTTTTGGAACTGACATGTTTGCGGCCTATTAGTAAAAACATCATAAAAATAATTACCAGTGTGCCCTTGGACATAATGCCCATAACGCCAGAAAGAGTACCGCTTAAAAAATTGCGCACGCTGCCGCCGGAGGTTTTGATAAGGGCCTCAGTCACCTGCCTTTTGCTTAGATTGAGCTGCTCCAGAGGCAGAGCGGAGATGAACTTGCGCATTATCTCCGTGATATAGGCCTTATACTCCCCGGCATTGGCTGATACCTGCTCTACAGATGAGGAAACTACAAGCCCCATAAGCACCAGCACAAGACAGCCGATAAGTACCGCAGACACTATAGCCAGTGGCCGGGGAAACCTGAGTTTTTTAATAAGTACCTCAATGATAGGAGAAAGGCAATAGGTGAAGAATATTGCCAGCACCAGGGGGATAAGTATGGGCTTAAGCAGATAGAGTGTAAACCCCAGCGCAATGGTACATAAAATAAAGAGGCAGATTGTCTGTATGCGCTGATCCCTTAATGCATTATCCATAATGCAACTTAAGATAGTTAAGGAACACTGACGCTGTCATTGTGCCATATGAGGCCAGTTTACCAGGCAGAAGAGCCGTTCATCTCCGGTTTTAGTAAAATCTAAAGTAAATTTCTATAATTTCAGCTAATGCACCCTTAGCTCAACTGGATAGAGCATCGGTCTTCGGAACCGAGGGTTGGGGGTTCGAACCCCTCAGGGTGTACCACTTTCAGCGTAAAATCGCCAATTCGACTTTTTACCTTACCGTCGCCTCTTTTTCAGACGCCGTGGAAGTGAAATTATATTGCTTTTAGCTCCACAGTCATGTTAAGCCTGTCCCGCAACACTCGCCACTTAGGTACAAACTCATCCAGCTTAGCATAAAACCGCTTCGTATGATTAGCAACCACCAAATGACACAGCTCATGTGCCACCACATATTCTATGCACTCCCTGGGTGCGGCAAGTAGTTCAGGGTTAAGCGTAATGTTCCCAGACTTTGCGCAGCTGCCCCAACGGGTTTTCATGGTACGTAGTATAAGACTTTTATGCTCCGGCAGGCTTAGGGCTTTAGCTTTTGGCCTTAGCTTTTTAAGCATATCATCAAAAATATTACGAGCCCTGCCTAATTGCCAGCTCTCAAGCGCCTGCTGTACTTTATTTGCTAAGGGCTTTCCTGATACCTCAACGACAAGCTGACCTCTTGGTAACTTCACATTAGTTTTACTGCCGGTAACTACTTTTAACCGGTATTGTCTCCCTAGATAGCGGTAACCTTCTCCTGATACATACTGCCTCATTGGCAAAGGTGTAGGATAGTTGGAAAACTGTTGTTGCTGTTTTAGTATCCAGGATGCTCTTTTCTCTATTTTAGATTTAATGGCTTTATCGGAAGCTGTTTTTGGTGCATCGGCCACAACCTTCCCATCAGGGAATACATGGATAGCTAGGGTTTTACGTGGTTTCCGGTTAACTTTGTATTTGATTATGGATGTACCATATTGGATTTCAAACACCATTTTTGGGCTCAAACGTTGTCCCTTCGTCTGGCAATAGACAAGAGTTTGTCCATTACGGTATCCATCTGTTCCACGCTGAGTTCCACGCCCACTTTATCTTTCAGGTCAAAAAAGTAATCCTCCATATCATTTCGCATCTGGTTCTGTACATCTGTATTGTATACCCAGTCTCTTATTTTATGCTCGTTAATAATTTTCTCAGCTTCCAGAGCTGCGGCTGAGGCAAGCTCAGTCTGTTTGCCGGCATCATCCAGCACCTCTATGAGCTCATTTTTAATAATTCCAAAATATGCTCTGGCGTCTTCATGACCCTTCAATGCTTGAGGATAAGCGTCTATGCCCTCACCCCTAAGTTCAGCTGCACAGGCAAACATTTTTGCCAGATACTCAGCATCTTCCAGTCTTTTTCTTCTGTGTTCAGCAATTGCTTCATCAATAAGCAGGGATAGCTTCTGATACAGGGCTGGGTCCTCGTCCATTTTTTCATGAATAGTCTTTTTCATCCGGGCGGCTATTACATCGGCCTTGGCGGCATCACCCTCCACCTTTTCCAGCTCTTTTTCAAAATCATCCACAGAGAATATATCGGTTGGCGGCACCAGCTGCCGTACTTCATCAGCTCCGATGTGTTTATCCACCAGGTTCCTAATCTGAGCCTCATAGGCGGAGTAGTCCACCTCCTCCCCAAACCGTTGCTTAACGGCAGTACGAAGATTAAAAAAGTATTTAAGGTCTTTTTTGTAGCCCCTGATTTTAGATTCCGGGGTTTTGTCAATAAATTTTGAATTGCTCATGGCCAGGTGGAAGGTCTTAGCGAAAAGCCTCAGGCAGTCATAAAACTGGTTCCTGATATTAATTGGTTCAAGATGCAGTTGCATGGCTTCAATGTCGCCTTTGTTAGTAACTGACTTAAAAACCTCCCAGGTGTTGGTATGCCTCTGGGGAAGTTTATCTAACTCCTCCTCGATATTGGTAAGACTACCCTCTACATCCTCCCTGTCAAAGCCCTCCTTCTCCAGAGCCTCATAAGTATCGATGGCTTCAAAGATTTCTGAGAAGATACCGCGGTAATCCACAACCAGCCCATGCTCTTTATCGTCAAAAAGCCGGTTAACACGGGCAATGGCCTGGAGTATGTTATGTTCCCTCAGGCGCTTGTCCAGGTAGAGTATGCTATTGCAGGGAGCATCAAAGCCTGTTAGGAGTTTGTCTACCACGATTATGATATCTGGTTCATCGGAGTACTTAAAGGCATCAATAAGGCTTTTGTTGTATTTAGTCTCATTCCCGTAGCGGTTCATCATATCCTTCCAGAACTGCTGCACCAGGGGTGTGCTGGATTCATCAATATCCTTATGCCCCTCCCTGGTATCCGGGCTGGAAATAATTACATCCACACTAACATCATTAAACCCCATAAAGAGCTTGCGGTATTGGATTGCGGCTTCTTTACTGGTCACAGCCATCTGGGCCTTTTTGCCTGTACCTCTGAGATGCTCATTAAAATGCCTGCCTATGTCATAGGCAATCTCAGCCATCCTTGACTCGGCCTTGGTAAGCTCCTCCTCCCGCCTGAACTTCTTCTTAAGGTCAGCCTTCTGCTCACGTGTAAGCCCTATAGTAACACGCTCAAACCACCTGTCGAGATGGTCATCCACCCCCCGCAAATCAGACATCCGCCCCTCATACAAAAGCGGTGCCACAGCCTTATCGGCTACAGCCTGGTTCATGGTGTATTTGTGTATAAACCCCCCGAACTTACGCGCTGTGCTCTTTTCCTTTTTTAAAAGCGGTGTGCCGGTAAACCCGATATAACAAGCATTGGGGAATATATTCCGCATCTTGCTATGGGCTATACCGTATTGCGACCGGTGGGACTCATCAACCAGTACAAACACATTTCTATCATTTACTTTAAGCTTTTCCTTTTTACTGGCGGATTCAAACTTGTCGATAACAGTGGTAATAACACTGGTACGCTCCTGTTTAATGAGCTCCAGCAAGTTATAACCAGAAGACGCCCTCTGAACGGGAACACTACAGGCTGCGAAGGTCTTATATATCTGGTCATCCAAATCCACTCTGTCGGTGACAAGCAAAATCCTCGGGTTCTCAATTGCCTTTTCAAGCACCAGAGCCTTTGCCAGCATAACCATAGTGAGTGACTTACCCGACCCGGTAGTATGCCAGATAACGCCCCCCTGTCTGGCCTGGTCACCTTTTGACTTACTTACCCGAGCTACCGTAGCCTGAACTGCAAAATACTGCTGATAGCGCGCCAGCTTTTTGACCTTGTTGTCAAACACCACATATTGCAGCATCATTTCCAAAAGCCTTTCAGGACGCAACAAGCTGTGAATGGCCCTGTCCTGGGGATTAGGCAAAAGCTCGTGCCGCCAGATATCCTCCATTTGCTTTCTTTCCATTGTATCCCGCCAGGAAAACATTTTTTCCATAGCAGATTTCAAAAGGGGCTTATTCTTAAGTTTCTCCAACTCCTTATACTGCCTGTCCTGGTCCTCTTCCTTCCACACCGCCCAGAACTTATCGTCTGTGCCGGCTGTACCATACTTGGCCATGTTTTGGGCCACGGAGAAGAGTATCTGGGAAAACCCGTAAAGGTGAGGTATCTCATCAACTTTCTGGTTGCGCAGATGTTGGCTGATGCCCTCCTTAACAGCGTCCTTAAGCCCTGGTCTTTTACACTCAATTACAGCCAGAGGGAGCCCGTTAACAAACACTACAATATCAGGCCGACGTGTCTGCCGGGAGTTACGGCGCTCCACCTCAAATTCATCAGTTACATGGAATACGTTGTTGTGGACATTGTCCCAGTCTATATAACGCAGGGAGTAGCTTTTGGAATATCCCTCAATAGTCTGCTCCAGACTTTTACCCAGGGTAAGCAAATCGTATATCTGCTCGTTTACATTAAGCAGACTGTCAAAGTGGATTTTCTCAACAGTCTCTATAGCTTTGCTGATATTAGAATCTGAAAAAGGCCACGTTTGCCCTTTAAACTCAATGCGGTTAATTTTTTGCAGTTGCTTTCTGAGTACATCTATTAGTATAACCCGATCAAGGCGCCCCTCCCGCTTATGGATTGTGTCTTTAGGAGTAAGATACTCATACCCCAGTTTCTGCAGCAATTCCAACCCCGGCAGCAGGGAGGCAAAGTCTTCTACGAATCGTTTGGTGTCCATATTATAATTCTCTTTTGCTTCATTCCGGTTTTTATGTATATTACTTAACGAGTCTGAACCTCTGCCAGTCGGGGTAGTAGGACTCCCCCGGGGTCGCTAAAGCGTCCCCTTTTTTTGTATTAAAAGTCAAAATCAATATCAACTTCTGAGGAATTTAGTGCATTATCTTCTTTTATTCCAACAATCCTTTTAGCTCTATCCAAAATATGATCATAGGTCATTATTGAAATATTATGATATCCAGCATTTAAAATTCTGAAAGCTTCTTTTTGCCCCATGGACCAATCTGTTGACCTGCCAAATATTAGTACACATCTAGGTTTTATTGCTTTGACATATTTAACTTTTTCAAGGAACTTTACGCTATTAGCTTCGCGTTCAACTTCATATACATATTTTGTAGCTTGTGTAATTGCTTTAATTAATGCTTGAGATGGTACTTGATTGTCGTGATCTGGGGTTCCCCAAAATTTAAAACCTCCTTCAGGTCTTTTGATCTCAATTATATCTAAGAACCCATCATACGCCTGCATTAAATAATCTGAAATATTGTCCAAATCAATAGCGCGTTCATCTAGAATCCTTACAAACTCACTACCCAACACCCAGTCATTTTTTTGAAACCAAGATTGCCAATCATGTTCAGTAAGATCGGAATTAAGCATTATTTCAAATTGCTGAATAGCAGCAATGCGTTTTTGATTTTCTATTGCTACAACTAAATTTTCAGAAAGTATCTCATTATCTACAATGAATTTTAATACCTTTTCTTGATCTTTATTGCCAAACAGGTTTTTAATATTATCAACACTCTGTTCGTCTAATTCTGAATCATC
>CAZRWX010000135.1:7900-9367 GCA_964603925.1 uncultured Bifidobacteriales bacterium | reverse complement strand
TCGTCTGTTCTTTATTCGTCAGTTCATCTGTTCATCTGTTCATCTGTTCGTAATTCAAATTCCACATACCTATTCTTCAATTAATTTTATTTTTTAACTAACCATCCACTACCAATCAGGAAAATTTACATGAAGATTGCTCTTTCCAAATTATGCTTAGTTTCTTTTTTTCTCACATCATCTGTCTGCTTCGCCATGTCCCCAGTTGGATGGCGCACGGATGGCACCGGCAAATATCCCAATGCCAATCCACCCACCAAGTGGTCTGATACAGAGAATGTCATCTGGAAGACACCCCTGCCCGGATTCTCCAACGCTACTCCCGTTATCACAGGTGATAAAATTTTTATCTGCTCAGAACCCGATATCCTGATATGCGTTTCAAAATCAACCGGTAAAATACTCTGGCAGAGTGTAAATAGTTTTCTGGAGCTTATCCCTGCAGAGGAGCGGGAAAAGGCCGCCGAAATGGGACAAAAGGGCAGGGACCTACAAAAGGAGCTGGACAAAATCAGTAAAAAAATGCGCCCGTTTCAAAAAAAGCTTAAAAAGAATAAGGATGACGAGGAAGCTGCCCGGGAGCTAAAACCCTTAGAGGAAGAAGCTGATAAACTTAAAAAAGATATTGAACCCTTAAAAAAATACATGATGCCCGCCACGCACGATGTTAACGGTTATAGTTCTCCAACCCCGGTAACCGATGGTAAATATTTATATGTAACTTACACTACCGGGGTTGCAGCCAGCTACAACCTAGATGGTAAACGTAACTGGATGGTATCAGTAGAAAAGCCATGGCATGAATGGGGTGCCAGCACATCACTGATGCTGGCAGGCGGTAAACTTATTGTATACGTCAAAAACGTGGTAGCGCTGGACACTAAAACCGGCAAAGAAGTCTGGACATTTACTCCTGAATACTTAAAAGCAGAAAAGCCCCGCTGGGGTTCCATGATCCAGACTGTTATAGACAAAAAGGAAATTATTATCACACCTAATGCCGATATACTTCTTGCCAGTAACGGCAAAGCGCTTGTACAAAGGCTCTCACCTCTGGAATACAACACCCCCATTATTCAGGACGGTATAATTTATTTTATTCAGCATGGCGGCCAGGCCTTTAAATTGCCCGCAAAAGTATCCGGGGAGTTTAAACCTGAACCTCTCTGGGTGACCAAACCAAAAAACGACAGATATTACGCCTCCCCCGTTATCCACCAAGGCCTCATTTATGATATAACCAGGAAGAACGAATTCAGCGTAATTAACGCCTCCAACGGCGAGGTTATTCTGGAGGAAAAACTTAAAATAAAAAAAGAGGCCTATCCCAGTATTACTCTGGCCGGAGCATATTTGTATGTCAGCTCAGATAACGGTATTACCCAGGTTTATAAACCCGGAAGAAAGCCCGAACTGGTCGCCGAAAATACTCTGGAGACTTTCCGCAGTTCACCAGTATTTGAAGGC
>CAZRWX010000135.1:2242-7800 GCA_964603925.1 uncultured Bifidobacteriales bacterium | reverse complement strand
TGCAAATAAAATAAAACCATTACCTGTAAAAGCCATTGCTTCAACTGTGGCCGTTATTACCGCATTGGTTGTTGTTATCTGGTATCTGTCTCTCACCCCCAGTACCATCATTACCCTTCAAGTCCCTGGCCTGGACAACGCCCCAGCAGGCAAAGCCACCAGAGCGGGCAGGGTTTCCATCGGTGCAAATTTTCAACGCAGCGATAGCGTTTCATCAGATCTAAAAGGCAAATGGCCCCGGTTCCGGGGCTTTGACTATAACAACATAATCCATGACCCCGCATTGCCGTCAAATTTTATTACCCCGGACAAAACTCTGGAAATCTTATGGTCTGTGGATCTTGGTGAGGGCCACGCCGGCCCTGCCATATACAACGGCATGGTTTACATACTGGACTACGATGAACAAACTCGTTCGGACGCCCTGCGCTGTTTAAGCCTGGAGACAGGCAAAGAGCTCTGGCGCCGATGGTACCCTGTATCCATTAAACGCAACCACGGCTATTCCCGCACAGTGCCCGCTGTAACAGACAGTTTTGTCGTTACCATGGGCCCCAACTGCCATGTTATGGCTGTGGGTCGGCACACAGGCAACCTCCTCTGGGGGCTGGATCTGGCCAGGGATTACGGCACAAAAGTGCCAATGTGGTTCACAGGCCAGTGCCCCCTTATCGTGGGCAACACAGCCATACTGGCCCCGGGGGGCAGCAGTTTGCTTATAGGTATAAATTGCCGCACCGGGCAGGTAGTATGGAATACCCCAAACCCTGATAACTGGCAAATGTCCCATTCATCGGTAATACCCATGAGCTTATATGGCCGCAAAATGTACATATACTGTGCATTACAGGGCATAGCGGCAGTAGCCGCTGATGGTCAGGACATTGGCAAAGTTCTCTGGAGCACCACAATCTGGCGCCAATCTGTAATAGCACCTTCTCCTGTTAAAGTCAGCGAGAATAGAATTTATGTCAGTGCTGGCTATGGTGCCGGCGGTATGCTCATGGCCATAGATTTTAAAAACGGTATTTTCACCGCTCGTGCCTTGCAAAAAGTAAAGCCATCTGAAGGCCTTGCCTCCGAGCAGCAAACTCCCATCTACTATAATGGGCACCTTTACAGTATACTACCAAAAGACGCAGGCTTACACCGGGAGCAGTTCGTATCCTGCAGCCCAAAAGATCTAACCCGCTACCACTGGTTCAGCGGCAAAACCAGACGCTTTGGTCTGGGCCCCTACCTGTTGATAAACGGTTACTTTTTTATTGTAGGCGATGACGGTGCCTTAACTGTGGTACAGGCAGATAAAAAGCAGTATAAAGAGGTCTTCCACAAAAAAATACTGCCCGGCAAGGATGCCTGGGGCCCATTAGCTTATGCTGACGGCAGGCTCCTAATGCGCGATGATAAAACCATGGTGTGCGTAAGACTTAACGAAGTTGTAAGAAATTAAGACTATGAGAGGTAAGCATCAAAGATCGGGCAACGCCCCCCAACCCCCTGTGGGGGTGATCGATGCCATTCTTTTAATGGAAAGTAATAGACATACAGCGATTCAGAACACCCCCTCAGGGGGTTGGGGGGCATTACTCACATCTAAACAAATTACCTACAACAGGCAAATATAATGACTTCAATCATAGATAAAATTATAAACTACTTCACTACCGATAGCGAGTCTGCCAACAGCATGCAATACAGTGAACGTAAAGCGGCATTAAAGAAAAAGGCTGAGGGTGATTACAAAAACCCCTACCAGTATGATCTGGAGTCTTTTAAAAAAGTTGATCCGGAATTGATAAAATACTCACAGACCAGCGCTTTCCCGGTTTACGAAAAACAGCCTCAAGTATTTTGCCTTAGCCATGACGGGGCAATATGGGCGGCTGGGCAGGACACCGTGGCAAAATACCAGCTAAATGGCAGGGTACTGGAAAAGTTTACTCTGAGCAGCCCCGTAACCGCCCTGTATGCTCAAAAAGCTCCGCGCTTGTGGCTTGGGCTTGGTAACCAAATCAATTACCGTGACTTAACAGACAATATTACAAAGCCATTCAAAATTTTTAATGAGAAAGCCATAATCACATCCATCATTTATCATAAGCAGCATATATATGCAGCCGATGCCGGCAATAAAATAATTCATATACTGGCCCAAGATGCTAATACCACCGGGCATATCCCTGCTAAAGGCGATACCAAAGGTACTACCGGTTTTCTAATTCCAAGCCCGTTTTTTGACATTGCCATGACCCCGGACAACACCCTGTGGGCGGCAAATACCGGACGTCGCAGCCTGGAAAATTTCACCCTGGAGGGCGCCACGCTCTCTTCGTGGGGTGCATCCGGTATGCAGATAGAGGCTTTTGCTGGCTGCTGCAACCCCTGCCGCTTCGCTCTTTTACCCAATGGCGGCTTTGTAACTGCAGAAAAGGGTATGGTGCGCGTTAAAATTTATAATGAAAAGGGTAAACTGGAATCAGTGGTAGCACCGCCTGATGATTTTAACACTGGCACTCCCTGGGTTGATGTTGCCGCTGATGCAGCAGGTGCCATATACATACTGGACCCGGAAAGGTCACAGATAAGAGTATACAACCGCAAGGCGGCCATGGGATGAAGAACCAGTCCGGACTAAATAGTCTTAATCAACGCCGGAGGGCTCTTAAAACCCTTGGGCGCTGGGCGGCCCTTGGCGCCATGCTGCTGGCAGCCGGACGTTTGTTCCGTCAGGATAAAGTTAAAACAGATTTATCTTCCAATTGCAAAAATGGCTGCGCCACCTGTCCCATTGTGATTTCCTGTAACCTTCCTCAAAAAACAACCGGAGGGCTGATTGAAAAACGTTAAAATTTCCCGAAGGCGCTTTGTGGAGGCTTTAGCCAGCGTACCCGTACTGGGGGGGCTCATTCATTTCTTTTCTAAGAGCACTCGTGCACAAAAAACTCTCTGGCAGCTGGACCCGGCTAAATGTATTCAATGCGGACGCTGTGCGGATTTTTGTGTACTTACCCCTTCTGCTGTAAAATGTACTCACACCTATGCCATGTGCGGTTACTGCGAGTTATGCAGCGGGTACCATAAACCCAATGCTCTGGAGCTTAATACTGCAGCAGAAAACCAGGTATGCCCTACCAAAGCTATCAATCGTACCTTTATAGAGGCCCCCTTTTATCAGTACGACATTATAACAGAAAGCTGCATAGGCTGCGGCAAATGTGTAAGCGGCTGCGGTGCCTTTGGAAACGGCAGCCTTTACCTGCAGGTTAATCAGGACTTGTGCACGCATTGTAATGAATGTTCCATAGCGGCCGTATGCCCTTCCCAGGCCTTTAAAAAAGTTCCTGAAGCAAAGCCCTATATGCTGAAAGATAATGAACATGGCTAGGCTTAAACCTATCTCCAGTGGGGTATATTTAACCCCCGTTGAGGGCTGGAGGAGCTTTTACCTCTAACCATGCGCTTACTATACACCATAGTCTTTTTTTTAAGCTTAATGTACCATACCTATGGTGCGCAAAGATTTCCCCATCCTGAGTTTGAGTCCGGCTACCAGGTACCCAAAACCCATGTTGACGCCTACCTGCCCATTATGCCCCCCCTGGCAGACAGTATTCTTCTGTTACTGGCGCTTTGCGTATCCGCCGCTCTCGCCCTTAAAACACGCAAACGCTGGGGCATATTTTTGCTTATGCTTTTTTCCCTGGCCTATTTCGGTTTCATCAGGCAAGGGTGTGTGTGCCCTGTGGGGTCTATTCAGAATGTAAGCGAAGCCCTGCTTACATCCACCGGCACTATCCCCATTATCGTACTCTGGTTCTTTTTACTGCCCCTTATCTTCAGTCTTTTTACCGGCCGGACATTCTGCAGCAGCGTATGCCCCCTGGGCGGTCTGCAGGATCTGGTAATAATTAAACCCCTGCATTTGCCTTTATGGGTCAGGGAAACACTGGGCCTGTTCCGTTATTTCTGGCTGGCCTTCACTGTTCTTCTGGCCAGCACAGGTGCCGGGTACTTCATTTGCCGATACGATCCTTTCGTTGGTTTTTTTCGAATGGGTATGACATCATCCATGTTCCTGTATGGTATGGGTTTCCTGTTTACGGGTATATTTATTGCCCGCCCTTACTGCCGTTTTATGTGCCCCTATGGGGTACTGTTGGGGTGGCTGTCCAGATTTTCGAGTCATCACCTTACCACTACTCCCGGGGAATGCGTGGAATGCGCCTTATGCCCCCAGACATGCCCATTTGATGCCATTGACCGGCCTTATCATAAAATGGAAAGTGATTCCAGAGCTAAAAGAGTTATCAAATTCAAACGTACCATATACCTTTCACCTGTAATTTTAATAACCGGGCTTGTATTGGGTTATAGTTTACACAACCCCATAAGCAGCCTTCACCCCAGAGTTAAATTAACACAGCAGCTGGCAATGGAGGCAAAATACTCCCTGCCTCAAACAGATGAAACTAAAGCTTTCCGCATGAGCGGAGATAATCTGGAAACCCTTAAAGCTGATGTTGTCAGGATAAAGTCTAAGGTTAAAGTCGGTTCTACCATCATGGGATTATTCCTGGCTCTCGTTATCATATCAAAAATGCTGGCAGCTGCATCAATCAGGCCCAAACAAGGAAGCAGTCCCAACAAGTCAAGGTGTTTCAGCTGCGGCAGATGTATACAAGCCTGCCCTAAGGAGCATGAACTGCAAGCATTATCTGTGGATAAACCATGAATTACCCCAACAAGTCGAGGAACCCGGTATGAATTCAATTAAGACCAATCCCCTTCTTTTTAAATACCTGGCCTGGGTATGGGCTACAGCTCTGGCATCCATTTTTATTATGGTATCGGTTACATATATACAAACCAAAATCATTAAACCTCTGGAGCCGCCCTCACTTTCCATTACACTGGAGAAAATTGACAAGGCACCTCAAAACAAGGAACTGAGGGAACAATACCGGGCTTTGGATTTTTTAGCGCGTAAAGCATTTTTCACCAGCCGCCGGCAGATAAGGCTGGGGGCGATACTTGTAATAGTTTTTTTCCTTCTGCTGGCTGCCACTCTAAAGTATTACCGTTCTCTTACAGATTTACCGCAATTGCCCTTACAGGTAGCCGGCATGGAAAATGACAAAGACAAAACTGACGCAAATCTATATCGGGCTATTAGTTTTACAGCCCTGGGGACGGCGGCCTTTACCCTTGTGTTAATATTAAGCCTGGACCGGTCCTGGCTGCAGCCATTAAGAACATACATCCCCAAAAGTACTGCAGTCCAAATACCGTATAAGCAGGTCTGGCAGAACTTCCGTGGTCCAGGCGGTCTGGGGTTAGCGGGTGATATAGATGTACCCGTGCAGTGGGACACCAGAACCGGAGAAAATATCATATGGAAGTCACCCATACCAAAAAAAGGCTTCAGCTCCCCTGTTATATGGAAGAGCAGCATATTTCTTACCGGTGCTGACAGGGAGGAAAGAATTATATTCTGTTTCAGCTACGAAACCGGCAAACTACTCTGGCACAAAGCCGTTCCCGACACCCAGAGCGAG
>CAZRWX010000135.1:0-2142 GCA_964603925.1 uncultured Bifidobacteriales bacterium | reverse complement strand
CATCTATATCGTATAGGGAAAAAATGAATTGAGAACTGGTATGGTGAGCTGGAAGTATGAACAGATGAATAAAGAATTTAGAAGTAAGAAGGATTAATTGTGGAAATTAGACAAATATATAAGTACTTAATCATTCGATATTCATGTACTCTGCGGCTCGCATTCACCAGGAATTATCTCTGTTCAAAAACTTCTGCATTCGTAATTCCTTATTCGTCTGTTCGTAATTCAATTACTTCTGCATTTGTAATTCTTTATTCGATTTTTCGTACTTCAATAATCTAAAACTTATCCAACGCTAAATAATGACATCAAACCCGATCGACATAAACACCCTTCTACCTTCCGGGCCTATCGCTCCAAGGCATCTTATACCCTCCCTGCAGAAGATCCAGGATACACTTCATTATATTCCTGCCCAGGCGTTTGATGTCCTGGCAAAAAAATCGGGGTTCTCTATAGCTCATATAAAAGGCGTAGCAACATTTTACCGTAGTTTCAGGCTAACGCCGGCAGGCGAGCATCGTATTAAAGTATGCATAGGCACAGCGTGCCACCTGGCCGGTGCCACCCAGATATTCAACACATTTAAAAGGCAGCTGAATATTCCCTCAGATAAAGACACTGACTCGGCGGGCAAGTTTACGGTAGAAACTGTGGCCTGCCTGGGTTGCTGCATGCTGGCGCCTGTGGTTCAAATAGATGAAAAAATATATGGACATGTAGAGCAGTCCATGGTTCCCGGGGTTCTGGAAGATTTCCTGGCATCCAGAAATCAAACAGGGAAAACCCAAAAGCAAAATACCAATAAAGCAGAAGCTACAGATTACACTGTCAGAACCTGCCTGTGCTCTGGCTGCCAGGCTGCCGGGAGCCCCGCTCTACTAACTACTGCCCGTGATTACGCCAGTAAGTGGCATCTGCAGATTAAGGTTGCCGGCTCCCGCTGCCAGGGGCTTTCCCATACAGCTCCCATTCTGGATATTCATAAAAATGGCCGTGATTTCAGGTACTTGAATGTATCTCAGCAGGATATCGCCACTATCCTCAGGCACGCTTTCCCCCCTGCCAATGTAACAGGCAGGTTAATACAAAGCGCCGGCATCTTTCTGGAAAAGCTCACATTGTCCCAAACAGCACAAACCAAAAAGCCAGTAGGGGACGACTACATCCCCGATAACGGGAGGATGGCCACCTCCGGTAACATACATACTAATCCTGTAGCTATAGACGAATACATGAAGGAGGATGGTTTTAAGGTAATTAACCTGGTTGTGGATGTGCTCCCGCCCGAAGAGGTTATCTCAATCATTCAGAACAGCGGCCTGCGCGGCCGCGGGGGTGCAGGCTACCCCACTGGAGACAAATGGGACACTGTATTTAACGCACCAGGCAGCGATAAATACATTATATGTAATGGTGATGAGGGCGACCCCGGCGCTTTTATGGACCGCATGCTGCTGGAGTGTTACCCCTACAAAGTAATAGAAGGCATACTGCTGGCCGCATACGCCCTGGGAGCAAAGCGGGCGTATTGTTATATCCGTGCCGAATACGCCTTTGCCATAGAGCAGATGAAAAAGGCAATTAAAATATGTGAGGATAAGAGCCTGTTGGGCAAAAAAGGCAGACTGAACCTGGAAGTTATCACCGGTGCCGGCGCTTTTGTATGTGGCGAGGAAACCGCTTTAATAAAGGCCCTGCAGGGAGAACGCGGTATGCCCGTATTGCGCCCCCCTTACCCGGCCCAAAAAGGCCTCAATGGTTCTCCCACCCTTATTAATAATGTGGAAACCTTCGCCCTTATACCGGGTATACTTGGGGGAACCAAACCACTATTCCATACCGTGGGAACAAAAACCAGCAAGGGCACCAAGGTTTTTGCCCTGGCGGGTAAAGTTAAACGTGGTGGTCTTATAGAAGTACCCATGGGTACCACCATCCATCATATTGTAGAACAAATTGGTGGCGGCACTCCTTCGGGCACCCCCTGGAAGGCTGTACAAATGGGGGGACCATCCGGTGGCTGTGTGCCATTTAGCCAGGGCCACACGCCCATTGACTACTCCGGCCTGCAGGCTCTTGGCTCCATGATGGGTTCGGGGGGTATTGTGGTTATGGACAGTACTGACTGTATGGTGG
>CAZRWX010000134.1:0-9428 GCA_964603925.1 uncultured Bifidobacteriales bacterium | reverse complement strand
ACGCTGCTGCTGCTAAGGCTGCTGCCGATAAGAAGGCCAGGGAAGATGCTGCTGCTAAGGCTGCTGCCGATAAGAAGGCCCAGGAAGATGCTGCTGCCAAGGTCGCTGCCGATAATAAGGCCAGGGAAGATGCCGCTGCTAAGGCTGCTGCAGATAAGGAGGCTTTGGTAGCTAAAAAGTCTGCTGAAAAAGATAGTGCTGCCCCAAAAGTATTTGCTCCCGAAGATTTACCTGTACCTGATAAAATTACAGTTAGTCAGGAGGTTAAAGTTGCTCTGGCTGAAGATATCAATCAAACTGTTCAAAAAGAGGCTCCTGAAAAAGCTACATCTGATTTTAAGCAGGGCTTAGACGCCTACCAGGCTAAGGACTTCAGGGCTTCCATTAATATCTTTTCAAAGGTCTCCAAACCTCAAAGTAAAAAACGCGGCGATCCGGACAGGGACGAATATGTTAAAGCAAACTTTTATAAAGGTTTAGCCACGCAAAAACTTGGCAGCTTAAAAGAAGCCGTTTCAGCATATTCTGAGGTTCTGAAATATGAAAAGTATTTTCCCGTATGCAATATGAACATGGGTATTTGCTATGTTGAGCTCAGGCAATATGCTAAAGCCGATAAAGCTTTCCGGAATGTAGTCAGAGATCATACACGCATCCCACCGGCTCAACATGATGATGTTATGCAAAATACTCTTTATTTCTGGGCTGTGGCCTGGACAAGGCTTTACAAGAACGCTGCTGATGCCGACAAAAAAATTTATTATAAGCGTCAAGCCAAACTTAAATGGTCTGAATATCAAGCCTGGTTCAAAGATAACGGCAAATATGCCAAGGCTAATATTCAGGCAAATAATTACCTCAAAAGTTTAGAGTTGAAGTAACCAGAACCAGGATAATTAATTATGAAAACACACCTTATGCTTACAGTTATAGTTGGTTTGGTTTTTAGCGCATTCGGGCTGGAGCCAACCAAAACAGTTAAAATATCTGTAATAGTCAGCTCAGATAATGAAAAGCTCTCAGGGCAGCTTTTCCATCCCAAGTTATGTCCAAATGATTTAAACTACCTCACTTTTGTAAGACAGGAAAAGGATAACCGCCAAATTTGGCTCTACAATCTCAAAACCAAGAACCTTGAGCAGATATCCCCTGACAGAGTGAGCGGTAATGTTGAGGATTGGGAAAATAGTGAAGATTCTTTCTTTCAAAAGTACACAGATCAGCTGGAGTGGTGTCCTGTACTAATAGCCGGCAAACAATATGTTACCTATGTCAGCGCTGGCAAAGGTAACAATATGGATGTTTATCTCCATGAAATTGGCAGCACCGTCCATACCAGGCTTACCTTTGATCCGGAGGTAGATGCTTCTCCTCGTTTTTCACCTGATGGAAAACGGCTGGTATTTGTTTCTGCTCGAACTGGTAATGGCGATCTGTACCTTATAGAAGATATGTCCAAATTTTATGGCAAGAAACTGAATGAGGAGCCCTCACTTGTCAGGCTTACCAGGAATAAGAGCGAAGACATGCTGCCGGCCTTTTCCCCAAATGGCCGATACCTGGCTTTTACAGTCCGCACAGCTGGCAAATTTAAGCGGGGGCCTTATACTGTTGCCCTGTTAGATTTTAAAAGCCCCAAGCGCGTAAAAGTCTTTAATAACCGTATAGTAAATTCCAAGAGTCACCCATCATGGTCATTTGACGGGCATTTCGTAGCTTACCAAATTTCGAATGATTTGAAAGACAGAGTAGTAGATATTGGTGTTTTACAGCTAAAGATGGATCCTATGGGCCGTTTAGTTGAACTTACGGATTTAGTTGGAAATACCCCTAAAATTGCGGAAAATGTATATCCGAGCAGCTATCGAGGCCCTTCGTGGCTTCCTGGTTCCAGGGCTCTTATATATGCAAAAAGAGAGTCTGAAAGGCTCAACCCGCTGGAGATAGTAAATCTTGAACAATGGCTGTATAACCAGAAATACGAAAGAACGGCTATAAATTCTAGTGCCAGTATTCACCGGGATGTAGACTGCCTGCCAAATCATCCGATAATTGTTTTTGCCGGCCAGTCAGGTCTTAATTTTCAAATTTTTGGTGCATTGTTAACGGGTTCAGATATTAAAACAAAAGAAGGGGTAGCTAATTACCAGGAACATGTTCTTTTTAAGTAAATATCTGATTGCCGGTCTCCTTCCTCTTTGCTGTATCAGTCATACAGGGGCCAGCGATCCACTTGCTTTACTTAGACGTAATCGGTATCTGGAAGCTGTAAAAGCCTGGGAGAAAGATGCGGTTGAACCAGCTGTCAGTGAAAAAAAAATACGGGCACTGGGGGGGCAGGCTATTGCCTATCAAAGGCTGGGCAGCCTTTATGAGCTTCTTCAGGGCTTTGCTGCTGAACTTCATAACGATTACTATAAAACAGTCGCTAAACATTACGATTCACCCATACTTAATCTTTATCGTGGTCAGATAAGCTACTATAACGGTCATTATCCAAATGCAATTCAGTTTTTTGACAAGGTATTATCCAGCAGTAAGAGTGCGCCTTTTCTTAATGATATGGCAAAGGTGTATCGTCATTACGGTATGAATGAGATTAGGAAAAAAAAATTGAGCCTTATCCTCAGGACAAAATTCTCAACGGTAAAGTGGCAGCTTTTACAGTTGGATGAGAAAGCCGATTACCCATCAGATTTAGCCTGTAAAAATGTCAGAAGTTATCGTAACAAGCTTAGTATTATAGTCAGACAAAACACCCAGAGAGAAGAATCGGTGCAGAATGTACTTGCTCAATTGCTATCTAAATCAGAATTCGCAGAAAATTATCTTGACAAAGGTGAACTCACTCAGGTTAATTTTTATGATCCTTTATTTTTTCAAACAGCTTCTCAAGCTTTTTATTATCTCGCCCAGCTAAAGTATCTATCCATTGAGTCCCAGGGTGCGGCCTTTCCGGACTTAGTCGAGAAATTTAATACTGACTACAATCTTGCCAATATATATTTCAAACTTGGTCTTTTAGATAAAGCTAAAAGCCGGCTGGCTGCAGAAGGCACCCCTGATTTCCTCATTCTAAAAGCTCGGGTTATGGCAGCAGAGGGCGATAACACAGAGGCTAAAAAGCTCCTTAAAACCGCTTACAAATCTTCCAAAAACCCAGAAGTACAACGGGATGCCGGGTATGCTTATTTTTTAACCGGGTTGGACAATAAGCTGGCGTTAAAACTTACAGCCAAAGCTACGAAAAGCAGGAGTATTTCTAGTTTTTACCGGCGTAATGCCGCTGTTTTACTTGGTGTTGGTCAAATACAAAAGGCGCTGGAACTTTATGGGAAAGGGTATAAAATCCAATACCGTAACAGCGTTGAACATATAGATCCTGAATATATGACAGAGTATGCTCATGCCATTTATAAATCTGGTAAGATGCGCTATGATGAGGTTATTGAAACTCTATATTATTTACAAAAGTCATTTCCCGGCTGCAGGCAAATGCATTATTGTATGCAGGGTATCGCGGCAGCGGAATCTAACAATTTTGCCAATGAAAAAATATTCAGAAAAGGACAATAGCTATGGCTAAAGGGCTACCTGTTTATAAATGGTTTGATAAGTTTTATTTTTGGAACAACAAGAGGCTGAAAATGCATTTATTATTAATTCTAATCGGTTTAATTTTTCCGGGGGTTATACACTCTCAAAGCTCATCAGCGGACAAGGGCGGCAATCTTATCTATGCAGAGCAAATACTCCCGGATACTTATAACCCCCTTACCACCACGGATAACGAGACCGCTTTAAGGCTTTCTGAGCTTATCTTTGAATCCCTGGTTTTTATTGATCATCGTGGGGAGGTTAAGGGCCGGTTAGCAGAAAAATGGAAGGTGTTTGACGGTAATAAACGCATTATGTTTACCCTGCGGAAAGATGTAAAATGGCATGATGGTAAGGCTTTCTCAGCCGAAGATGTAAAATTTACATATGAGGCAATAATTAATCCTCTTTCTGATGTTCCCCCTGATCGCCGTAAAGCTCTCGACATTATCCAATCCGTAAATGTGCTGGGTTCCAACGTCGTTAAATTTGATTTTAAAGTCAGCGTACCCGAGCCGGAAAAACGTTTCCTGTTTAAAATTCTTCCCAAGCATGCCATGGGTGGCAAACCGGTTCTATCCAAGCTTTCCAGTTTTTCTAAAAATCCTATTGGTACAGGTTATTATGTCTTTTCAAGGGAGACAAAAAACAAAGATGTTATTCTGGATGCATTTAAAGACCACTACAATGGTATGCCGAATATAGCCAGCATTACCATGAGATATCAGCCTGAGGTTTCTCTTTTAGTTCAGAGTTTGATATTGAATGCCATTGACCTCATGATAGAGGTTCCACCTCAAAAAATTACAGAGATTGCCAATACCGGCAAGTTTACGCTTTTACCCTACAACTCTCTAACATTCGCCTTTTTTGGTTACAACTTTAACAATCCTGTGCTAAAAATAAAAGAGGTAAGGCAGGCGTTTACCTATGCCCTTAACAGGGAAAAAATGCTAAATGATATTTATTTCTCTAGGGGTGAAATTATTTCTGGTCCCTTTTCTCCTGCTTCCTGGGGTTATAATCCAGATATTGCTCCCAGGGATTACGACCTGAAAAAAGCTAAAGAATTGCTGGCAAAAGTCGGTATTAAGGACAACAATGGCGATGGCATTATAGAGTACAACGGTAAACCCGTCCAGCTCAAATTAAAAATACCCCTGTACAGCGGTAATGAGGGCGGGCTTTCAGTATGTCTGCGCTTTCAGAACCATCTTAAAGCCCTGGGTGTTCAGGTTAAGCTCGAGCACAGGGAGATCATCAAATGGAAGACCGAAGTTAAAGATAAGCATGATTTTGATATTGTCTTCGGAGAATGGTTGTTTGATAATTCATCCAATATATATTCCCTTTTTCATTCCAGTGAGACAGAGGCTGGCGGGGACAACTTTATATCATTTAAACAGGCTACAGTTGACAGCCTTCTTGAAGTTTTTTCAGAGACTATCAATCAGGAAGTGCGCAGGCGTATTAATTATGAGCTTCATGAGATCTTAAATGATGAAGTCCCATATACTTTTTTATGGACGCTGGAAAAGAATGCAGCGGTAGATAACAAAGTTAAAAAGTTTATTGTCCAGCCTTACAGGTTCTTTACATTTGCTCATGAGTGGTATATACCCGAAGAGGAAAGGGAATAATATGAAGTTCTTAAATCTAAGAGCAGAATTTTTCTTAATCGCGCTTGTTCTCTGTGGTTGCGGTCCCAGCATCAAAGGTGTTGTTGTCATGCCCGACGGCACACGTATGGAAGGTATGAATATTGCCGTGTATACCGATCCATGGTCGGATTCCGTTGTTGTCAGGAAGGACGGTAGTTTTACTCTTTCGAAGAATATCCAGGAAAAAAACGAGTACACTTTGATAGCGGAGGACTCTCAGGGCAATTTGGGTTATGTACGCAAGTATCGTCTTCAAAAAGATAAGAAGGAGAATGTTGTAATCCGCCTTTCCAGGGAGGTAGAAGCCAAGGATGCTGTTATTGAAGGTAGCTCATACAATATTCAAGATACCGGCCCCGGAGAAAAGATTTTTAAATCCAGCCAGTGAACGGGATTCCAGTCTGCATCCTTTCCTTAAAACACTTATAATTAAGCTGGGGCTTTTTGCCTTGTCGGTTTTGTGTGCCAGCCTTCTAATATTCATTGTAGTACAACTCACTCCCGGCGATATAGCCGAAATACATTCACTTTCAGCAGCAACAGTAGAACGCCTGAACCTGGATAAACCCGCCTGGCATCTTTATTTGATCTGGCTGGGTAATTCCCTGCGGCTGGATTTCGGCATTTCACTTACTCACGGGGTAGCGGTTCAAACGCTATTATTGAAATATGCCGGCACTACCCTTATGCTTACATTTGGGTCCGTGCTTCTTTCTCTCATTATTTCAGTACCACTGGCCGTAATGCTGGGGTTGTCTCCTGAGTCCCGGCGGGGTAAATGGGTGAGTACATTAGTTTACGGTTTCACATCCATACCTGTTTTTGTGGTAGGTTACATTGTACTGGCCATTGTGTTCGGTGTTTTTAAGTTTTATCCGCTGGATCCTCCCACTGGCAGCTTTAGTTTCTGGCCCTGGTTCTCTTATTACATTTTGCCAATGGTAGTTCTGGCCCTTGGCAATGGCACAATAGGTGAGTTTGTACGGGTTTTATCACTGGAAATACGCAATGTCAATTATTCTCTATATATAAGGGCAGCCAGAGCCAGGGGTGTCTCGCTTTTGCCTCATTTTCTGCGGCCGGTAATTATACCTTTTATCAGCGTGATTAATTCCCGAATAGCCGTACTGCTGGGAGGGGTTGTAGTTGTAGAACGAATTTTTAACCGTCATGGTTTAGGCTGGCTTACCTGGGAGGCTACCCTGAATCGGGATTTCTTTGTTGTGATGGCTGTCACCCTTGTAATGGCTACTTTTATCCGGCTCTTTATGCTCATGCATGATATTTTGTCTTATTTTCTTGATCCAAGGTTGAGAGTTTAAGTGTCTACCATATATCACTTTATAAAACAGCCGGGGTCTTTGCGCATTGTGGCGGGTCTTGCTACAGTATTTGCTCTTTTATTAATGGCTTTATTCAGCGATGCTATTTTTAAATACAGCCATGATTTCATGGACTCTGAATGGATTATGCAGCCTCCATCCATGCCGGTTTTTAAACAGTTTCTTGTTACAAAAAAGGGCTTGCGGAATTTACAGCGTTCACCTGGGGTGCAGGAAGACTCCGAATATAAGGAAACTTGGGATTTTTTAAGTTCGGAAAAAAAGGTTAATGCAGCAAAACCGGAAGAAAGAAAAAATCCCCATTTACTGGGAACAGACAAGGATGGTCGAGATATTCTTGCTTTAGTTGCTGCGGGAGCTAAAACAGCTTTGGTTCCAGGCATAATTGCATGCCTGATTGCATTGGGGGTAGGTATACCTTTGGGCCTTATTGGTGGTTATTATGGGGGGCGTTGGGCAGACTTTATACAATTTGGTAATAGCGTTGTTCTCTCTTTTCCAAGATTTGTGCTTATTTTAGTGGTTATATGCGCCATGGAGCCCAACATCTACATAACCATGGTTGTTCTTGGTATTACAATTATCCCCCGCGTATCCGAGCTTATAAGGGCACGGGTGCGTATTCTCTCTGGTATGGGGTTTATTCTGGCAGCCAAAGAGTCTGGGTTATCAGATCTTAAAATACTTGGCAGGCATCTATTCTGGTACCAGAATCGTACCATTTTCTTTGTTCAGGCCTCAATAATAATGGCAGAATCTATTCTAGTTGAAACCACATTGAGTTACCTGCAATTTGGAACCAAGCCCCCTAATGTTTCCTGGGGCAATATAATCGAGGGCAGCCGGTTGGCATTTTTTAGTGAATATTACTGGATTACCTTTTTCCCTGCTGTATTCATAGTTATATCCATATTAGGGTTTTATTACCTGGGGGATGGCCTGAACGCGAGAATGGAATATCGTGAACGCAATTAATGAGCCTTTGCTAAGTATAAAAGATTTAAGCGTCCAGTTTGGGGAGGGGGACGATGTATTTTATGCTGTTAAAAAAATGTGTCTTGATATTGCACCCGCCGAAATTATCGGTCTGATTGGGGAGTCTGGCAGCGGTAAAACTACCTCAGCCCTTTCTTTAATGGGTTTGCTTGACGGTGTACCATGTATTACTTCGGGTAAAGCCCAATGGCAGGGCACAAATATTTTACCCGATATAACAGCCTATACTAAAACCCAAGGTGATAAACTTAAGAAAAAAACCAATGATTATTCCAAAGACCAGCGCAAACTTATGTTGAACCTTTTGGGACGGCAAATAGCCATGATATTTCAGGAACCCAGGTCTGCTCTTAATCCCTATCTATCAATAGGCAGCCATATGCTGGAGTCAATTAAAAGGGGTGGAGGCGATTCACAGCTTGCCTTCCAGCTGGGCTGTGATATGCTCAGGAAGGTGGGGATAATTGATCCTGATCAGGTATGGCAGCTTTTTCCTCACCAGGTAAGCGGAGGTATGGCCCAAAGAGTAATGGTCGCCATGGCATTGAGTTGCAGTCCTAAATTAATAATTGCCGATGAGCCAACAACGGCTCTGGATGTAACCACTCAGGCTAAGTTACTGGAGCTTTTCTTAAAACTCAAAAATGAAAGACAGCTGAGTATATGGATGATTACTCATGATATTGGCGTAGTCAGGCTGGTGGCCGACCGGGTATATGTTATGCACAATGGCAAAATAGTAGAATCCGGTAAAACAAATGATGTTATAAAATCACCACAGCACCCTTACACTCAAGGTTTGCTTAACTCCTTTGCCAAAATTGGTGACAGGCGTAAAAGGCTTCGCCGGGACACTATAAAACTGGAACGATGGGATTAACATCTGTGAATACCAGCAAAACAAAAGGAGAACCCCTGGCCTTAATTCAAGCGATAAATATTTGCAAGACTTTTGCAGCAGGTGACAAGGTTTTCAAAGCCGCTGATAATGTCAGTATTTCTATTGAACAAGGTTCTACATTTGGTCTGGTTGGGGAAAGCGCCTGTGGTAAGTCAACTGTAGCTTTATCCATAATGGCATTGCAAACTGTAGATTCAGGCGAAGTTCTTTATGATGGCCAGAATATTCTGGCCCTGCCCAAAAAAGAATTACGTGGTCTGCGCAGGGATCTCCGTCTTCTCTTTCAAAATCCCGAGTCTGTCCTCAATAGCGGCATGACCGTTCGTCAGGTGCTTAAAGAGGAACTGGAAAAGGTTAAATCTCTCAACAAGAAACAAAAAATTAATGTAATCGCAGAAACTATGGATCAGGTCGGTCTTAAAAGTGAGCATCTGGGAAGGTATCCTTCGGCTCTTAGTACTGGCGAAAAACAGCGTGCGGCAATTGCCAGAGCCATTATTACCAGGCCCAAATTTTTAATTTGTGATGAGCCGGTGGCAAGCCTGGATATGTCTCTTAAATCCAGTATCATAGATTTACTAATGGATCTTCAAAGCCAATTAGGCCTTACATATCTGTATATTTCCCATAACCTGGGCCTGGTGCGCAAAATGGCCCATAAAATAGGCGTTATGTATATGGGCTCCATGGTAGAAGAGGCCCCGGTGGATTTTTTTACAGTACACCGTGTAAAACACCCCTATTCACGGCTTCTACTGGCCTCTGTTCCAAGCACCTTCCCCGATGAGTTCCGCCGGTTACTTAAAGACTATCCGGATGTAGAACCTACCCGGTATAAAGAGGGCTGCCTTTTCAGGAACCGGTGTCCAATTTATTTATCTCAAAGAGATTCAGTCTGTGAAAAGGTTCACCCGCCACTTGTCCCCACCA
>CAZRWX010000133.1:0-9507 GCA_964603925.1 uncultured Bifidobacteriales bacterium | reverse complement strand
CAGCACTTAAAAGGGATATTTAACGCTCACGAATTAGATGAAAATGCAGTTGTTAGGAATTTCCTAATAACTGCTGAAGATGGAAAAAATTACAACACAAAGCATTATAATTTAGAGGCAATTATTTCACTTGGTTATCGAATTAATTCTGATAAAGCCACCAATTTTAGAAGATGGGCCACACAAGTACTAAAAGATTTTACACTTCGCGGATATGTGCTTGATGATGTTAGACTTAAAAATGGAGCGTATTTAAGCAAACAATATTTCAAGGATTTAATTCTTGAAATAAGGGATATTCGAGAAAGTGAACGAAATTTTTATCAGCAAATAACTGATATATATGCTACTGCAATCGACTATGATTTGAAAAGCCCAACCACTAAAGATTTTTTTGCCAATGTTCAAAATAAACTACATTTTGCAGTTCCTGGGCATACTGCTGCTGAACTAATTGTAAATAGGGCCCATCATAAAAAGGATTATATGGGACTAACTACATGGAAAAAAGCACCAAATGGAAAAATTATTAAATCGGATGTTGTGATAGCAAAAAATTATTTAAGTGAAAAAGAAATTAAATCATTAAACCGTATTGTCACTATGTATCTTGACTATGCTGAAGATCAAGCTGATAACGGTATTCCAATGACCATGAAAGACTGGGCAACAAAACTTAATGCCTTTTTACAGTTTAACAATAAAGAACTGCTGGAAGATTTTGGAAAAGTAACTACGACAATTGCCAAAAGCTTTGCAGAGAGTGAATTTGAAAAATATTGTCCAATTCAGGATAAATTATTTGAAAGTGATTTTGATCGAGAAGTAAAAAAGCTGATTAATAATAATGATAAGAGTACATAACAAAGCCGTTGTACCAGACGTGCTTCACACGCAGGTGAACTCAGCGTTAATGGTGGTAGTATAAGCTTACCCGATATTCCGAGGTTTATCAAAATCATATCCAAAATGATTTTTCAGGAGCTTTTTAATAAAGAGCCTTGATTTATAATCCAGATAAATAAATATGGGTATAACTACCAGTGTAAGCACAGTGGCAAAACTTAGCCCGAAGATTACAGCCCAGGCCATGGACTTCCACCACAGGGTGGATTCGGAATCCAGCACAAGGGTAAAGGAAAAGAAATCGAAGCTTATGCCTACAGCCATGGGTACAAGGCCAAGTATAGTGGTGATGGCCGTAAGAAGTACGGGCCTGAGCCTGGTCTTGCCGCCCTCTATTATGGCGTCACGAACCTGGTAGCCCTCGTTTATAATAAGTTTGTTGATATAATCTATCAGCACGATGCAGTTGTTAACTACTACACCGGCCAGACTGATAATGCCCACACCCGTCATTATTACTATGAAAGTCTGCTGGGCCAGGAAGAGGCCCCAGAACACTCCGCCTAATGAAAGTACTACTGCAAATAATATCATGAAAGGCTGGGTTATGGAGTTGAACTGGATAATGAGTACTATAAAGATCATAAATAGAGCAGCCAGAAAAGCATTCATTAAAAAAGTTTCCGCGTCTTCCTGCATTTTTGCGCCTTCTCCGGTGCCAATTCGATAACCCGCGGGTACGTTTACCTTTTCAATTTTAGACTTTATGTCTGCTTTGATCCTGTCCTGACCCTGGGTGCCGGGGATGAAATCCGCGTAAACTTCAACTGTGCGTTTAAGGTTCTTGCGTTTAATAACGGCCACATCAACCCCATCAGTTATTTCAGCCACCGAGCCGAGTGGAATGCGGTCACCTTCATGCATAATTTCCAGAGTTTTGAGCTGGTTGATATCATTGCGATAATTGGCCTTGTAGCGCACCATAACGTCATACTCTTCACTACCCTGGCGCATTTTAGATATCTCACCCCCGCTCATGGCGTTGCGGATAGTGGAGGCAATCTGCATGGTACTAAGGCCATATTGAGCCGCCTTCTCACGATTAATATTGATGTTAATCTGAGGTTTGGCTTTCTCAAAATCGCAGTCAATCAGCTCAAAATGCTCTTTGAAACCACCTATTATTCCTAAAAGGGAATCAGCCAGGCTACCAAGCACCTGGTAATTTTGGCCGGTAATTTCGTAAGAGATCGGGTGGCCCTGTGGGGGGCCATGCTCCTGTTTTTTAACTTTAATTTCAGCACCAGTAAAGGGTTTTGCTCTTTCGGCCATCTCCAGGAGATGGTGGCGGCTGTCGATGTCCCGTTCCATGTAAGGGTAGTAACCAACCCTTATATTTCCATAATGTGACTCTTTGGAGGTACCACCCATTTCATTAGCTGCGCTCTGTCCTGCTGTGGTCTGTATCTGCTCAACACCACCCTTTTTGAGTTTCACAATAGATTCCAGTGATTTAAGAGCGGCATTGGTTTTTTCCAGTGGTTGCCCATGGGGGGCTTCATAGGATATGGCGGCTGCCTGTGGAGGGATATTGGGGAAGAATTCCGAGCCTTTGCCAAAAGCCCCGTTTAATATCATCCCGGCGATGACTATTAAGGTTACCAGGGTAAGGTATATAAAGGGCCTGTCCAGAACAAAGTTTAAAAACCCTTCATATTTACTTTGAAGACGGGAAAAAACCGCCCCTCCTTCCACAGCCTTCCTGCGTTGGCTTTCAGTAAGGCGTAAAAACTTGGAACAGAATACCGGGTTAATACTGAGGGCCACAGCCAGGGACGCGCATAGCACTATTATTACTGTTTTTGGTATATAACTCATGAATTCGCCCATAATATCGGGCATGAAAATTATGGGGGTAAAGGCCAACACCGTGGTCAAGGTAGAGGTGATAATAGGCCAGGCCACCTCCTTGGAGCCATCTATGGCTGCCTGGTAACGGCTTTTGCCCATGGTGGCATGACGGTAAATGTTTTCTACAATCACAATACCGTTATCTACCAGCATACCCAGAGCAAGTATCAGGCTGAAAAGTACAACCATGTTTAAGGTGATGTCTAACAGAGATAGTACTATGAAAGAAATGAGCATGGAAAAGGGTATAGCCATACACACAAAAAGGGAGTTTACCAGGCCCAGGAAAAGCAGGGTGACCGTGAATACCAGTACCAATGCGGTGATAATGTTATTTTCCAGGTCTGCTACCATATCTTTTATTGCACGGGATTCATCAAATGAGAAGAAGATGGAGGTGCCGGGCAGGATATTGTTTTCATTTTCGTTTATCATGGTTTTGACACCGTCTACTAATTGAACGATATTCTCCCCGCTCCTTTTGGTAATGGCCAGGGATATCGCGGGCTTGCCGTTGAGCCGGGAGATAGTCTCGGGCTCCTTATATTTAAAAGCTACATCAGCCAGGGCTCCAAGCCTGACCTTTACACCTTTGTTGGATACCAGTATGTCCTTGAAAACCTCAGGGTTTTTGACTTCGCCGGAAACAGACAGAGAATAATTTTTAGCCGGGTTTTTTAAAATACCTCCGGGGATGGATACATTTTCTGTGGTGATGGCTTTGATTATGTCATCCAGGGAAAAGCCGTAATGGGCCAGCCTGGCAGGGTCAACTTCAATGGCCACTTCCTTTTCCAGTTTACCGGAAATTTTAACCTCCTGAACTCCGCGTACTCGCTTAATTTCCTCTTCCAGAAAGTCTACGGTCTCGTTGAGCACCTCAATGCCTGAGGCATGGGACAGTACCACTATGAGTATGGGCCAGTCAGAGGAGCTGAGCTCCTGAACCATTGGCTCATCCACATCATCAGGCAAATCGGCTTTAGCTATATCCACCCTTTCCCTGACACGCCGTAAGGCTGTTTCCACTTCGGTGTCAGCTGAGAACTCCACCACTATGGAACTTACGCTTTGCATGGAGGAAGAATTGATTTTAGTCAACCCGTCCAGGCCTTCTATCTCGTCCTCTATCTGCTGAGTTACCAGATTTTCCATATCTTTAGCGGAAACACCCGGGTAGACGGTGGTAATAAAAATCATGGGGACTTTTATTTCCGGAGCGGACTCCTTGGGCAGGCCTTTGTAGGATATCACACCCATGATAATGATGAGAAAGGCAAATACAAAAATTGCAGGGTATTTATCTAAAAAAAATTTAATCATGGTATTTACCGTCAGGGTACAACTTTAACCTGGGCGCCATTGGCTACCAGAGTCTGTCCGCTTATAATAAGCTGGTCACCCTCATTAAGACCAGTAGCGGCTACAGTATGAGTTTTATTATTCGGGCCTTTTTCGATCATGACCCGTTTGGCTATTCCTTCATTTACCACCATCACGGCGGTGCCCTTTTCCAGGTTCAGGATGGACTCTGAGGGTATTACGGTCTGGTTCTCAAGTTCGGTTTTACTCAGCACCACCTTAACTGTCTGCCCGAGTAAAAGCTCCCCCCCTTTGTTGGCCAGGCGTACCTCAACATTAAATGAGCGGTTCTGCTGCCTCACCATGCGGGAGATACTGTGAATAGTGCCTTCCCAGATCTTACCGGGAACCGCGCTCAGGCTGATTTCGGCCAGGTTGCCCCTTGCATAGCCTTCTATCTCGCTTTCGGGGACACCTGCAATTACTTTAATTTTATCCAGACGGGCAACAGCAATGGTGGGTGTGCCCGGGTTTATGTCCTGATTAGGTTCGATGAAATGATCGACCACTATGCCGGAGATGGGGGAGATGCACCAGGCGGCGTCCCGATGTTTGCGGGCGTCCAGCTCCTGGTGGCGTGCCATAAGCATGCCCTGCTTAACTTTGTCCAGTTGTACCTGGGAAAAACTGCCTGCTTCCAGGTGCTTTTGAGCGCTTCCGTACTCCCGTTTGGCTACATCGGCGGCCAGCCGGGCTGACTCCCAGAGGAGCTGGTATTTCTCCCCTTCTATATCGCACAGCTTCTGGTCTTTGCCAACATTATCACCGTCCCGGACTTTGATACTTTTAACGCTGCCGCCGGTGTAGGAAACAAGCCTGGCCTCGGCAATGCCCTGTACTGTGCCGTAATACTCCCCCTTTTCTGTAAAAGAGGTGAGTTGTATATTCTGAATTTTAACGGGTATGGCGTCTGCTTCTTTTTTTTCTTTGCCTTTTTCCTTTTTACACCCTGACAGGGAGATAAAAAATGTTAATGCAGTGATGAGTGTGAGTGTTTTCATTTCATCCCTTCCAAAATGTCTATGCCATGGGCAAATTTATAATATGCGTGCGCCAGGATTTTGCCTGCGACAGCATGGTGATATTGAACCAGGGCCCCTTTGTAAGCGGTTTCTGCCTCGAGTAAGCGGCTCAAACCCATAATGCCCTCCTTATGATCCCTCCTGGCCTGGGTGATGGCTGTAGACGCAGCCTCATAGGCTGAAGTTGCGGCACCCACAATGGCCGCTGAGGCCTGTACCTGGCGTTTAACCTCACTCCGGGCGATGCTGATTTCCTTTTTCAATTTGGAAAGCTCTCTTTCAAGGGATTTTGCTTCGTAGTTTGCCTGTTTGACTTTTGAAGGTGTTGCCAGCCCGTCGAACAAAACCCATTTTAGTTGTAATCCTACTTGATAATTGAACATATCCGGGTTTATCAGATCCTCCGGGCCGCCGGTACTGAAATTGTTATAGTCGTATATATTGGAGTTCATGCCCCCCACCAGGGAAATGAAAGGATACAGGCCGCCCTTTTCATATTTTATCTGGTTGTGTTTAATAGATTTATCCAGGGTTTTGAGTTTTAGATCCCTGCGTTCCCCTGGCTGGGCTTTTGCGCTGATATACCAGTCTGATGTGTCGGTGGGGGTGATTGTTATCTGCTCCCCGATATCGAGCCCAATCAGTATTTTAAGTTTGTCCAGGCTGGCTTGATAATTTAAAAAAGCCTGTATGGAATCTGCCTGGGCAAGTTTGAGCTTAGCCTGTACCTGCAGATAATCTGTTTGAGATGCAGCACCCCCATCCAGTTCGACTTTGGTAAACCTGCCCAGCTCCCGTGCAAATTTTAGATCCTCAGAAGATGCCTGGAACATGGATTTGGCTGTGAGGGCCATGGTATAGGCCTCTATTACTTTTATGTAATAAAGTTCCATTTGCAGTTCATAACCCAGCTGAAGACTGCTGGCGTTTTGCTCGGCAATTTTAAGAAGTACCCGGACTGTGCCGAAGGTAAACAAAGGCTGGGCAAAACCCAGCTGCCAGTTATAGTCCATACCACTTAACCTGCTGTTACTGGGAGGAGCACCCAGAATGGAACTGCCGGAAGCATTGGAGTAATTTGCGCCACCGGATAGCTGTACCTGGGGGTAAGCGGCGGCTTTGATGGCCCGGGTGCGTGCCTTATTGGCTGTAAGCTGATTTTTGATTATGGATGACTCATCGGTACTCCCGGCGCTTTTAGTCAACGCTTCATTAATTGTAAGCTCGATTTGCCCATGTGTAAATGGTGCAATCGCCAGAAACAAGGCAGGGAGTATTAGCTTTTTAAATATTATAGTCATCTATAACTTTTCCATTAACAGGTTATAAACAAAGTTTACATTCTTCTCATTGGAGAATGATACACCCTTAACCCGATCTGCCTTTTTAAGTGACTCCATGGCTGCGAACATGGTAATGGACAGGCCCATGGGATCTATTTTGCGGAGTTCTTTATTTTTGGTAGCGTTTTTAAAAAAGTCGACAAAAATCTCATGGAACTTGCAGTAGTAGGTGCTAATCTTATCTGAAGGGCCGGCAATGGAAGAAAATTGCAAATGGGTGGAGAAAAAGTCCCACACAAATGTGGCGGCGGGCTCTTTATCTATAAAACTCAGGCTGGCTTTAAGACACCTTTTAAGCTTAACTTGAAAAACTGATTTAGAGTTGATAATGGAGGCCATTTCCTTGTGATAGCTGTTTATTATGCCGGCCGCCATGGCAAAAATAAGCGCCTCTTTGTTTTGGAAGTAATTATATAGAGTGCCTTTGCCAAAACCTGCTTTACGGGCGATATCCTCCATGGATACATTGTGCAGACCTTTTGCGGCTACCAGCTGAGAGGCTGCTTTCAGTATGTCAAACTGATTAACCACGCGCTGGCGCTCTTTCCTTATATTTGTGTGTGTATTTGTCATTTGACTTAATAGTACTAAAAATGACTAATTGGTCACATCTTTTGTAAAAAGGGCAGAATTTATATGTTTAGGTCGATTATTATTTGCCTATGTTTCAGTAAATGCGCATGGCCTGAATATCAGGCGCGATAGAGGCATTTGCATTTCAAAATGTTTATCATAAATGCCGCTTTGATACTGCCCGTCGGAAAGGACCCTTATACAGGTATATGTTAATGCTGTTGGGGGTGCTGTTATGTGTATTGGCAATAGTCCTGTTTAAAGACGGGTTGGGCCTGCTGGGTATTTGGTAAAGCGAAGGCCTTTCAAGGTGAGTAATAAAGTTTTTAAAATCCTCATCATCAAGAGAAGAAAGCGCCTTATCATTTAAAAAAGTACGAAACTGCTTAAGCTACTGCAGGTATGTAATCTGACTGTGTGAGGAGTAACCTGAAGCGGGGATGAAATTCCAAGTTTAAAAAACGCTCCCTTAACCCAGGCAATAAAGTAAGACACCTGTCTATTCCTCAAACCATACCTTTGTTTTAATATTGCCCCATATTCCTCAAAATTACCCATTTATAAGCTCCATTTTCCGATTATACCGCCGGCCACTTTCCGGGAAATTTGCCCAAAAAGTGGCCAACAAAATTGTTATTAAGAACCTGATTGATCGTAAACCCAATGAAGATTTTTTGCTATTTAAACGATTTTAGGAGGAAGTTTGTTCAGGCGATGAATTTTATTTTACTATTAGAAGAAGCATGGAATATTTTAAACTCACAATTCCAGTAACAGGTTTACCCCAAAAAGTGGCTGGCTATATAACGGTTGTTATGTAAGAAAAAATGAATCGTTTTGCTACAGCTCAAGACCTAGCGAGAATCGCAGAACTTCGTTTTCAAATGTTTGCTGAAATAGGAACTACCGATTTGCTGACTGACGACTTCCTGGAAAAAACGATCAATTACTACACAATCGAATATCAGAAAAAGAAATGCATCCATGTTGTTTACGAAAGCGATAATTCAATCATCGGATGTGCTGGAGGATTGATACGCACAGATGAATTTCTGAGCGCCTCCTTTAAACAGTCAGAATATGGCTATTTGATGGACGTTTACGTTAGTCCTGAATTCAGAAGAAAGGGAATAGCGAAAGCTATGATTCAGAAACTATTGCCATGGCTTGAGTCTGCTGGCATTTCGACAGTTAATTTAGACGCATCCAGATTAAGTGGTAACCTATACTAAAAGTTGGGATTCACGACTTCGATCCAGATGGCAAAAAAAATTAAGACATAACCAGAAGCTACTAGACATCTTCTCCCAAATCTGGAATTATCACCTAAATTTCGAACTCTACGGCTTTCTGGCGATAACCGTTTCTAAAATGATTAAGTTTTCACCAAAAAGCAATGACAAACTACTACTCAAATGAGCAGTATGTTTTTAGTTTTATGAAAACACAAAAATTATGAAGGTGCTTAGAAGGGGTAGAGTATAAACTATGGGGAACTTAAATGCGAAAGAATACAAAACTTTTGAATCAATAAAGCATTTGTCATCAAAAGGCAATGAATTTTGGAATGCCCGTGAACTTGTGCCTGTGCTTGAATATGTGCAATGGCGGAATTTTGCAAAAGTTTTGGACAGGGCAATGCTTGCCTGTAAGAACAGCGGTTATGAAATTTCAGAACATTTTGCTGAGGTTAGCAAAACGATAAAAATGCCTAAAACAGCCAAAAAACAGGTTGTTGATTATGAACTTTCTCGTTATGCATGTTACTTGATTGTCCAGAATGGAGACCCGCGAAAAGAGGTGATAGCCTTAGGCCAGACCTATTTCGCTATTCAAACCAGAAGGCAGGAAGTAGCCGACTGCTTTAATCAACTTAATGAAGACAATAAACGGCTGGTTATTCGTGGCGATATCAAACAATGGAACCAGATGCTTGCCGATGCGGCTCACAATGCCGGTGTTATTAGTGATGATGAGTATGCCACTTTTCAGAATGCAGGATACATGGGTCTGTATGGTGGTCTAAAAGTGGCGGATATCCATAAAAAGAAGGGCTTGAAAAAAAGCGAACGCATTCTTGACTATATGAATAGTACAGAACTTATCGCTAATTTGTTTAGAATCTCACAGGCCGAAGAAAAATTAAAGAAAGATAAAGCCGCAACTCCAGATGCTGCCAATGAAATCCATTTTATTGTTGGCAAAGAAGTTAGAGGAACAATCGAGCGAGTAGGCGGTACAATGCCAGAAAATTTACCAACACCTAAAAAAAATATTAGCAATATTGAACGAGAGCAGTTAAAAAAACTGAAACGGTCAAAGAAGAGATTAATGCTTGATGAATGATGAAACTAGAAATGTTGAACTTTATTTCATTGAAGGATTTTAAAACTGGTGTTAATTCCCGCACTATTTCAGCGTAAGATTCCCGCGCTATTCTCCCAGATTTC